>CAYSXO010000134.1:0-3578 GCA_964434995.1 uncultured Sphaerobacteraceae bacterium
CCACCGAGAGCGAGACGCGCATCCTGCCGCCGACCGCGCCGGGCCTGCCGCTCTATCTCGACTCGCCGGGATTCACGGTGCAAACGGATGGAGCGACGATGCGCGTGTTCGTGCCAGCGCCACGGATCGCCGCCGAGTCGGATTTTTCGTTTGACGCCGCCTCGGCCTATCTCCAGGTCAATGCGTCCGAGCCCGACCGCCCCATGCTCGGCGTCTATGATGTGTACGGGGTATTGTCGGGAGACCTCTCCCTCCCGTACGAGGTTGCGCCAGAGTGAGCGACGAACCGGAAACAGCCATCGACATTGCGCGGGCCGCGTCCGATCCATCTGGATCGGGCGTTGCCGCTGGTCACGTGCTGGCCGAGCCACCGCTCGGCCAACGCCTGGTCACCGGTCTGGCCAAGATCGGCCTGGCGACCCGGCACCGGGCCTGGGCCGAAGCCGAAGGGCAAGGTCTGACACCGACGCAGGGGCAAATTCTGGCCATCCTGCGGCTGCGCCCCGATACCAGGATGCGCATCAGCGATCTGGCGACGGAGCTGGCGGTGTCGGTTGCCACCACGACGGTGGCCGTGCAGGCGCTGGAGCGCAAGGGGCTGGTTCAAAAGCGGCGCTCGCCCGAGGATGGCCGCGCGCGCGCGATCACCATGACGACTGCCGGCCGGCATGAAGCGGAGCGCGCCGCGGGGTGGGCCGATTTTCTGCTGGCGGCGGTCGATGACCTCACCCCCGAGGAACAGGAGATCTTCTACCGGGGGTTGGTCAAAATGATCCGCGGCCTGCAAACGCGCGGCGAAATCCCGGTCTCGCGCATGTGCGTCACCTGCCGCTTCTTCCAGCCACGCGTTCATGCCGATCCGCGCGAGCCGCATCATTGCGCGTTCGTCGATGCTCCCTTCGGCGATCGCCACCTACGCCTCGAATGTCCCGACCACGAGGCCGCGCCGCCCGAAACAGCGAACGCGAATTGGGAACGGCTCACGGCCGCGTCATAGACAGCCGCCCTTGTCGACCTGAGGAAAACGTCCCGCCTGTCCACACTGGGACCGCCTTGTAGGCCAGCCGCCGCGATGGGCGATTTTCTGGCGTCATCCCCGAGAACATCGGAGCGTCGGACTGGACGGCCAGGCCCCTCGTTGTTAGGATGCGGGCGACACCCCCCTCTTGCCGGCGTGTTGTCGCATTCATCTTCCTCCAGAAGTCCCCTCTCGGCCGCGCTCATCTCCTCCCGCCCGACCCACGCACCGTTTGGAGGATTCCATGGACGATCAGCGGTTTGATGCGCTCGCTCGTCGTGCCGCCGCGACCCAGAATCGACGCTCAATGCTCTGCGTGGTGGCCGGGGCGCTCCTGGCCATGGCTCGCTCGGGCATTGATGCCAGCGCCCAACACAATGGCGGTTGCTCGCCCGACTGCACCGGCAAACAGTGTGGCAACGATGGCTGCGGCGGCAGTTGCGGAGAGTGCACGCCGCCGGCGACCTGCGGCGGTTCGGGGTTCGTCAACGTCTGTGGCGCCCCCTGCACGCCCAACTGTGCCGGCAAGGAGTGTGGCGACGATGGCTGTGGCGGGAGCTGCGGCTCCTGCGGGCCGACCGCGACCTGCGGCGGCGGTGGCGTGCCGGGCAAGTGCGGGGTTCCCTGCGATCCTGCCTGCTCGGAGAAGGAGTGTGGGCCTGACGGCTGTGGCGGCGACTGTGGGTCGTGTGCGGCCGGTGAGATTTGTCTGGAAGGTCTCTGTGAAGAGCTGCCGACTGGCAGCTCATGTCAAGGCAAGGCTCAGAAGAAACGCGCCAGGCAGCGCGCGAAGAAATGCGAGCAGTTCTTCGATGACCAGTGCTTCAAGCGCTTCGAGCCGAATTTCGTTTTCGCGCTCGAATGCGCTACGGCCCTCGCGCAATGTTGCAGGCTGCATGGCAATTGCGCTGATGCGTCTGCATTTCTCTGCAGAGAACTCCGAAGAGTGAACTATTCCGTATAGCGCAACGTGGAGTGAAGCCTGATCCAGCCGAGGAGCGTGCCAGTCGAGAACGAGAACCCTATTCCTGCACGGTGAAAGTGACACGCTCCGACGAGCGGCCGCAAGCCTGTGCCGCCGCGGCGAGGCGCCGGTGTCGTTGTTGGCCGGCTGACGACCCGCCGTGCGTCTTCGCTCCTCCGCGGCAACGCGGCCCCGATAACGAGCCCGCGGCCCGCGTGGCAAACGGCAACCTCTGCAATCAGGACAGCGACTGTTGCTCGAAAAAAAGCTTCGACTTCGCCTGCGCGGACCGGGCGCCCACCTGCGGCCAGGGCAGCGCCTGCAACGGTGATGGCGACTGCTGTTCGGGCATCTGTTGTCCGGGGACCTGCCGCGGCTCGGGCCAGGACTGCCTCGCGAATGGCACGTGCGCCACACCCTGCAGCGCGAGCTGCCCCATTTGCATCGCCTTCGGCGACCTGGTCTGTTTCCACGACGCGTCGAATCATGCCTCGTACTGCGCTGGCAATTCCTTCGGCATGTCCTGTCAAAGGGGCGACAGCGACTGTCCGCGGGGGCAGTTCTGCCGGGCAGACGCCCGGGTCTGCGCCGCCGCGTGCCAGGGGAATGGCGAATGCTCGGTCAATGCTGACTGCCTAGCCGTTCTCGCCCCAGACCGGCTGCTTCAGCCCGAAGAAGCCGGCGTAGTCTGAAGGCGCGGGCGGCGACCAGCCGGCCAGCAGTTCGGACGGGACGTTGTAGACCTCGATGCCGATCGGCTTGCATGTCGGCAGGGGATCGCCGGCATCCGGCCCCCAGAGCGGAACGGAAAGATCGCCGCCTGGGCAGGTCGAAACCGCGCAGAGGAGATCGATCTCGGCCAGGAACTCGAAATGGTCTCCCGGCCTTGCCGGGCTGGCCTTCATGAAGTAGCGGCCCTCGCTGTCGAGACCAGTCACCTGAAAGATGTTCAGCACGTCATGCACGTCGGACTCGTTGAGATGCCAGGGGAGGACCGCGCGAGTCAGGTTGGCGTGGCAGTTGAAATCGAAGCTCTCCCCCTGCAGCAGCTTCGTCACATAGGGGTCGCAGCGCGAGCCAAGCAGATCGTGACAGCGCCCTCCATCCGCATCGACGCCATACTGGATGGTCTCCCGCGTGATGGTGAGCATCGGCCGCAGATAGGGGAGCACCGACCAGAGCCGGTTGAAGTCGGTCAGGTGGCTGCTCTCCAGTTGCCTCGTTCGTGCCGCCCAGAAGCGCTCCCTGGGGTTATGCAGGTTCCAGGCATTGAAGTCGACGACCTGCGGACCCTCCACCGCCACCACGCGGCAGACCTGCCCCGCGCGCACTGGCCACGCATAGCCGGAACGAATCGGCGCCACGTGGCGGTGCGCCAGTGAGCGGCCAGCGGTTTCGTCCGCGATGCGCCGGTAGAACGCGCGATCGACCGCGATGGCGCTCGGCTCAGACGGCAGATAGGTCCAGGGTTGTCCGGCCATGGATGCGTGGATCCCTTCTGTTTTCTGTTGCTGCCAGGAGGCGACGCGCGTCAGCCAAATGAGAAGAAGCGCGGATCGAGCGAGGCCGCTGTATGGGCATACGGTAGGAAGCGGA
>CAYSXO010000134.1:3613-11008 GCA_964434995.1 uncultured Sphaerobacteraceae bacterium
CCTTTGCAGCGCTGTACTCCCAAGGGACGTCGAACATCACCCAGCCGTCGCGCAGCGCGCCAGGGTAGTAGTCTCCGGCCGCGTCCGGATAGGGCGGGGTGAGCGTCGCGATATCGAGCAGGGGCGTCCCCGTATCATCGACCAGCACAAAAGCATTGGCCGGAAAGTGCGCCGCCTCGCCACCCTCCTTCGCGTTCTGCACGCGGAACTGCAGCGCCACCCAGACCGAGCCATCCTCGCCCGTCGCGTCGCCCACGCCGAGCGCCCCGCTCCGATAGTCGACGATGTCGAACGCGGCAGCGCCGGTGACGACATTGAGCAACTCGACGGACCATTGCTCGGTGACGGCCGCCTCGCCGAGCCCAAGCGGAGCCGCGGCGTCTGTGCCCGCCGTGTTGAGCGCGGCCGTCCGCTGGGCCAGATCCGGCACTGCCGCGCCCTCTTGCAGCGCCAGCACCCGGTCGGCCCAGACGCCGCCAAGCTCCATGCAGTCAAAGAGGAGCATGAGCGCGCCCTCGTCGGCGGCGACGCCAAAGGCGACCCATCCCGTCGCTGCATAGCCGGGGTTCAGATTCTGGTCGAGCGCCGGCTCGGGCGGCTTCGCGCCGAGAAAGCGCCGCACCAGGCCAGAATCCCCCGTTACCGCGAAGTCGTCATTGTCGAGCCAGAGCGGCTCGCTGCCGGTGTTCCGGGCCGAAAGGTTGACCGCCACATAGGTAAACCCATCGCGCGGCACGACATTATGGGGCGAGGCCGCCACGATGGCGTCGACGGCCGCCGGCCCAATGAGCACCTCCTGCACCTGCAATTCGATCGGGCCAGCCCTGACCGTTTCGCCGAGCGGGACCGGCCTCATGCGAGAGAGGCCAACCTCAGCTTCCTGAGCGTCGGCGGGCACTGGGGGAAGAACGCCTGCAGCATTGCTCCAGGGACCCACGAGCAGGGAAATGAGCACGATGAGCAGAAAGCCATGTGCCATGGGAACCTTCGACGTCCCGCGATTCATGCGCGCTCGATCCTTGATCCGTCCGGAGAGGGCCTTCCCGGATCCGATTGTAGTGGGCCTGCCTGCCCGCGAACCATGCCCCAGGGCACGCGATGGCTCACTCCGCGACGAGCGACCAGGTCGTCGCGGTCGCCTGCTGCAGACGGAGGCCGAGTTCCGACGGCGCCCGCGCGATGTCGTTGGCCGTCTCGTAGAGGTCGTTGCCCCATTCCCCCCACCCCGCCACGATGACCCAGCCATCCTCCTTGAGGAGCGATTCCAGTTCCCAGGGGAGCAGATAGCTATTGCCGGGGTCGCCCCCTGGCAAATGGCGCAGCCACGACGCGGCATAGATTGGCGAGAGAGCGCCGGGCACGCTCGCCAGCAGCCGCCCGCCTGGCCGCAGCACGCGGCGAAACTCGCGCAGCGTCGCGGTGAGATGGGGGACAAAAGGGAGGACCACGCGGGCCAGAATGGCATCGTATGCGCCAGCCGCATCGTCCAGCCCGGAGATATCGCCCACTCGCCACTCGACAGCCGGCCCCTGGCAGGCCGCGTGTCCGCGCGCCAGACGGATCATCTCGGAGGAGAAATCGACGCCGGTCACCCGCACGCCGCGCTCGGCCAGGGCCAACGCGAAATGGCCGCTGCCGCAGCCAGCGTCGAGCAGTCGCGCGCCGGGCCGCAGGACCAACGAGTCCCAGATGCGGTCGAGATCGGCCGCGCGGTCAGCCTTTTGCGCGTTCGCCGCCGCGCGCGCGTCCCAGCGCTCGGCGCGTGCATCCCAGGCCGCGCGCGAGCGCTCCAGCCAGATCTGGTGGTCGGCCGCGAGCCGTTGCGGATCGGGCCGCATCGGCGGAGACAGGCGCTCGCGGCGCTGGGAAACGTCGCTGGCAGCCACCCGCTGAGGCTTATTGTCCTGCATCACGCCTGCTTCCATACTTTCCGGTGCAGTGTCGCCGGGCACGCCCAAGCGACGATACCCATGCAGAGCGTGGCCTCCGTTCGTACGCGCCACGAGAACGCCGCCATGGCCGGGCGCGGGAGAGATGCGTGAGAAGCAAACGACGTCAGGCGATCATCGGCGCGCTCGGGATCATGCTCCTGCTCGCGGCCTGCTCACCCTTTGAGAATACGCCTCCCACACCAACCCCGCCACAAGCAACGGCCACGGCAATTCCGGTGACGGTCAATCTGCAAGACGTCGGCGCGATCATCGTTTCCAGCCCCGAGACCGGGATAGCGGAACCAGGCAACCTCTTCGTTGTCACGTTCGATGCGTCGGACGTGGTGGAACGGGTGATGCCAGCGGTGGTCACCGTCATCAATGAGCAGCGCTTCAACGACGGCTTCCTCGGCGAAACGGCGATCGAGGCCGGGCGCGGGACCGGCTTCGCCATCGACGGTTCCGGCAACATCGTGACGAACGAGCATGTCGTGCGCGGCGGCTCCAGCTTCTCGGTCGTCCTCTCCAATGGCGAAAAGCGGAGCGCCACCCTGATTGGCGCGGACCCGCTGAGCGATCTGGCGGTGGTGCGCATGGATGGGCCGCCGCTGGCGACGGTCGCCTTTGGCGACTCCGGAACCCTGCGGCAGGGGCAGCCGGTGCTGGCCATGGGCTCGCCGCTCGGGGAGTTCACCGGCACGGTCACGAGCGGCATCGTCAGCGCCCTCAACCGGGATTTCCCGTACGAGGCGCGCTCAGCCGGCGAGCCCGGCGTGTACACCGACCTCATCCAGCACGACGCGGCCATCAATCCTGGAAACTCCGGGGGACCGCTCTTCGACCTGGCAGGCCGGGTGATCGGCGTCAACACGCTCGGCATCCCGCAATCGGGGGCGGTCCCCGTGCAGGGGCTCTTCTTCGCTATCCCGTCGAACCATGTTGCCCGCGTCGTTGGCGAGCTGATCGAGTTCGGCCAGGTTTCCTACCCATTTATCGGGGTTACTTACCGTCAGATTTCGCCCGATCTGGCAGCGCAGAACGATCTCCCGGTCGACTATGGCGCGTATGTCATGAGCGTCGAGCCAGGCGGACCGGCGGATCGCGGCGGCATTCGGGAAGGCGACATCATCATTGCCATCGGCGACAACCGCATAACCAGCCAGACGACCTTCACCGAAGCGCTCTTTGCGCACGGCCCCGGTGAGACGGTGACAGCGACAATTCTGCGTGGCGGCCAGGAGCGGCAGGCCGAGGTCACCCTCTCCCGCCGCTAGCAGGCGCGAAACCAACCTCACGCTCAGCGCGGCGCCACCGGGCTGAAGTAGCGGCCTCGGCCCAGGTCGCGATCATGCGCCGGGGAGCAATGGCGCCCTGGTTCCTCGGGAAGGCGCGTTGCCGCGCCAGCCCGGAATGGCTCCGGATCGGCAATGCGCGCTAGTTCGCCGAGGGTGACCCCAGCAAGCGCACGATCTTCTCCATGTGCGTGCCATCGTTGGCCAGCAAAGCCTCGGAGGCGCCCCGAATGGTGAGCGGCCCGTGCACCTGGTCGTCCCACGATTCGGGGGGCATCCCGCGCAGCATGGCCAACGTCGATTCCCGCGCGGTGCCGAATTGCGAGAGGACTTCAACGGTGGTGTCATCTGGCGAGGGGATATCCAGCTCGTGTTCGGCCTGCTTGACGCTGAGGACATCATCCATTGGCGACCCGGCCAACCGGTCCTTCAGCGCCTGCGAGAAGCGCAACTCGTCGTCCCGCATGTCGAGGATGATCCGGCGCACGCTGTTGCGCCCCTTGCCCAGGCTGAGCCGTTCTTCGGCCAGCGGCCGCACCTTCAAATTGAGGTCGCGATAGGTCGCGATCAGGCCGTTGAAAAGCTCCTGTTCGCCCATGCCGATACTCCTGTCAACCTTCGCGACCCGCGCTCGTCAGGCCACGAACAAGTACTGCCGCCTTTGTCAGGTTGCCCGATCAGGATCGTACCACCGGGGCACGAGCGCGCCAACATAGCGCCGCATCGACGCGACGCTCGTCCACCCGCGGCGCCAGTGCTAGACTCCGGGCAGCAATCGCGACCATGCGGAATTGCCAGAACGGCTCCGCCTGGCAGCCCTGGAGCCAAGCACGACGGATGGAAGCCAAGTACGCGACACGGGACCGGACGCGAACGAGCACGCCTTTGCGCTGCCCCATCTGCGGCCGGGAGCTCGATCACACCATCGTCCGCGACATCGGCGGCGTGACCGCCGATCTGATCTGGCAGATTCATGCCGGGCGCTGCCCCGTGCATGGCTGGTTTCAGGCCGAGGTGATCTCCAGGCCGCCGCGCGAGGTTTTTCCGGTCAACAAGCCCTTCGGGACCGCCCGGCGTGTGGTGGTCGATGGCCGCGAGTATTACTCGTTCCCGACAGTCTGGAACACCCTGCCGCCGCAGAAGCAGCGCCTTCGTGTCGATCCGCTCGATGAGCGGTTCTGGCAGATCGTTCCCAGCCCGGGATCCAGTCCTTCCTGACTTTCGACCTGCAACGTCCACTCCCGCGCATTACCGGGGTTGCCTGACCCGATTTGATGGAGAGATGACGCCGTGAGCAACGACGCCCGCGAGTCCGCGCATCTCAATCGTCGACCGGCGCGCCCTGCCAACGGCGGCAACAACCGCGAGCCGGTCCAGGCGCCGCTCGTCGACCGCCGGCCGGGCATTACCCCGGTCTCACTCCTGATCGTCCTGGTCGTCGGCTACCTGCTGATCCAGATTCAGTTCGTCCTGGTGCTCGTGCTCCTCTCTCTCGTTTTCGCGACGGTCATCGCCAAACCGGTCGATGCCCTCGAGCGCAAACACGCGCCGCGCCCGCTCGCCATCCTGCTCGTCTATATCGGGATCATCGCCGGCCTGACCTTTCTCTTCCTGGCGCTGTCTCCGGCTATCCGCGAGCAGTCGACCGCGTTTCGCGAGCAGGCTCCACACTCGCTGGAGATGTTGCGCGACACCTGGCAGGCCAGCAGCAACGCGCTGCTGAATGGCCCTGGACAGCAATTGCTGGAACGCGCGCTCACGATTCTGGCGAGCCCTGGCCAGGGCATACCGGTGCCGCAGGGAGCCGCGCTGGGCGTATTGACCGGCGTGGGAGGCAGCGTCATCGGCATCGTCACGGTGCTGATCATCTCGTTCTACTATTTGATGGAGCGCCAGTTGATCCGGCGCATCGCGCTCAGCTCCTCGTCGCCAGAAACCCGCATTCGCGTCATTCGCATCTGGGACGAAGTGGAGCAGAAGGTCGGCGACTGGCTGCGTGGGCAGTTGACCCTGTGCCTCGTCATCGGAGTCACGGCCACGATCGGCTATGCGGCCATGGGCGTCAGCTTCTGGCCGTTACTCGGGCTGTGGGCCGGGATCACCGAGATCATCCCGATCCTCGGGCCCTGGCTGGGCGGCGTGCCGGCGGTGATCATCGCCCTGACCCAATCATGGGAAAAAGCCGCGTTTGTCGTCCTCTTCGTTGTGCTCCTGCAGATGATGGAGAACGCCATTCTCGTGCCCCGCGTCATGCGCGGCGCGGTCGGCCTGACGCCGCTGACGGTCTTCATCGCCATCCTGGCCGGCACCGAGTTCGCGGGCGTCGCGGGCGCGCTGCTAGCCATCCCGGTCGCGGCGGCGATTCAGGTGCTGATTTCGAACTACACCGAGGCGCGGCGCGAAGCGCGGCTGGCCGGGCTGTCGTCGCTCCCCGGCTGGCGCTGGATGCGCGGCTCCATCGCCTCGCCCATTCCCGCGCCCGCCACGGCCATACCAGTTGCCGCGGCCGAAGAACCGGAGCGCATGGCAGCCAAGGCCTCCGGGTGGAGCGCGCACGTCCTGTCGCGTGGCCGCGGGAAGAGCAAGAGCGCGCCGGAACCAGCCCGGCCTGTTCCGGACACAGCCGAGAACGACCACAACACAGATGGTCACGATCACGAGGGAGGAAAGGCATCGTGAGCGAAAAGGTCGATTGGAAGGCGCTGAACCGGCAGCAGCGCGAACGCTTGCAGCACTTTGTCGATCGGTTGAGCGACGAGGACCTCCTGCAGGTCGCCCCTGCTGGCGGCGAGTGGACGGTCGCCGACACGCTATTGCACCTCGCGTTTTACGACCGCCGCGCCGAGGTGCTGGTGAGCAAGTTCCTGCGCGAGGGCATTTCGCCCTCCCCCTACGACTTTCAGACGATCAACGATGCCCTCCTGCCGCTGGGTCGCCGCATTCCACCGCGCGAGACCGCCGCCGAAGCGCTCGCCGCGGCCGAGGCCGTCGACCGGGTGGCCGAAGACGTCTCGGACGAGCTGCTGCAAGCGATTCAGGCGCGCAAGGAAGTCACCCCCGAACGCTGGATTCACCGCAAGGCGCACATCGACGACATGGAGCAGGCGCTGGGTGGGTGACGGGTGTCGGGGTGTCGGGGTGTCGGGGTGTCGGGGTGTCGGGAAGAGCGCATGTATGCCCTCGTTCCGATCACCCTGACACCCCATCACCCTCGTTTCGGTGGGCGGACGAGCAACTCGATCCCTTCGTCGTGGATCTCGAAGACGTAGCCGCCCGCGGTGACGATTGCTGGGGAGCTGATCTCTCCCCAGCGCACCTCGATCATCTGCCCGTCAACCTCGAAGTCCTTGCGCGAGTTCAGGCTGAACGGCTGGCGCGGATTGCGATAAATCATGCGCGCCCCGCCAGCTAGCTCGACGGCCGTTCGGGCCAGTCGCGTCGCCTCTGCCTCCGTCAATCGCGGTTGGGCAGCGCCGCTCGCCTCTGTCATTCTTGGGCTCCCTTCATTCGTCACCAGGGGAAGCTAGCACGCGCCAGCCTCACCCGTGATAGCGCTCGGCTTCGTTCACCCCATCGAAGCCGCCGGCACTGGTCGTGTGCCAGCGGTAGCGCAACGCGGCGATGCGAAGCAGGAAGACCGCGACGACCGCCACGAACCCGGAGATTGGCTCGCTGAAGGCCAGCCCCAGGGTGAGCGCCATGTAGAGAAGCGCGCCGCCAAGCGCCGCCAGCGCCACCGGCGGCCCCGGCTTGAAGATGGCTGGCTCCCGGTGCAGCATCAGATCGCGCAGCACCCCGCCACCAGTCGCGTTGATCACGCCGACGAATGCCGCCGCGGGCGGGCTCAGCCCAGCCAGCAGCGAGAGTTGCGCGCCGACGACGGCGAACCCGCCCAGGCCAAGCGCATCGACCACGTTGATGGTTCGGTCGAAGTACGGAATGCGTTGAATGCGCCCGCCAGCCATGCGGACAATTGTGGCGGCGGCGAGGACGAGCGCGAGATAGACCCAGGTGCGCAAGATCAGTGGCGGCCCCTGTTGCAGAAAGATGCCGTCGCGCAGCAAGCCGCCGCCGGTCGCCGAGACGAAGGCCAGCGCGGAGATGCCGGCAATGTCATAGTGACGGCGCGCGGCGAGGAGCGCCCCGGTGAGGGCCCAAATGAACGTCGCGCT
>CAYSXO010000135.1:0-707 GCA_964434995.1 uncultured Sphaerobacteraceae bacterium
ACTCCTACCGATACCAGATCGGTGCCTCGCTGTCACTCATGAATAATTCGGGCTAGGACTGGAACTTCCGATATATTGTTGGGGTACTATCTCCGCTCAGGCGTTGTATCTCTGCGGCACATGTGCTCCGGGGCGTCATTGGCCCTGAAGTGGGTCTTGACCCGCGAAACGGTTCGAATTCGAGGAGGCAAGGATGGGCAGGGTAAACGATCCCGGGCGCGCGTTCGACATCCGGATGGCGGCCTATCTCGCTGAGCTCCGCGATACCTGGACAACTCGGAGAGGGTTCCTGCGCCTGGCGGCGGGATCTGCCGGCGCCGCAACGCTCACTGCTGCCTTGGGGGCTCCTGGTTCGGCGTCGAAGCGTGCCTTCCTGCCAGGGTTATACGTCCTGGCGCAAGACGAAGCGTCGGTCGTTTTCGCGCTCGAAGGCGATATCCGCGGCCTGGAGCCGGCACTCTCCTACGATTTCACGGCCAACCCGGTGGTTTGCAACATTTCGGAGCCGCTGGTGGCGTTTACTCCCGAGGGCGGGCTCCAACCCTGGATCGCCGAATCGTTCGAGCAGACCGACGAGGTGACGTACGTCTACACGCTCCGTGATGGCGTCGTCTTCTCGGATGGATCGCCAGTCACCGCTGATGACGTCGTCGCCTCTATCGCCCGCGTCCGCGATCCGGAGGTCGCCGGGCCACTCGCCTGGATGT
>CAYSXO010000135.1:717-10974 GCA_964434995.1 uncultured Sphaerobacteraceae bacterium
CGGGCGCCGTTGTCGAAAAGACTGACGACACGACCATCACCATCACGCTGGAAACACCGAGCGCGCTTTTTCGTTACGTTCCGGCCACCACGGCCGGCCATGTCATCCCCGCCGCCGCGATCGAAGAGTTTGGGCTCGATTTGCTTCGAAACCCGATTGGAACAGGTCCATTCAAGTTTTCGCGCTGGGATGCCGGCAGCGAGATCGAATTGGTCAAGAACGAGAACTACTGGCAGGAAGGTAAGCCGCACTTCGAGCGGTTTATCTACAAGATCGTCGAGGAAGGCACGACCCGTATCACTGGACTGAAGAACGGCGAAATCGACATGCTGACCGCGGTTCCAGCGGACCAGATCGAAACCGTTCTCGGTCTGGAGAATGTCGCGTTCCAGGAAGTCGTCGGCTACACCATCAACGTCATGACATTGCGGACCGACCAGCCGCCGTTCGACGACATCAACGTCCGCAAGGCGGTCTGTCATGCGATCGACATGCCTGCCATCATGGAGGCAATTGTCGGTGTCACCGGGATTCAGTCACATAACACCACCGTGCCGCCGAACATGCCCGGGAGCGCCACGGAAGATCTGGAACCGGTGCCCTACGATCTCGCGAAAGCGAAGGAACTGATGGCGGCTTCCAGCCTGCCAGACGGCTTCGCGACCAAACTTCACGTGATCGCGCCGAACGACATCTGGGTGCCCCAGGCGATCGCGGTCCAGGAGGCGCTCAAGGAGCTCAACATCGAGATCGAGATCGTCCAGTTGGCTTACGCCGACATGATCACCCTCCAGCAAGCTGGCGACTACGAGGGCATGATGAACTTCCAGTGGGGATCTGACTTCCCGGATGCCGCGGGAATGCTCGTTCCGCTCTTCTTGTCGACCAATCTTCCCCCGCAAAACAATCACTTCTATTACAGCAATCCAGAAGTCGACAAACTCTTGAACGATTCCGAGGTCGAATTGGATCAAGATGCGCGCCAGGAGATGTTGCGCGAGGCGCAGCGCATCATTTCTGACGATCAGCCCGCAATCTTCTTCGAGCACTTCAAATGGTTCCTGCCAACCAACTCGCGGTTGACGGGATACACGCTTTCACCGCTCTGGTACTGGGATTCCTTCGGCCGGGACCTTGCTCCGGCAACCGCGTAGGACGAGTTGTTGGCGATCGGGCTCCGCGCACGCGGAGCCCGATCGTTGTGAAGGAGACACATTGGCTCGCGGAATCTCTCGCACGAACGGCTTCATCAATGTCGAGGGCGGGCGCGTCTGGTACGAGAGTGCCGGGGAAGGTTCACGCACCCTGCTCCTCTTGCATGGCGGCCCGGGCGGCAATTCCGAAGATCTCGAGCCATTTCTCGATCTGGCCACGCTTGGGTTTCGGGTTGTTCGGTACGATCAGCTCGGCTCCTGGCGCTCCGAGCAGCCGGATGACCTGTCACTCTGGCAAACGCCACGGTTCGTTGCCGAGGTCGAACAGGTTCGGCAGGCGCTCGGCCTGGGCAGAATGCACCTGCTTGGTCAATCATGGGGCGCGTTCCTTGCGCTTGAGTATGCATTTCATCATGGGAATCAGGTTCGCGGCCTGGTGCTGGCATCAGGCGCGGCCAGCACCGCGGAGTGCGTTGCGGGAATGAACGCCTGGAAGCGGGAACTTCCTGATGCTCTGCGGCGCGCAATCGAGATCCACGAGCCCAGGCATGAGTTCGATCATCCCGACTACCTGGCGGCTGTCGATGAGCTGTACCGGCGAAACTTCTGCCGGGTCTGGCCATATCCAGAGCCGCTGGCCCGCGCGATGGAACACATGTCCATGCCGGTCTACAAGACCATGTGGGGACCGAACGAGTTCACCTGTACCGGCAACCTCACATCGTGGGACCGCACGGCACGGCTTGGGGAAATTGCAAATGCCACGCTGATCACTGCCGGTGAGTTTGACGAGGTGCATCCAGATTGCGCGCGCACGCTACACCGGGGCATCGCGGGCTCGGAGCTCGCCATTTTTTCAGGCTGTGGTCATGCTGTACCGCTCGAAGCGCCAGTTCAGTATCGGGAAGTCCTTGTGGATTTCCTCAACCGTGTCGACGGGCTAGCAGGAGCCGCACGGTGAAACGAACCAGCCCGAGCGTCTCTCACAACAGGGGAGGGCGCTGATGGGTAGGCTCATCCTGACGCGCCTGCTGACACTCGTGCCCCTGATGTTCGTCATCACGTCGATCGTCTTCTTCATGGTCCGCTTCGTGCCGGGGGATCCCGCGCGGATCATGGTTGGCGGGCAACGCATCAGCGAGCAGAATCTGGAAAACATCCGCGTTGCCTACCGCCTGGACCAACCGCTGTTGACGCAGTATCGCCTCTGGCTGGGCGATATCCTGAATGGCAATCTTGGCCGGTCCTACCGGCAGCGCACCGAGGTGACGACGCTCATTCTGGAGCGGCTGCCGCTGACGGCAAAGTTGGCCGGGTTTTCGTTTGTCCTCTCCCTGCTGATCGCCGTACCGTTGGGTGTTCTTGCTGCCGTGCATCGCAATACCTGGATCGATGTCGGGGCGACGATCTTCGCCGTCCTGGTTGCATCGTCGCCAGTCTTCTTTACCGGGATTCTTCTCTTGCTCCTGTTCTCGTTCCGGCTCGGGTGGCTCCCTGCGCTGGGCGCGGGCGACGGTGGCTGGGATGAGGCGAGGCATCTCCTCCTGCCTTCGCTAACGCTTGGGCTCTCGCTGGCCGCGATCACCACGCGCATTACGCGATCTTCGATGGTCGAAGCACTGACGCAAGACTACATCGAGACCGCGCGGGCCAAAGGGTTGCCCGCGCGCTCGGTGATCATGAAGCACGCATTTCGCAATGCACTGGTCCCCATCGTGACGGTTTCCGGCCTGCTCTTTGGATTTCTCTGTGTTGGCACGGTCCTCGTCGAGCATACGTTTGGGCTGGGCGGTCTCGGCTCGTTGCTCATCGATGCAGTGCAGGTTCGTGACTATCCCGTTGTGCAGGGGGCCACGGTCTTCATCGCCGCGGTGTTCATCCTGATCAATCTCGTGGTAGATGTCCTCTATGGCGTCATCGATCCGCGCGTGCGCGTCGGCGGCAAGGGCTAGGCCATGTCGGCAGACTCCGCATCCCTGGCAGTTGCCGAGGCGCCGGAAATCGAGCATTCGTCATGGTCGATGTTCTGGTGGCGCGTCCGCGGCAATCCGAAGGCGCTCATCGGAGGCGCAATCGTCTTCGTTCTCCTTGCCGTTGCCATCCTTGCCCCACTCCTTGCGCCCAAGGATCCGAACGATGGCGAGCTTGCGGACAGCCTCGCTCCACCTGGGCAGGGCTACATTCTTGGCGCCGACAAAAATGGCCGCGACATTCTCAGTAGGATCATTTATGGCAGCCGCACGGCGGTTGGCGGCGCGCTGATCGTCGTCGTGATCTCGCAGATCATTGGTGTGCCGATCGGTATCTGGGCCGCCTATCGAGGTGGCTGGGTCGATGAAACCATTACCCGTATCTGGGATATGCTCCTGGCGTTTCCACCGTTGCTGATCGCGTTCGCGGTCGTAGCGGCATTCGGGCCAGGTCTGTCCAAGGCGGCGCTCGCGCTCGGCATCCTCTATGTCCCCTTTATCGCGCGTGTTGTCCGCGGCGTTACCCTCGTCCAGAAGGAAATGGCCTATACCGAGGCCGCGAGAGCGCTTGGTTACGGTCAAGGACGCATCATCTTTCGCCATATTCTGCCGAACTGCGTTTCGCCGGTCATCGTCATCACTACCATTGACATCGCGTATGCCATGCTGGATCTTGCGGCATTGTCATATCTCGGTCTCGGCGTCCAACCTCCCACCGCTGACTGGGGCACCATGCTGGCAGAGGGTCAACTCGTGCTCCTCAACGCCCCACATCTGGCGGTCGCCTCTGGCGCCTCGATCGTCTTCGCCGTCCTCGGCTTCAATCTTCTTGGCGACGGCTTGCGCGACGTGCTCGACCCGCGGCAGGCTCGACGATGACTGACAAGCTTCTCCAGATCAGCGATCTTCGCATCTGGTTCAGGATGCGGACCGGCGATGTCCGCGCGGTTGATGGCGTCAATCTCGAGATTCGCCCTGGGGAAGTGCTTGGGCTTGTCGGTGAGTCGGGATCAGGTAAGAGCGTCACCGCGCGTGCGATTATGCGCCTGGTGCCGATGCCTCCCGGCAGGCTGGTATCGGGCAGCATCATGTTTCAGGGCGAAGAGCTGACCACCCTCCCGGACCGCGACATGGAAGAGCTCCGCGGCGGCCGCATTTCGATGATCTTCCAGGACCCCATGACCTTTCTGAACCCGCTCTTTACGGCGGGGGACCAGGTTGCAGAAGCGATTCGCCGCCACCAGCGGCTCAATAGGACTGACGCTCGAGATGAGGTAATTCGGCTGTTCAGGCAGGTCGGCATCCCAAGCCCCGAGTCGAGATTCAACGCGTATCCCCATCAGCTTTCGGGCGGCCTGCGGCAACGCGTCATGATTGCCATGGCGCTCTCTTCCCGCCCTGATTTGCTCATTGCCGACGAGCCGACCACCGCCCTCGATGTCACCATTCAGGCGCAGATTCTGTCCCTGCTGCGCGAACTTCAGGAGGAATATGGCACGAGCGTCCTGCTGATCACGCACGATCTCGGCGTCGTCGCCGAAATGTGCGACCGCGTTGCCGTCATGTACGGCGGCAAGATTGTCGAACAGGCGCCAATCATCGACCTATTCGATCGTCCCGAGCACCCCTACACGCTGGGGTTGCTGAATGCGATCCCGAGGCCAGAACTATCCGACGTTCCTCCGAGGCCAATCGAAGGGTCGCCACCAGATATGGGAAACCCGCCCGCGGGGTGTCTCTTTCATCCCCGGTGCCCGTTCGCCGAGCCAATCTGCCATCTGGAGGCGCCAGCAATGCGATCGGTCAGGGTAGGGCAAGAAGCAGCGTGTCATTTTGCCGGGAACCGAGAGTTCGCGACCTCCGCGCTCGACGATCGCAACGGGGCAGCCAGATGAGTGCGAATTCCGCGGAACACATACCGCCCCTCCTCGAGGTTCGTGACCTCGTCAAGCACTTTCCGGCGCGCGACTCGCTCCTCAACACGCTGCGGAGGAGACCGCCTCGGCTGATCCGCGCGGTTGATGGGGTGAGTTTCACCGTTGAGCGTGGGAAAACCGTCGCGTTGGTGGGAGAGAGTGGCTGCGGCAAAACCACAACTGGCCGCTGCATTCTTTTCCTGCAACAGCCGACCTCCGGCGACGTCTACTTCGAGGGAGAGCGCATCGACCCACAAGACGCCGCCTTGATGCGGAGGCGCCGCAAGCAGCTTCAGATCATATTCCAGGATCCCAATTCGTCCCTGAATCCCCGAATGACCGTTGGCCAGACCCTTGGCGAGGCCCTGGCATTCCACAAGATGACCGTGAACGGCAACCGGGAGCGGGCGATCCGCGAGCTGCTGGAAACCGTCGGCCTGAATGCCAAGCAGGCGTCCCGGTTCCCGAATGAACTCTCCGGGGGACAACGCCAGCGCGTCGGGATCGCGCGCGCGCTCGCGGTGAACCCCGCGCTCGTCGTCGCCGATGAGCCAGTGAGCGCGCTCGACGTCTCCGTCCAGGCGCAAATTCTTCATCTGCTGGAGCGGCTGCGCGATGAACGCGGGCTGGCATACCTTTTCATCAGCCATGATCTCGGCGTTGTCCGGCACATTTCAGACATCGTAGCCGTGATGTACCTGGGGGTCATCGTCGAGCGCTCCCCGACTGGCACGTTGTACGATCGGCCAATGCATCCGTATACGCGGGCGCTTTTGGCCTCCGCGCCGATTGCCAATCCTCGCCTCAAGCGAGTCCGTGTCCCGATTTCAGGCGATCCGCCAAGTCCGATGGCGCCGCCGTCGGGCTGCCGGTTCCGCACGCGCTGCCCGTTTTCGGCCGATAGGTGCGCGAGCGAGACACCCCCCCTGCGAGAAGTCTCGCCAGGACAGTGGGTCGCCTGTCACTTTGCCGAATCGATCGAAGCGGACTCCGCGGCGCGCGCGGAACGGTGACGCTTCATTGTCATCCCCTTTGCTATGATCGACACCAATCCACGCGGCGCGTGCGCGGCCGTGGATTGGTGTTTGGCCGCACAGCAACTGCCGATCACCGGCCTCTGGCGTTGCCCGGCGGCAGAACGCCAGTTTGCCAGCGGCACATCATACATCGAGCCTGGTGGCATTGCCCGGAGAGTAGCGCCGTTTCGTGAAGATCGCGCTGATTTCACCTTACGATCCGTCACACCCAGGCGGCGTGTTCGAGCATATCGGGCATCTACGCGGTGAGTTCCAGAGACGCGGCCACGAGGTAACCGTCCTGGCGCCGCGCGGGCGTAAGGGCGGCCTCGAAGTTGGCGACGGCTTCTATGGGATTGGGCGCACGGTACCCATTCCCGCGAATGGAAGCATGGTTCGCGTCACGTTTGATGTCACGCTGTACAACGCCGTCAAAACCATTCTTCGCCGCGAGCAATTTGATGTCGTTCACTTGCATGAGCCGCTGATTCCCGTGCTGCCGTACCTGGTTCTCCTGAACTCGCGAGCCGTCAACGTCGCCACGTTCCACGCATTTCGCGCCTCGAGCCCCTGGTATACGGCGTTCAAGCCCTATATGGCCTTCATGATGTCCCGGCTTGATGCCCGCATCGCGGTTTCTGAGCCAGCCAGGGACTTTGTCAGCCAGTACTTTCAGGGGCCGTATGCAATCGTGCCAAATGGCATCGACGTGGCCCGATTTGAGGAAGCCGAGCCGTACACATGGGCCCACGACGGCATCCCACGCATCCTCTTTGTCGGCCGGTTCAATGAGCCCCGCAAGGGATTCAAGTATCTGCTTCGGGCCATGCCGTACATCCACCAGCAGTTTCCACACGCGCGGCTCGTTGTTGTGGGCAAGGCAAAGCGCGAGCAATTCACGGGTCTGATCGAGCACTATGGCGTGCGCAATGTCGACTTCGTTGGTCAAGCATCGGCAGCGGACTTGCCGCGCTACTATGCCAGTTGCGATGTCTTCTGTGCCCCTTCGATTTCTGGGGAAAGTTTTGGCATCGTCCTTCTCGAGGCCATGGCATCCGGCCGGCCGGTGGTGGCTGGCGACATCCCCGGCTATCGGAGCGTTATGACAAACGAGAACGAAGGGCTTCTGGTGCCCCCGAAGGATCCGTACGCACTTGCATTGGCCATCGTCCGTCTTCTTGCTGACGCCCCACTTCGACGATCACTCGCGGCGACAGGGCTCTCAACCGCAAAGCGGTATGACTGGCCGGAGATCGCCACTCAGGTGCTTTCGATCTACGAGCGCGCGCGGCGCCCGGCTGACGCGACGCGGCTGACCGGGGTGATGTGAAGGGCGTGCGCGGGTGATATCTGAACTGATCGGGTCGCGCATTCGGAATTCCACCCTGCGGCTGGGGGAGCTTCTCGCGGCGTTAGGTCTGACGCCGAACATGGTCACCGCCATTGGACTGGTGCTCAATCTGGTCACGGCGGTCATCATTGCCCGTGGAGATCTGCAATGGGGCGGCGCCATGTTGCTCGTCGCCAGCGGCTTCGACATGCTCGACGGCGCGGTAGCCCGCGCCTCGGGCGCCGTGACGAGATTTGGCGGATTTCTCGATTCGACGCTCGATCGATACTCGGAAGCGCTCGTCTACGCTGGCGTGCTCTTCTATCTCCTTGGCACCGATGACTATTTTGCAGGCGCACTCCTGGTCTTCGCCGCCACTGCCGGGTCGCTCCTGATCAGCTACGCGCGGGCGCGCGCCGAGGCGGCCGGATTCAAGGCCTCGGTCGGTCTTCTGGCCCGCCCCGAACGCGTCCTCGTGCTGGCGATCGGGCTCCTCACAGGGCAGCTCATTGCCGCGCTCTGGATTCTGGCCCTCGGCACTCATCTCACCGTATGGACCCGCATCGCGCACGTCTGGCGGCACTCGCGATCCGCAAACGAGCACTAGAGGCATGGAGCGTAACGAACAATTCGACACCCAGCCTGCTCAACATCCGGCGTCCGATCTGAAGGAAAGCGAGGGCGATTTCGAAGCAATTCCATCCTCTGCCGCGGACGTCGAGTCGGCTGGCCGGTCGTGTCTCGCGATCCTTCTGCTCCTCGCGGTCATCGTGGTCCTCGCGGGAGTCTGGCTCCTCGTCTGGTCGTCTTCCTGAATCAAGCGCGCGATGCTCCTGATCGCGCTACCATTCTCGAGGCAACGGTGTCGATCCAACGGGAAAGGACAGACCATGAGTGGGACCAGCTCTCGGACCAGCGTCGAGAACGCATCAGCTGTGCTCGAGCTTGCGGTCGCGCAGATGAACTCCGCCGATGATGCCACCGCGAATACGGCGGCCGCGCTCGAGCTCATCGATCTCGCGGCCGCGAGCGGGGCCCGGCTGGTCGTTCTCCCAGAGGTCTGGCCCTACCTCGGACCTGAAGAAGGCAATCGAGATGTAGCGCAAGCGATCCCTGGGCCGATCACCGGCCTGTTTGCCGAACGGGCGCGGCGGCATGGCATGTATGTTCACGGCGGCAGCATCTACGAGGTCGCTCCCGGCGACCCCGCCCTGTACAACACATCATTCGTCATCGACCCGGAAGGCGAGATTATTGCCCGGTACCGGAAAATCCACATGTTCGATGTTGTTCTGGACGGTGTAGCGCAGTATCAGGAATCCGCCACCATTACCCCCGGCGACGAGATCGCGATTGCCGAAATCGACGGGATCAAGGTCGGCCTGGCCACCTGCTACGATCTGCGTTTTCCCGAGTTGTTTCGGATTCTCGCCCTCCGCGGCGCACAGGCGATCACGCTTCCGGCAGCCTTTACCATGACAACTGGTAAGGACCATTGGGAAACGCTCATCCGGGCCCGCGCAATCGAAAACGGCCTCTACATGATCGCCGCGGCGCAGTGGGGCAAGCATCCCCCTGGCAACTGGTGTTATGGCCGGTCGATGGTCGTCGATCCCTGGGGCACGGTCATTGCCACGGCCGCCGACGGCGTGGGCATTGCCCGAGCAACGGCGTCCATGGACCGAGTTGATGCGGTTCGCCGGCAGATTCCGTCGCTGGCGAACCGGCGCCCGAGCGCATACGCATGGCCGGACGAATCGGACGCGCTTGTCGCCGGCCCATTGGCGCGCTGAACGCTGGATCATCCGGCAGATCGCAAAGGACGCGAACAGCCCTGGCCGTCGCCTCGGCAATCGCGCTCTTCTCCGCGTGCAGCGAGCAACGCGCGGAGCCGACCATCGCGCCGGCTCCGACATTTCCCGTTGTTACCGCGACTGCCGGCCCTCCCCCCGTTCCCACGCCGGGCAAGAGTCAGACCTATGTCGTCCGCGAGGGCGATACGCTCTCGGCGATTGCTGCCCGTTTCGGCGTCGCCGAGGAGGCGATCCTCGATCTCAACCCGATGACCGACCGAGACCAGCTCTTTGTCGGTCAGGAGCTGATTATTCCACCCGCGCAGCCCTGATGGTCACCTTCTGGCCGCTTTGCCCGCGCGCTGACCTTGACCGCGCATATGGGGCATGGTACCGTTGCGCCAATGCCGCGAATCGCGGTAAATACTCCGAAACCGGGTAGGGTAAAGGAGGTGATGCCCATGAGTAGTCACGGTATAGAGGGCATCACGGTGGAGGCTGTTCGCCGCTAGGGCACAGTCGCCGTGATGTCACGCGGATGAGGGCCGGACAATGTCCGGCCCTCGTTTGTTGGTTCAGGATCTTGATACTCGCCGGAGAGCCTACCCCTCGGCCGAGGGTGCTTCGGCACGCGGCTCCTCTCCGCGAGCGGCCGCTTCGCCAGCTTCTGCAACTTCGACGCCTTCCTCCGGCGCCTGATAGATCGACACCATATGCGCGATCAGTTCACCCTCGTCCGTCACCGCGACAACGTCGGCAGGAAGGACGATATCCCTGACGTGAATCGAATCGCCAGCGTGCTCGAGCCCCGACACATCGACATCAAGCTGATGAGGGATGTGCGCGGGTAGAGCCTCAACTTCGATCTCCGTCCGCGCCTCGGTCAGAATCGCGGCCGCTGTGTTCACCGGATTGTGAATGACAATCGGCACCATCGCGCGAACGGGACGGCGCAGGTTCGGTGCAAAAAAGTCGACATGCACTGGCACCCGGCGGACCGGCTCGAGCTGCACTTCGCGAATGAAGACCGACTCAACGCCATCATCCCAATGCAGGTCGAATAGCGTCGAGTGCCCAT
>CAYSXO010000136.1:0-3280 GCA_964434995.1 uncultured Sphaerobacteraceae bacterium
CGGCTAATTGTCGTCTCTGGCCGCCCCTCTGACCCACTGGCCCGATGCATTCTTGTGGTATTTCTGCTCGACCGCCCCCCAGGCCACGCGGTGCGCCCGGCTTTCTTCGTGGCCGTATTGCTCCCAGGCGCTGTTGAACGCCTCCTTGTAGATGTCCTGAGCGTGCGCCGGCAGGGTATCGCGCACGCTCTCGGGGAGATCCGAACGGGACGCGTATGGCATGGCAATCTCCTTTGGAGGCCGGTGATTGCGAACGACGGCCGCCAATGGAGAACGTGCAAACGGCGTGCCAATAGGCGACGGGTGTTGGGTGATGGGATGGCTACTGCCTCGCGATCTCGTCGTCGAGCAGCGTGTCGGGATCGATGCTGACGCCGGGCAGCGAGGCGACCGAGGCGATGCCTCCTTGCTGAGTCGACTCAACGTGGTTGCCGTCAGCTTGCCGCCGCCAGGCCGTCAGCGTCCGCTCGTAGGGGTGGAGGAGCCAGATCTCCTCATCGCCGCGCTCGCGATAGGCGGCGAGCTTCGTCTCCAGATCGTAGAGACCAGGCCTCGATGACGATCGGAAACGGGTCCGCGTGCGCGTTGAAGGCGCGGGGATCGTGCTCGAACGGCTGAACATGGGCCGTGGGCATGACGACGTCCGGGATGAAAGCGTTGCGTTCCAATATGCGGGTTTTACCGCCATTGATGGTGACGCGAAACACGCGCAAATCGAGCTGACCGATGAACGCTGCTCCGAGATCTGTTGCCACATCATCGTGCTTCATGCTCATCGCCGGCTTCGTGCGGGGCACGCCATCCTGCAGCTCCCAACGGTGATCCAGCTCATGCAGCGCGCGCTTCCGGTATTCCTGCTCGCTGATGCGGGATGCCACGAGTGCAATGGGGTGTCAGGGCGCCAGGAGCAACGAACGCCGCACTCGTTTTCCAACATCTCAACACCCGGACACCCTGACACCCCATCACCCTATGACCCTCCGTACTCGCCTGCCCGCAGTCGCGCGATGGCTTCGTGCGCCGCGTTGTGGCCGGGCGCGCCCATTACGCAGCCGCCTGGCCATGCGCCGGAGCCGCAGAGGTAGAGGCCGGAGATCGGGCCTTCGTACGACTGCGAGCCCGGGACCGGGCGCATGTCGAACGCCTGCTCCGGCACCAGCTCGCCCTGGAAGATGTGGCCGCCCGTGAGGCCAAATCGGGCCTCGACGTCGGGTGGAGCAAGCACCTGCATCGTGATGTCGGCGTCGGCCATGTTCGGCGCGTAGTGGGCGAAGCGGGCGATGGCGTTGCGGGCGATCTCCTCCCGCCGTTCGTCCCACGTTCCCTCGGCCAGTGTGTAGGGGAAGAACTGGGTAAAGATCGAGAAGGTTTCGCCGCCCTCCGGCGCCAGCGAACGGTCGACCGCCGACTGCGCGTGGATCGAGAAGAAGGGCCAGTCCGCCGGCCGCCCCTGCCGCGCGTCCTCGTAGGCGCGCTGCAGGTAATCAATGCTCGGGCCGATGTGCACCCCGCCGAGTTGCCCCAGCGTGAAGTCGCGGTTGCGCAAGGCGCGGTATTCCGGTAGACGGTCAGTGGCCAGGTTGATCTTCATTACGGGCGAGGTGATCTGGATGTTCTCGATGTCGCGCGCATACTCCTCCGGCAGATGCTGCTTGCCGACGAGCGTGATGTAAGTCCGCACCGGATCGGCGTTGGAGAGGACCAGCCGCGAGTGAAACTCCTCGCCATCGGTCGTCACCGCCCCGGTCGCCCGCCCGCCCTCGACGCAGATATGATGCACCTCCGTGCCGGGACGGATGTCGACTCCCAGCCCTAACGCCACCTTCTTCAGCGCCTGGGTGAAGCTGCCCATGGCGCCGCGCAGATAGGCCCAGGCGCCGCGCTTGCCGGTGGACATCCCCATGGCGTGGTAGAGCTTGACGTACCCCGTGCCGGCGTCGCGCGGCCCGCGGAACGTGCCGATAAGGCCAAGGGCGCAGGCCGCCGCCTGCATGATGTCCGACTCGAAGAAGTACTCCGCCGAGTCGGCGGCCGCGCCGAGGACCATGAACTTCAGCACATGGTCGTCCCCCGGCCGGGTGAACTGGGCCACGAACTCGGCGAAGGAGGGGGGATTGCGCAGGATGTACTGGTCCATGATCTCGCAGGCGCGCTCGATCATGGCGTCGTAGACGGGGTACGCCTTCGCGTCCTTCTCCGAGAAGCGCGCGATCTCCCG
Source organism: uncultured Sphaerobacteraceae bacterium (assembly GCA_964434995.1). Taxonomy (GTDB): domain Bacteria; phylum Chloroflexota; class Chloroflexia; order Thermomicrobiales; family UBA6265; genus JACCXM01. The sequence continues at coordinate 2,219 of CAYSXO010000136.1, forward strand.
GACGGTTTCGTCCATGTCTTCCCAGAAGACGACGCCATCCTCGCCGTCCATGAACGGCGCGAAGGAGCGCGGGTTGCGCTTGATCATCTCGACGCCGTTGTTGAGCAGATCGAGATCGGTGAGCACTTTCTGCGGCGCCAGGGAAAGGACGTACGACCCGGTCGAGGCGATGTGCCCCGGCGCCCCTTCGATTTCCTCCGAATACGCCGCTCCGCCGACATCCTTGTAGCGTTCGAGGATGCAGACGGAGTAGCCGGCGCGCGCCAGGTAGCAGGCGGCCACCAGCCCGTTGTGCCCCCCGCCGACGATCACCACATCGTAGGTATTGCTGGGAACCTGAACCTGGAATGCCAACTCGAACCTCCCCATTGGGGCCGCGCGGCCACGAGACTATTGATTGGATGACAGAACGCTACGCGCTGGTTGCAGCGGCGTCAATTGCCGGAATGGCGTTGCTCATATGTCATTCGCCCGCCCTGCAATTGGCCAACCAATAGAGTGCGGGGTGGTGGCACGGTACAGGTCAGTTTGTCGGGGAATCGTCCAGAATCAAAGATTCCCTTGAGGGCGGAGTGTCTGAGAGAACAACTCACGTAGCCCGCTGGCAAAGTGATCCAAGCCGATCTGCACGTCATTATTCAACGCAGCAAGAGTCATCTCAGGTGCAAATGCCTCAACCAATCCAAACAAGGGCAAGTTAGAGCGCCTATCAAAACCGGTGAGAGGCATGACACACTTGGCGCATGGCCAAACCGCTGGTCAGCGACGAATTGTGGGCCGTCGTCGCCCCGCTGCTGCCCCCCGCGCCACCCATGCCCAAGGGTGGTCGACCGCGCGTGCCCAATCGCGCCGCGATTACCGGCATCATTTTCGTCCTGAAGTCCGGCATCCCCTGGGAGATGCTGCCGCGGGAGTTGGGCTGCGGTTCGGGCCTGACCTGGTGGCGGCGCTTGCGCGACTGGCAGGAGGCCGGCGTGGGGGACCGGCTCCACCGAGAGCTGCTGGACCGCCTCGGCGAGGCCGACCGCATCGACTGGAGCCGGGCCAGGCTGGATTCCGCCA
>CAYSXO010000136.1:3290-10912 GCA_964434995.1 uncultured Sphaerobacteraceae bacterium
GGGGGGCGGCCTCGTCGGCCCGAACCCGACGGATCGCGGCAAGACCCAGAGGGCGCCCCGCACGAAGCGCCATGTTGTGGTCGAGCGGGGAGGCGTTCCCCTCGCCGCCCTCCTGACCGGCGCGCACCGGCACGCCTCGGTGGTGTTCGAGGCGCTGCTCGACGCCATCCCGGCCATCAAGCAAGCCAATGGGCGACGGCGTAAGCGCCCCAGCAAGCTGCACAAGGGCTACGCCATTCCCCGTTGCCGCCAAGCCTTGCGCACGCGACACATCAAGGTGCGCATCGCGCGCAAGGGGATCGATTCCAGCCAGCGCCGGGGCCGCCATCGCTGGGTCGTCGAACGGACCTTGGCCTGGCTGAACCGCTTTCGGCGGCTGACGGTCCGCGACGAGCGGCGTGCCGACATCCAGCAGGCCTTCCTCACGCTCGGCTGTGCCCTCATCTGCTGGCATGCCCTCTCATGACCGGTTTTGATAGGCGCTCTAAAGCGTTGCCACTCGTTGATGGCCTGTCGCGTCCGCTCGCCCAGCTCGGCGACGTTCTTGCAGCGCCAGTTGCCATGACATTCTCTTCCTTTCGGCACGGCCGGATCTCTGAAAGAGCCCGGTAGCAGGTCGCCTTCGCCCCTTCCTCTTCCCCGCCCGCTGCACCTCACTGATCTGGAGCATGGCCGCGGCGAGGCTGGCGGTCTCCGGGAGTTGCACGCTCAAGGCATCCAGCCGACGCTGCGCTTCCCGGTAGCAAGCGGCGTCGTCCCGGTCGCCGATGACGAGGACGGTCGCGACCGTCTCCGCGGTGTCGGTGGTGAAGATGATGCGCCAGGCCCGGTCACCCACCACAATCGTGCGAAAGCTTGCCAGATTGCCGCCAAGTGGCAGACCCGCGTCCTTGCCGACGGTTTCGAGCCGGATGAGCTTCTTCAGGAAGAGCGGGAGATTGCCGGATGCGGCATAGCGGACGAGATCATCAACGGCATCATCAGTCAGCTCAACGCGAATGGGCATCTAGTCGGGCATTACCGCGAGTTCTTCCCGCGTGTAGCCGAACCGCGCCAGCACGTCGTCGAGGGAATGACGTTCCAGGCCGGCCGTCACCATGCGGCTCGCCGCTAGGGTGATGTCGATCAGGTCATCCTCTGCCTGCTGCAATCGCTCGAACCGGTCCATGCTCATCATGACCGCGACGGCCCTGTTGTTTCGGACAAGGACGCGATCATGACCTTCTTCTGCCTCGCGCACAAGAGCCGAAAGCCCGATCTTACTCGCGTCGGTGATAGAGATGAGGTCTTCGGTTTCAATAGTAGCCACGAGAAGCCTCCATGAATTCTGCCTGGAATTCTACCCAACGCGACCTTTGCTCGGAAACCAGCGGCGATCAGGCAGGCGCGCTCCCACCGTGGGTTGCCTGCTCGCGCGCAGGCAGCACGCTAGTCCGTGTGACCGCGGACGTCCTGTGCCTGCTCACCGGTGCAGGTCGTCGTGACACACGCATCGACCGCGCCCCAATGTGGGCTGTCAGCCAAGCGGCGAACAGGATGCTGGAGGGGTGCCGCGGGCGCATGGTTGTGCGTGCAAGATCAGGACAACACGTCTCGGGCAAGGCAATCCCCGGGCGCCCTTCGCGATTCCGAGGCGGGGGCGATTTCGGGACAGGTCGCGTCCGTCTAGCCCGGAACCGAAATGTGCCTCGCTTCGGACGCCATCAGAACAGGCCGAGCGACATCTGGCCGCCAGATTCTGCTCCCGGCTGGTAGCGGGCGCGGGGGAGGTCGATCCGGTAACGCTCGCGCGGGCCGGTCAGCGGAGTCCCCTCTTCGTCATAGTGCGCCCAGGCCTCCTCTTCGTGGAACTTCGGCGGCTGCCCCGTGGCGCGAATCACGCGCCACCAGGCGACGTCCGCGCCGAAGCGGGCCATCACCTGACCGACGAGGCGCGCCCCGTACGACCCGGCCGATCCCTCCAGGTCGGGGTGCGCCTCGAGCTCGCCGGCAATGTCGCCATAGGTCATGACCTGGCCGGGAGGGATGGCCTGCACGATCGCCAGCACGCGATTGACGAAGTCGGGAGATGGGTCCCGGATCTCTTCCCAGCTCACGGAGTGCACCGCCCATGGTGATGCGCGATCGAAACATGCCGCGCGGGCCGCTCGATGGTCTCTGCCAGAATACCTCGCTGGCAGCGTGGATTGGCGGATTGGTTGATTGGGCACAGCAGGATCGCGACGATGAGGCACAATGACGAAAATGGTCCAGATGCGCCGCCCGGACTGGCGGCATCCGGCGACGATCCCCCGGATTTTGTCGATCAAGTGATTGGCGTGGTCCGGGCGATCCCGCCGGGCCGCGTGATGACCTATGGCGACATCGCTGCCCTGCTGACCGCGCGCGCCGAGCAGGCGGGCTTCGCCGAATCGTACGGTCCCCGCATGGTCGGCCATGTGATGTCGCGGTTCGGGGGAGTCCTCCCCTGGTGGCGGGTGATCCGGTCGACGGGACACCCGCCGCGCTGCCATCAGGCGCGGGCGTGGCCGCATTACCGGGAAGAGGGCACGCCATTGATCGGGGCGGACGAAACCTACCGCATCGACCTGCGGCGAGCACGCTTTTGGCCAGATTGGCCGGAAGAGGCGCATGGCCGGGCCGTCAGCGGCTGACGTCCGGAACATCATCCCGGGTGGAGTGCCCGCTCAAGCCCGTCGAGGATCAGGTCGAGGCCATAAGTGAACTCGTCCGCGTAGTCGTAACCAGGCTGCAGGACGTGCTGGAGGGTCAACTCGGCGAGGTGCGGGTAGTCGTCGCTGGGGAATTGGCGCAGAAAACGCTCTGCCATGCCGGCGGTTTCCCCGGGCGACTGGAACGGCAGACTCGCCTGCTGCAGGGCGAAGCCATAGATGTAGCTGTCAAGCAGGGAATAGGCATGCGCGGCAAGGGGGATCGAAAAGCCTCCCGCCCGGAGGCAGCCGAGTACCGCGTCGTGGTGGCGCAGCGTGGCAGGGCCGGGCTGACTCCGTGACTCCATCAACGCAATCGCCCAGGGGTGGCGCTTCAGGGTGTCGCGGGCCGAAAGGGCCCGCTGGCGCACCGCTGTTTTCCAGTCTCCCCCCTCGGGCAGACCGATCTCGCTGAAGACGAGATCGACCATGCCGTTCAGCAGGTCGTCCTTGTTGGCGACGTGGTTGTAGAGCGACATGGCCTCGACCCCAAGCGCCTGGGCGAGCTTGCGCATGCTCAGCGCGGCAATGCCTTCGCCGTCCGCGAGGTCGATGGCGGCGCGCAGCACGCGCTCCCTGCTCAAGGGTATGCGCTGCTCCGCGCTTCGATCTGTTCGCGCCGCCATCCCCAGTCGCCTCCTCGCCCGGCAGATATTGTCTCTCCATTGACAGAGTTTAACTTACATCGTAAGCTTACGATGTAAGTCTGAATGCAGGCGTGGTTGATTCGTCGGGGAGAGCACGATGGCAGCAATGACATGGGAACAGCGTCCGGCGCGGGTCAGAGTGATGCGGGCCATCACCTATGCTGCCTACGGGCCGCCGGAGGTGCTTCAGGTGCGGGAGGTGGCCAGGCCGGTCCCGAGGGACACCGAGGTGCTCGTGCGCGTTCGGGCCGCGGCGGTCACCACCACGGATTGCAACCTGCGCGGCGGCGATCCGCTCATGCGGCTCGCGTTTGGCATCAGGCGACCGCGCAGTCCAGTCCTTGGGACGGAGCTAGCCGGCGAAATCGAGGCCGTAGGCCGGAGCGTGCGTCGCTTCACGCCTGGGGACCGGATCTTTGCCGCGACAGGCGGCGGGTTTGGCGCCCATGCCGAGTATCTCTGCCTGCCGGAAGATGGCGCGCTGGCCCCGATGCCCGCCAACACGACGTTCGCGGAGGCCGCTGCCATCTGCGAAGGTGGGCTGACCGCGCTCCCTTTTCTGCGGGACACGGGCAGGATTCAACGCGGGCATCGGGTGCTGATCAACGGCGCATCGGGCGCGGTTGGCAACGCCGCTGTCCAGCTTGCCAAGGGCTTCGGCGCGGAGGTGACCGGGGTGTGCGGCCCGGCGAATCTCGATCTGGTCCGCTCGCTCGGCGCGGACACCGTGATCGACTATACGCGGGAGGATTTCACCCGGTCTGACCAGACATACGACATCATCTTCGATGCGGTTGGCAAGAGCACGTTCGCGCGCTGCCGGCCCGCGCTCGCGCCGGGAGGCGTCTACCTGGCCACCGTGCCGACGTTGTCGCTCTATGCCCACGTTCTCTGGACGGCGAGGTTCGGTGACAGGAAAGCCCGCGTCTCCGCGACTGGCTTGCGGCCCGCGCGAGAGCGGGCGAAGGATCTGCTCGCCCTTAGGGAATTGACCGAAACCGGCGGATTGAAGGCGGTCATCGATGGCGTCTATCCGCCGGAGCGCATCGCCGAGGCGCATCGGCGCGTCGAGACCGGGCACAAGGCGGGGCACGTCATAGTGACGTTCGCATGAACCGCTGGCCTGCCCGCGGTTGCGCCGGTTTGGGCCGTTCAGGTTGACCCAGTGGACGTTGCATCGGCCTGGGGCGGCTGGACAGACCGCCCCAGTCGTTCGTCTACCGGTCTGTGTCATTTTGCGTAGTCCGGCACAGCCAGGATGACACACGGCGCTGGACAGACCACTTCGCCGGCGATCAACCCTTACTTCGCCTCCCCGGAGGTCGGACTGACCTGAAGCGACGAGCAGTCAACGGCCTCGAAGTCGCTGCCATGGATGCGCGACTTGAGGTCGCGCAGATCATCATTGTTCCAGCGCTCGTCTGGGGTCCCGGAGAGGAACCAGTCGCCGCCATTGTCGGCCAGGATCAAACCATAGGTCTTCAGCGCCCGTAGGATGACCTGGTTGGCCGCGGAAAAACCGGAGATATCAACCGATGCCTTCAGCCGGAAGCGCTGGCCCATCGGTGGCACGTCCTGGCTCCCCGTCGCCCCGGCCTGGTGGGTCGCGGGCCAGACGTAGGCGTCTCGTGTCCGCTCCGCGGTGAAGCGCAGGGCGTGCGTGATCGCGCCCGCGGCCACTTCTTCGTAGCGGACCAACCCCGGCAAGATTGCCAGTCCGGCGGCATCGGCCGAGGTCCACCCATCTGGCCGCAGTGCGTTCGAGCGCAGGTCGAAGCGGGCGCCGGAAGAAGCCCGCCAGCTTCCATCGGCGTTCTGGCGCGCATCGAAAAGCTCGTAGAGGAGGCAGCTCCCCTCCTGCACCACCACTACGTGGCGGTCACCGCTGCTGCATGATCCCCCTTCGATTGGCGCATCCCCGGGGATGGGATAGGGGCCGGGATCGCTTTCGTCGGGCGCGCTGGTAAAGGTGACCGGCGCCGCCGACTGGCCCTGTGGCACGCGCACGAAGGGAATGCCGATCGGCCCGCCATCGAAGAGGCCCGCGCCGAAATCGGCGTGCAGCCCGGTCCCGGCGCCGATGCTGGCGATGTAGGCATCGGAGCGGGCATCGCGCGGGAGTTGGTCAACGGCTCGGTTCAGGATGTTGTTTGCCGGGAAGAGCGGGCAACCACCGGGGAATTGCCCGCAGACCGAGGACGTGCAGCCCACTGTGCAGGCGCCGCCACTGCCGCCACCGCCACCGCCGCCTCCTCCTCCGCCCTTCTTCTTTTTCTTCTTTTTTCTGGCACGCGCCTCATGCGGAAGGCCGCTGAGAATGCCCGCCAGGCCAGCGACGAGCAGACCCTCAATGGCCAGGCGCCGGGTGCCCAATCTCCGGGAAAGATCATCGAGCATGGATGCATTCATGAGGGGCTCCTATCGCGAGAGATCCGAGGTCTGGCGCCTGGGTAGGATGCCAGATGGAAACTGCTTCCACATCAGTAGAACTACGGAAAGTGGCCAGAAGCCGCCTGCCAAAGCCCTGAGCATGCGGCTGGGTGCGAGTGCGATCGCGGCTCACGAGAATGCCGTGAATGTCGACGCCAATTGCTGGGTCCGTCACGGTGACTTGATCGATGATGTGCAAGCTGTAGGCATCGTTGCGAAAACGAGAGTACACGCCCATCGTTATCCTCGCTCCAACGTGGGAGATTTCCGTATTTCCGGTGGCCGCCGCGATCTGTGCAATCAAGGAGGACATTGGCGCGTGGCGCCTCAGCCCTGATGATTGCACCAGCAGCTACTGCCTCGGCTACTGCTGCACAAGGGAATTCCCGTTTGCGATGTCACGTGTGGCGATGAGGGATCGCCGATCAGGACCGCCGTTCCCTTCCGGACGGGCGCCCTGGCGACCAGACAGGCCCGAAGCGGCCGCTTCGGGCGATGACCCGGGTTCTGTCGAAACTCCGCCTGACCGCAGCGTCGTTGCGGAAACGAATGAGGGCCGGAAACATATACCCGGCCCTTGTGGCGTGTCGGCGCGGGGGATCATGGCGCCGGGGTCGCCTCACCGGTCCATTCCGGCGGAAGGACCTGGGCGCCCCCTGGCGCCAATTCTGACAATGGCAGGACTGGCAAGACCTCGAGGCGTATGCCCGTCGACGGCCCTTCGACCGCCATGTCGACCGAGCCATCATCGACGTAGCGCGCGACGAAGGGGCCGTCCGAGGACATGGCGTTCCCGGTCTCGTCGACCTCCACCCTCCACCGGCCTTCGCCCCGCAGGAGACGGTCGTCGATGTACTCGTAGATGACGATGAGGCCCTCCGCGGTCCGCTCGCCAGTCGGCTTCCAGACGCCGACCATAAGCGATCCCCACGGGTAGACCTCCTGGTAGGTGCCGTCGTCGTGGAACGTGCCCAGGATGGGGAAGGTGGCGCCATTGACTTCGCCGGTGAACTCCCACGTGCCGACCACCGGGTGGGTGGTCATTGCGGCGGTGTCAGCCTGGGCGGCGCGGCTCGGGGCCGCAAACGGCATGGCCAGGGCTGGACCAAGGGCCGCGGAGGCGACCAGGGCTCTGCGAGTTGTCATAATTTCGAGTCTCCCAGGACGTGATCTCGTGTCAGGACGTTTACGGCGTCATCAGCTTGAGGGCATAGTTCGGGGGCGTCATCAGTAAAAACTACCGAAAATCCTGCAGAGTTCGCCCTTGTGAAGTACTTGGGGCATCCTGAGAAAATTCTGTCCGGTCAGCGCCTGCTGCATCCTCGACCAGTTCCCCCAACTACCGGCCGAGTTTCGCCGGCGGGAGGCTTTCCTGAAGTTTGAGACCCAGGAAACCGGTTGAGGGCGAAGGCGCTGGCCGCATTCACTGCAGAACCGATCAGTGGCATGGGTGCTGTGACCACAGTTGGGGCAATGCATCGTCCACGGATTCGCTCGAGCAAGAGCCGCGGTCCCCTCCTTGATCTCATGGCGAAGCGACCCTGGCCCATTGACGAGGCCGACTGCTTCAATCGGGAAGGACGGATTTGGTCACGGTCAGGAATCGCGGCTTCGACGGTGGCGCAAGTCGTAACTCTTCGTTGAGCATCCCTAGATCACAGGCAACAGTGATGACCTCTGGCCGCTTTTCAGTTAAGCCCGCGGGTGGTCTGATCTGTCGGAGGAAGAACCGAATTTCTTGCTCGTAGCAGTAGAGATTTGTCTTGAAAAGGAATGGCATGCGCTGGCGTGAGGCCCGCGCGCAGACGTTGCGGCAGCACCGACAGAGAGGAAG
>CAYSXO010000137.1:0-10902 GCA_964434995.1 uncultured Sphaerobacteraceae bacterium
GAGGCGCTCAAGGCGGGCGTGCCCAACGCGCTGGCCAGCTTGAAGTTCCCCGGGGATTGGCCCGTGGTGACCGTTTGCGCCGAAGGGCAAACAAGCCTCATCGCCATGGAGCACCTGCGAGCTCGTGGCTACGATGCGCGCTCGCTGACCGGCGGCATGCGCGCCTGGAGCATGGCCTGGAACACCGCCGCGGTGGCCGTGCCAGGCAGTGCCGCAACGGTCATCCAGGTGCGCCGCACCGGCAAGGGCTGCCTCTCCTACCTGATCGGCAGCAACGGGGAGGCTGCCGTCATCGACGCCTCGCTTCCCCCGAACGTCTATGAGTGTCTTGCCGAGCAGCGCGGCTGGGCAATCTCGCACGTGCTCGATACGCACATCCACGCGGACCACCTGAGCCGCTCTCGCCTCCTGGCCGAGGCGACCGGAGCAACCCTTCATTTACCCGCGCAAGACCGCGTGGCCTTTCCGCACGCACCCGTTCATGAGGGCGACTCGCTGGCAATCGGGACTGCAACGATCGTCGCCATGCGAACGCCGGGCCACACTCTCGAGAGTACGGCCTATCTCCTGGATGATCGCGCGCTTTTCACCGGCGACACGCTCTTCATCAATGGCGTTGGCCGGCCCGATCTCGAGGCCAGCGCCGGGGAAGCCCGTGAACGAGCACGCCTGCTCCACGCATCCCTGAAGCAGATCGTCGCTCTTCCTCCAGAGACGCTCATCTTGCCCGGACATGCCAACCAACCGGTTCCCTTCGATGGAGTCCCGGTCGCCGTCCCACTTGGCGTGGCCACCGACCAGATTGCGTTGCTCGCCCTCCCGGTGTTCGCATTCCTGGAGGTGATCCTCGACCGCCTGCCGCCGACGCCGTCCAACCATGCCGAGATCGTTGCGCTGAATGAAGCCGGGGCAATGCCCGTGGGCGATCCGGCCGAGCTCGAGGCAGGAGCCAACCGCTGTGCGGTCTCCTGACGCCACGCCCGCGATCCGTCTCGGCCTGCAGGAAAACTGGCAACAGTTCGCGTTGCTCGTCCTCGTCAATGCCTTCGTGGGTGGCATGGTGGGGCTCGAACGAACAGTCGTGCCGCTCCTCGCCGAGGAGGGGTTCGGTCTGGCGTCCCGGTCAATCGCGCTCTCATTCATCGTCTCCTTCGGCGTCGTCAAGGCGCTGACCAATCTGGCCGCTGGCCGCCTGTCGGACCACATTGGGCGCAAGCAGGTGCTCGTCGCGGGCTGGCTATTCGGCATTCCAGTTCCGCTCATCATCATCCTGGCGCCCAGTTGGGACTGGATCGTCTTCGCCAACGTCCTGCTCGGCGTCAATCAGGGACTCTGCTGGTCAACCACGGTCATCATGAAGATCGATCTGGTTGGTTCCACGCGGCGTGGATTGGCGATGGGGCTTAATGAAGCAGCCGGGTACCTCGCCGTCGCTTGCGCCGCGCTCGCCTCGGGTTTGATCGCCGCATCGTACGGACTGCGCCCGGAGCCCTTTCTCCTTGGCATCGCCTTCGCCCTGGCGGGGCTTCTCATTTCCGTCGTCTTCGTGCGAGACACTCATGATCATGCCCGCCACGAGGGGCAGCTTGCCGACCCTGATGCTCGAGGTGCGCGGTCGTTTCGCGAGGTGTTAGCGCTCACGAGTTGGCGAGACCGGCGGCTCTTCGCCGTGAGCCAGGCGGGGTTGGTCAACAACCTCAACGACGGCATGGCGTGGGGCCTCTTCCCGCTCTTCTTTACCGCCGGAGGCCTCGACATTGCCCGAATCGGCATGCTTACCGCACTCTACCCCGCCGTCTGGGGGATCGGGCAGATTGGCACGGGCGCGCTTTCCGACCACATTGGCCGCAAGCCACTCATCACGGGCGGGATGGCCACTCAGGCAATCGGCCTGTTTCTCGTTGTCGCGGCCTCGGGTTTCTGGCCATGGGCCGCTGGCTCGGCACTCCTCGGCCTGGGCACGGCCATGGTTTATCCAACGCTGCTGGCAGCCATCGGCGACGTGGCACATCCGGCGTGGCGGGCCTCGTCTGTCGGCGTCTATCGCCTCTGGCGCGATGCCGGCTACGCGGTGGGCGCGATCATGGCCGGGCTCCTCGCGGACCTGCTGGGCATCGCCTGGGCCATCGGGGCCGTCGGCGTCCTGACCCTGGCCTCGGGCCTGCTCGTGGCAACCGTCATGAGTGAAACGCTCGCGGCACGTCAGCCTGCCGGCGGCGTCCCGCGCTCCAACGAGCCTCGCGAGATAGCAGCAGCAATGGATGGAAACCCATCGACCTCAGGGAGGCACGTTCCCTCATGACTGCCGCGCCCACCTCGCTCAAGCTTCCCGACAGGCAGGCACTCTTCCGCCGCACCCTGGCCGTGATCGTTCTCTCCCAGATCCTGAGCGGCGCTGGCCTTGCGGCGGGCGTGACGGTTGGCGCGCTCCTGGCCCAGGAGATGCTCGGTTCAAGCAGCCTCTCTGGCCTGCCCGCGGCCCTGTTCACGCTCGGGTCTGCTGGCGCCGCCTATCTCATTGGCCAGATCTCCCAGACCAGAGGCCGCCGCGCCGGGCTCACGTTCGGGTACCTCGCGGGCGCGGCCGGGGGCGCCGCGATCGTGCTCGCCGCGATCCTGTCGAGCGTGTCGCTCCTTCTTCCGGCATCGCTGATCTATGGGGCCGGCACTGCGGCCAACCTTCAGGCGCGCTTTGCGGGCGCGGATCTGGCCGAGCCAGACCAGCGCGGCCGAGCCGTCAGCACGGTGCTCTTCGCGACCACGCTCGGCGCGGTGGCTGGCCCGGCGCTAACCGGCGCCATGGGGCAGTTCGCGCTCCAGCGGCACGTGCCCGAGCTTGCCGGGACATTCATACTGGCCGTGGCGGCCTACGGTGTCGCGGGGATCGTTCTCGCACTCCTGCTGCGCCCCGATCCGCTCCTCGTCGCGAGGGAAACTGGTGCGAACGAGCCTCTCGCGGCGGCATCGCTCCCGCCTGGAACGCGCGCCTCGCTCTTCGCGGCCCTCGGCGGAGGCGTGGGCCTCGGCACGGCGGTCATGGTCGTAACGCAGATGGCAATGGTGGCCATCATGACCATGACGCCAATCCACATGCGGGCGCACGGGCACGGGCTGGACGCCACGGGCCTCGTCATCGGCGCCCACGTTGCCGCAATGTATCTCCCCTCTCCGCTGACCGGCATCCTCGTCGATCGCGTCGGCCGCGCGCCAGTTGTTGCCGCCGCGACGCTCTCCCTGCTGGCTGCCGGGCTAACCGCGGCGTTTGCCCCGGGCAATTCGGTCCCACTCCTCGCCCTGGCGCTAGCGCTGTTAGGGTTGGGCTGGAACTTCGGCCTGGTGAGCGGCACGGCCATCGTGACCGATGCCACCCCGCCTGCGACGCGCGCTCGCACGCAAGGCACTGTCGATCTTTGTGTCGCGCTTGCCGGCGCCACCGGCGGCATCGTTAGCGGCGTTGTCGTCGCCACGGCCAGCTACGCCGCGCTTGCGCTCGCGGGCGGTTTCATCGCCCTGGCGATCATCCCCGCCGCCGTGGCAGCCAATAGGAGCACGCCAGCCGCTGCCCAGGGATGACCGAAGCTCCGCGGACGGCATGAACACGAAAATGGGCGGCCCGGGCGGGCCGTCCACACCGACGCCGGATTAGCGCCGCGTTGCTTGCACAAAGCAGTCCAGGCAGACAGTCCAGCCTCCCTGGCCGCCAACCCCTTCGCGCACGATCGTCCCGCGATCACCGTGGCGCTCGAAACCGCGGCGCTCCAACTCGACGATCGTCGCGTTCTGCCCGTCCGGAATGAACCGAATCTCGACCTCGCTGGCCCGATCGGAATCGGGGTCGAACTGCCAGTCGGGCCCGACCTGCCAGGCGAGCAGCAGTCGCGCCGGGGGTACCCACGCCAGGACACGCCCCTACTCGCACTCCGCGCCCGAGGCATCGCGCTCGTACCAGCGGCGGCCCGCGACCGGCTCGATGACGATTGAGTCAATCGGCTCGGCGCCCAGGCGGAAATCGGAGGGCCACCATTCCCCCTTGGATTCCGCAAAAACGGCAAATGCCTTCTCGGGTGGAACTTCCACCCTCACGCTGCGCCGAACCGGCGGCTCAGCGATCTGTGCCTGCCCCACCATGGTCGTCTCCTGTTGCTGTTCCGCCGCCAGCTTGAAGGCACCCAACGACTGCTGCCAGAGCTGCTCGAAGTAGACGCGGATGGCGTCGACTCCAGCCGGGTCGAGGTGATAGCGCCGGCGCGGGCCAACCGGGCGCGCGATCACCAGCCCAGCCTCTTCCAGCACGCGCAAGTGCCGCGAGACGGCAGGGCGGCTGACCGGCAGCCCCTTCGCTTACTCGCCGACCGCGACGGGACCGCTGGCCAATCGCTCCACAATCGCGCGACGAGTCGGATCAGCAAGCGCGGCGACTCCTTCGCCTCGATAAGCAGCCACGAACGGTAAGTCATCACTTCCCATTGGGGGCCGTCAAGCATTCCCGGCGCGGCGGCGAACGGTCAGGGCTTCATGGCGCGAATGTCGACGCCGCGAGTGGCAAACTCCGCCGCGCTGCTTGCCGATGGCGCGTCGGAGAAGGTGTCATATCTGTGCGTGGAGAAGTCGGCCGCGACAAAGCCGGCGGCCTCGATCAGGGAGCGAAGCTCTCCTTCCAGGAGAGCGCCGGCAATTCAGCCAGTCCAGAGGGCAATGTCCTGTTTGGCGTCGTCCGGAACAGGCTTTCCAACGATGATGTCGGCGACTTGCATCCGGCCGCCCGGCGCCAGCACCCGGTAGGCCTCAGCCAGCACGGCGGACTTGTCCGGGCAGAGGTTGATCACGCCGTTGGAGATCACCACGTCGACGCTTTCAGTGTCGATGGGGAGCGCCTCCAGCAAACCTTCGCGAAACTCGATCCTCTCCAACCCGAGCATTTGGGCGTTGGCGCGGGCCTTCTCCAGCATCGCCGGCGTCATGTCGACGCCGATCACATGCCCACCTGGGCCAACCATGCGGGCCGCGAGGATGGCATCGAACCCTGCCCCGCACCCAAGATCCACGACCCGCTCCCCAGGAGTCAGATCGCCCCAGGAAAATGGGTTCCCGACGCCCGCGAAGCTCTCGACGGCCCGATCGGGCAGCGCGGCAACGCGCGTGTCAGGGTAGCCCAAACGGTCGGCCAGGAAGCGGCCGGTATGGAAGTGGAATCCTCTCCAGGGACACGCCGCGACCTCGGCGTATTCCTCCTGAATGGCGCCCCGCAGGAGATCGAGGTCGAGGGTGACGTTGGCGGCCATAAGCGATTCCTTACCTGGTTCTGGCAAAGTGCAGAGCGTGATCCGCGATGCCATCATCATAATCAGTCATTGGCCAATGAACGAGAAGCAATCTGCTATAGGACCGATCATCGATTCTGATGACTGCCCCGGAGAACCATGGGCCACGCCAAGCGGCCAACCCATCACCCATCACCCATCACCCATCACCCATAGACAGCCTCCCTGCCCGCCTTTACCATCACGCGACGCGGTGCTGGTTGCCGGCGTTTAGGCAGCGGGAGTCGAGGGGGAAAAGGTCGTGCGGATAACGGGCCTGCGATTGCGGCAGTTGACCGGCATTCTCGAGCACGACGGGCCGTACTGGGAGGAACGCCTGCAACGCCCGATCGACGTCTACCCCGAGTACAAGTCGCAGCGAGCGCGGCCTGGCTTCTGGATGCCGCAGCCGATCGACGACAGCCATTCGCGCGTCATCTCCGTCTTCCTCGAGATCGATACCGACGAGGGGGTGACCGGGATCGCGGGTCCGGTTCCGCACGAGGTCGCCTACATCATCGACCGCGAGTTTCGCGGCGTTGTCGAGGGCGCCGACCCGCTGGCGTCGGAGCGCCTTTGGGACATCATGTACCGGGAGGCCGTTCACGGCCGCAAAGGCGCGACCATGATGGCCATCAGCGCCATCGACTGCGCCCTCTGGGACATCAAGGGTCGCTGGCTGAAGCAGCCGGTTTACCGCCTGCTGGGAGGGCCGGTGCGCGCCTCCGCGCCCGCCTACGCCTCGATGCTCGGCTACAGCATCGAGCCAGAGTTGGCCGCAAGGCGAACGAGAGAGAAGGTCGCCGAGGGGTTCACCGCCGTCAAATGGTTCCCGCTCTGGGGGCCGACCGATGGCCGGACAGGGATGCGCCGCAACATCGAACTGGCGGAAGCCCTGCGCGAGGCGGCTGGCCCGGACGTCGACATCATGCTCGATGCCTGGATGAGCTGGAACAAGCCGTACACCCTGGAGTTCGCGCGGCGCGTGGCCCACCTCGACATCAAGTGGATCGAGGAGCCAGTCATGCCGGACAAGATTGCGCTCTGCGCCGAGATCAACGCCGCCTCGCCCGTCCCGATCGCCACGGGCGAGCATGAGTACACCCGCTGGGGCCAGAAGGAACTCCTCGATGCAGGAGCCTCCGAGTATCTGCAGGCGGACACCTACTGGGCAGGCGGGCTCTCCGAGATGGTCAAGATTTGCACGCTCGCCTCGACGTACGATATCCCGGTGATCGCCCACGGCCACTCCGTGCCCACAAACTCGCACCTGACGCTGGCCATGCCCGAGCTGCTTTGCCCGCTGGTCGAGTATCTGGTGAAATGGAACGAGCTGCTGCAATTCTTCTGGCAGGAGCCGGTCAAGCCGGTTAACGGAACGATCACCCTCTCCGACCGGCCCGGGTTCGGCATGGATATCGATCTGGCGAAAGTTGAGACAGACGAGGAGTTGCGCTGGACAGAAGGCACGAACATGGCAGGCAGCATTCAGGATCGATCGTAGAAAGGTCGGAAAACAATGCGCGCGAATCACGTCCGGCGACGGCTCAAGGCAGGCGAACCTTCCCTCGGCACTTGGCTCTCCCTCCCCTCCCCCGAGGCCACCGAGTATGTCAGCCGGGTCGGGTTCGACTGGCTGACGGTCGATGCCGAGCACAACCCGATCGATGTCCGCACCATGGCGCAGATGTTCGCGGCGATGGCCGCCAGCGGCGCGGCGCCGCTGGTACGCATCCCCTGGAACAACGGCGAGAACGTCAAGCGTGCGCTTGATGCCGGGGCCTGGGGCATCGTGGTGCCAATGGTGAAAACGCGCGCCGAGGCAGAGGCAGCCGTCGAGGCGGCCCGCTTCTACCCGGACGGCGACCGCAGCGTTGGCGGCGGCCGGGCGCCGATGTCGTTCGAGACGACCGGCCCGCACTACCTGAAGCATGCCAACAATGAAATTCTGGTGGTCATCCAGATCGAGCACATCACCGGCGTGGAGAATGCCGACGACATCCTCAGCGTGCCGGGGGTCGATGCCTGCTTCATTGGCCCGAATGATCTGGCGGCTTCGATGGGCCTCGGCCTCGGCGTGCCGCTGGAGAGCGACGATCCGGCGCTGAATGAGGCGATCTTCGCCATCCGCGACGCCTGCCAGCGCAATGGCGTCGCGCCCGGCATTCACACATCCGGCACGGCCGGCGCAAACCAGCGCATCGCGGAGGGCTTCCAGTTCCTCGCCCTCTCCAGCGAGCTCTATTACATGCTCAGCGGGCTCCGCAACGATATCGCGCAACTGAACTGGACTCGTTCCGAGCATCTGGAGATCGAGGAAGCGGTGAGCGGCACGGCAGTCCGTTACTGAGCCATTCTTGGCCGGGAAGAGCGCGGCATGCCGTGTCCCGATCCCGGCCCGCGCGGAAAGATTCACATCAACTCGCTACATCATGAGCAGTTGTATTGACTCCCAACACGCGCGTTGATAGCATGCGCCAGCCAGCATCAGATTGCGCGGACCGCCAGCGGAGCCTTGCCCCTGAGATGTTGGCTTGTGCCGCGCTGCCCGCCGTTGGGCCGCGCGCGCTGTCGTTGAGTGGACGGAGGACCACGTGGACCGCTTCATGCAACGTCAACTCGGCCGTCGTGACATGCTGCGTGGCGCCGCGGTCGGCGCGGGTGCAATGGGCCTCGGCATCAGCGGGATGGGGCGCCTTGCCTCCCCGGCCTGGGCGCAGGAGGGCGGGTTCGATCCCGCGGCATGCTACCAGCCCTTTGCCGGCGCCGAGCCGGTGCAGTACGAGAAAGTGGCCGATCCGCCGTACAACATCGCGCTGTCCAACTCCTACATCGGCAACGTCTGGCGAACCCAGATGATCAAGATGGCCAAGGCCTATGCCGAGTCGGAGGCAGTCGCCCCACTTATCAGCGAGTTCCAGGTCAACACCGCCGACCGCGACGATGCCGCCCAGATCGCCGCCATCGAGAACATGATCTCCAACGGCGCGCAGGCAGTCGTCATCATCGCGCATACGCCGACTGCCCTCGTGCAGACGGTCCAGCAGGCTCGCGCTGATGGCATTGTGGTTGTCTCCTTCGACAGCGTGGTGCAGGCCGATCCGCCCGATCCCTCCCTCGATCTTGGTGTCAGCGTCAACGAGGACCAGGTCGAGATGGGACGCCGCTGGGCGCAATGGCTGGTCGAGCAGACCGGCGGCGAAGGCAAGATCCTGATGGTCAACGGCGTCCAGGGAACCGGCGTCGACACCGAGCGCCGCCAGGGCGCTTCCGAAGTCTGGAACGAGAACCCCGGCATGGAAATCGTCGAGGTCATCGGCGACTGGGATCCGGGCAAGGCACAGACCGCCACGGCCACCCCCGACTTTGCCGGCGTCTGGTGCCAGGGTGGGACCGATGGCGTGGTCCGCGCCTTCATCGACGCGGGCGTGCCGCTGGTGCCAGTGGCTGGCGAGGCCGAGAACGGCTTCCGCAAGCAGATGCTGGAGATGAAGGACCAGTTCCAGGGCTACTCGATCGGGCAGACACCGGGCCTGGTCTGCGTCTCGATGCGCGCCGCGCTCAGCCTGCTCATGGGCGAGCCGGTGCCGCGAGCCGTCTCGGTGCCGCTGCCGGAGGCCAAGACGGACGAGCTGGAGCCCGGCGTTAACGTCTTCCCCGACGCGCCGGACAACTTCTTCACGGCCACGTCGATCCCGGCCTGCGGGGTCGACCTCACCTTTGAAGAAGTCGACGCGCAACAGGTCTAGGCAGAGCCCTCACCCCCGGCCAAGTGAACACTCACCCCCTCCCCCCTCTCCCATCGCGATGGGAGAGGGGGGAGGGGGTGAGGGAGCCCTGGGAGAGGGGGCGCGGTGAGGGAACGTCACGCCAATGCCGATACTCAGCGCGGCTGACATCGACAAGCGATTCGGCGGCGTCGTCGCTCTGAACGGCGCGGATTTCTCCTGCGAAGCGGGCGAGATTCACGCGCTGCTGGGCGAGAATGGCGCGGGCAAGAGCACCATGGTCAAGGTGCTCTGCGGGGTCCATCCGCCCGACGCGGGCGCCATCACCTACGATAACCAGGCAATTGCGTTCCACGGTCCGGCGCACGCCGTGGCCAGGGGCATCGTGCCCGTCTTCCAGGAACTCTCCCTGGTTCCCGATCTCACCGTCGCTGAGAACCTCTTCATGGGCGAGGAGCCGCGCACGTGGCTCGGGCTCGTCGATGGCCGGCGGATGAACCGCGAGTCGCGCGAGTTGCTGGCGCGTCTCGGTTTCTCGAACATCGACCCGGCCGCCATGGTGCGCGACCTCTCGCTGGCCGACCGCCAGTTGATTGAAATCGCCAAGGCAATGCGCCGTTCGCCTCGCGTGCTGATCCTCGACGAGGCAACCTCCGCGCTCAACCGCCGCCAGGTGCAGCAGGTCTTTTCGGTCGTGCGCCGCCTGCGCGACGACGGCGTGGCCGTGGTCTTCATTTCGCACCGCATGGACGAAGTGCGCAATCTCTGCGACCGGGCCACCATCTTTCGCGACGGCGTCAATGTCGGCACGGTCGACGTGGCGAACGCGAGCGACGATGAGATCGTGCGCCTGATGATCGGCCGCCCACTGCGCGAAGCCTTCCCGCCTCGCCCGCCGCGGCCCGAGAGCGAGGCTCCTCTCCTTGAGGTTCGCGGCCTGAACTGGGAAGGCCGCCTGCGCGACATCTCGTTGACGGTGCATCGGGGAGAGATCGTTGGCCTCTCCGGCCTCGAAGGCCAGGGACAGGGCGATCTCCTCTTTGCGCTCTTCGGCGTCTATGCCGGCGCCAGCGGCGACGTGGCCATCGACCGGCGTCCCTACCGCTTGAGCGGCCCGCGCTCGGCGATGGCCTCCGGACTGGCCCTGGTGCCGGAAGACCGCAAGACGCAGGGCCTGATCCTCCCCCTGTCGGTGGCCGAAAACATGACGCTGCCGACCCTGCCCGAGGTATCGAAGCACGGGGTCATCTCACCGGCGGCAGTCGAGTCCGCCACGATGACGATGCGCGACAACCTCTCGATTCGCATGGCCAATCCGGAAATTCCGGTACGCTTCCTCAGCGGCGGCAACCAGCAGAAAGTGGCCATTGCCAAGTGGCTCCTCACCGACGCCAGCATCTACCTGCTGTACGATCCCACGCGCGGCATCGACGTGGGCGCCAAGCAGGAGATCTACGAATTAATGCGCCGTCTCGCTGAAGCAGGTCACGGCATCCTCTTTTTCTCGACCGATCTGGCAGAAGTGGTGGGGTTGTGCGACCGCGCCCTGGTGATGTACGAAGGCGCGGTCGCGCGGGAGTTGCACGGTGCGGCGCTGACCGAGGCCAATCTGGTCAGCGCGGCAGTCGGCCTGTCGGAAGCGCCGCGAGAGGCGATGACGGCATGAGGACTCGACCTGATAAGGCGACACGCGCCGCTCAACTGAAGCAGATTTCAGCTGAATGCTGGGCAATGACGCGAGTGCTCTCGCCCCCGGCCCACGTGCTTCGCCTGGCCCCAACGAGCCGATGGACAAGGGGAGGCAAGGCCGTCAACAGCGCCCTGGCGGCATGCCGCGCCGGGAGCCACTGCTGATGGCCACGGTTGACGCCAGC
>CAYSXO010000138.1:0-791 GCA_964434995.1 uncultured Sphaerobacteraceae bacterium
GACGATAATGTCCGCCGACGGCAGCTCGCGCCGGCGCAGCGGCTCGCCGGTCTGCTCGCCGTTGCCCCAATAGTCGCGGGCGATGCAGCGGACCGGCGTGGCGGCGCTTCGATGCACAAGCTCCCAGTGAAGCATTCGAGGTTTGTCGAGGATGCAGGAAGCGGGTGTGTCAGTCGCGGTCGGAGCCATCGGACCTCCAGAACGCCATTCAGCATAGCGAGCACACCCCGTGGGCGCCTCTGACCACAATCGCCACCACTCGCCGGCTACTGCTCAGGTGACGTCCGACCCTCGCCGCAGCCGCTGGATCGCCGGGCACGGCACGCTGCCATAGGAGCAGAAGATGCAGCAGTCCCCCGCTCGTGGCCGCACCATTTCCCCGCACCCCGTGCACTGGTAGAAGATGGCGCACGACACCTCCGGCATCGTCTCCTCCCGCTGATGTCCACACCGTGGGCAGGTGACCACGGAGACAAAGACGTCGTCGGAACCAGGCTCAGCCATCGCTACGTCCTTTCACACGGAACGCCGCCTGTTGCTCACGAGGATAGGCGATCCTCGCCGCCGAGGGCTCGATTGACGTCTGCTGGGGAGTGACCCTTCCTGATCGGGTGCTCCACCCTGTCTCGATTCCCCCTCGACGGCGACTGCTATTACAGCTTCCGCGAATCGCCGGGCGGGGTTATCTCGCGGGCGCACGACGGCGGGCGAAGACAGCGTCTGGAGGCAGCGGGCGCAGAGAATACGGCCAGGGATCTGCATAGCGTCCGAACCCGAGCGCGAAGTTCGTA
>CAYSXO010000138.1:801-1487 GCA_964434995.1 uncultured Sphaerobacteraceae bacterium
CTCGGCCGTCGCCTGACTGGGCCGCCGGACCTTGACATCCGCGAGTCGCCCACCGACATCGCTCTGGCGGCGGCACAAGGCCCATTGGGGCGCGCACCCCGAAACCGGCGAAATGGCGATCACGTCGTCTCCCGCGGCCGCCTCGATTCCCGCGCTTACGAGCTGGCGGGCGTCGCGGCCCCGGCGAGTTCCTCCCGAATCGTGATCAGCGTCTCGATTTCACGCTGCTGAGCGTCGATCACGCGCTGAGCGATGTCCCGGATTTCCGGGTGCTTCGCCTGCTCCACGGTGGCCAGCGAGGCCTCGATCGCCATCTGGTGATGCGGGAGGGTCAGGTCGATGAACGCCAGGTCCGGGTTCTCGGCGGCACAGAAGGCCGCGACGAGCGCCTCGGTATCCATCAGCGTGCGCATGTCAGCCATCGATCCCGGGATATCGGGCATCATGGCATGCATCGTCTCCATCATCGCGTCGTCCATTGGCATTGGCATCGCCTCGCCGTAGAACTCCTCGCGGGAACTTTGCAGCTCGTCGATTTCCGGCTGCTGGGTCGACATCACCGCCTCGGCGATCTCGCGCAGCCGCTCGTCCGTCAGGAGCGGCAAGGCGGCCTCGGACATGGCGATGATGTTCTCGTGGTGCGGGATCATCATGTCGATGTACATCAGGTCGATGTCCATCTCCCG
>CAYSXO010000138.1:1497-10886 GCA_964434995.1 uncultured Sphaerobacteraceae bacterium
GCATCGCCTCCGCGACATCGGCCTGCGCCGGCCAGATATCGCGCAGGTAGACCGGTTCCCCATTGTGGCTGGCCCCGAGCGGCTCGTACATCAGGTCGATGTCCATCTCCCGACCCATGGCCTCGTCCATATCCATGTCCCCGTGGTCCATGCCGGCCATCGGCGTGGCAGGCATCGGGGATTCGGCCTGGCTGTCGCACGAGTACGAGGTGGGGGGCGCCTCCTGGGCAAGAGCCAGCGGGGCCGCGCCTGCTGCCGGGATCAGGACAAGAGCAGAGAGTGCGGCGGCGCGCGCCGCGGTCAACAGAATTCTCACAAAAAGGCCTTTCGCATTTGCCGCGTCAGGGCGACGCGGCCCACGCCACGAGCCGACGGCCGCGGCTGTTCCAGATTCCTCGAAATCTGGCCGGCCTAAATGCGATAGACCTGAACGAGGGCACGCCGCACTCCCGGCGGCCAATGCGGCTCCTGCCAGGCGCCACTAATGGGTGCCTGAGTCGACGGCGGCGCCATGGCAACGGCATGGGCTGCCATGGCCTCGGTCTGCGCCTCGGGCTGCTGGGAAGCGCGGGGCGCGGCCGCCTGGCTGACCTTGCAATCAATAGGATGATCCCGCGGCGAATCGTCCTCCGCGGCCATGGCCCGCGGGCTCAGTTGTGGTCCCGCGCTGACGTGATGCACCGCCGCGGCATGGTGGTCCCGCGCCACTGCAGACTGCGCGGCCATGAAGATGTCGTGGCCAAGCACGAGCAGGACGACAAGCAGCGCAACGCGTGTCATGGTGAAACGCATCCTGGGCCCACAAGCATGGAGAGCCGGCCGCTGCCCCTGTTCGTGTCCGTTCCGGGACCCCATCATACGGCGCTCCCGACCGCGACATCCTCGGGGCGCAGATCGAGGCGGCGCAGGAGTTGGGCGTTCAGGGCGACGATGACCGTCGAGGCGCTCATCAGAATGGCGCCGACCGCGGGCGGCAGCAGGAAGCCCAGAGGAGCGAGCACCCCCGCCGCGAGCGGGATGGCAATCACGTTGTAGCCAGCGGCCCAGGCCAGGTTCTGCACCATCTTGCGATAGCTGGCGCGAGAAAGCTCGATCACCCCGACGACCGACCGGGGGTCGCTATTGGCCAGGATCACTCCTGCCGATTCGATGGCGACATCCGTGCCCGCGCCGACGGCGATGCCGACATCCGCGCGGGCCAGGGCCGGGGCATCGTTCACGCCGTCGCCAACCATGGCAACCTCCTCGCCCCGTTGCTGCAACTCGGCGACAGCGGCATCCTTGTCCTCCGGCAGCACCTCGGCGAAGACCTCGTCGATGCCAAGCTCCTTGGCTACCGCCTCGGCGACCGGCCAGGCGTCCCCGGTAATCATCACCACGCGCACCCCCTGGGCATGGAGCGCCTCGACGGCGGCCTTCGCCTCCGGGCGCACCTCATCTTCGAGAGCCAGCGCGCCAATGATCCGTCCATCGCGCGCGACGTGGAGCACAGCGGCGCCTCGGCCGCTCCACTCGGCGGTTCGCGCGGCCAGCTCCGGTGGCACGGTCAGATCGCGCTCGCGCAGCATCGCCGGGCCGCCAATCGCGATGTCGCTGCCATCGACCGTCGCTTCGACGCCCCGGCCGGCAATCGCCTTGAATCCTGAGACTCGCGGCATCACAACGCCAGCTTCCTCCGCGCGATGCACGACCGCCCGCGCCAGCGGATGCTCGCTGTCCGCCTCCACCGCCGCTGCCAGGGCCAGAAGCGCATCATCGTCGCCATCAATAGACGCCATGCCGGTGACGACATGCTCGCCGCGTGTCAGCGTTCCGGTCTTGTCGAAGAGGACGGTATCGACCTCGCGCATCCGCTCCAGCGCGAGCCGGTCCTTGACCAGAATACCCTGCCGCGCCGAGATAGCAGTCGAAATGGCGATAACCAGCGGAATGGCCAGGCCCAGCGCGTGCGGGCAGGAGATCACGAGTACAGTCACCGCCCGCGTCACGGCGTCGTCCGGGCGGCCCAGCAGATTCCAGACGATGAAAGTCATGAGGCCCGCGCCAACCGCGACGTAGAAGAGGAGGCCAGCAAACCGGTCGGCCAGGGCCTGGGCCCGCGAGCGAGATGTCTGCGCCTGCTCGACCAGCCGCTGAATCCCGGCCAGGGCCGTCTCCTCGCCAACCGCCTCGACTCGCACCCGCAGTGCGGAGCCGGCGGCGACCGTCCCCGCCACCACGCGATCGCCGACGCCCTTGTCGACCGGGCGCGACTCGCCAGTAATCATCGACTCGTCCAGCTCGGCCGCGCCCTCAACGATGACGCCATCGGCCGGAACGCGAGCCCCCGGGCGGACCAGAACGATGTCGCCTGGCCGCAGCGCGGAGACGGAGACGGTTTCCGTACCGGTCGCGGTGACGCGCTCGGCCTCGTCCGGCAGCAAGGCGGCGAGCGCGCCCAAGGCGCCCTGCGCCTGCCCGATGGCCCGCATCTCCTGCCAGTGGCCGAAGAGCATGATCGTCACCAGGAGCACCAGCTCCCACCAGAAATCGAGGTCGAACAGTCCCAGTGACGTCGCCGCGCTGGCCAGGAAGGCAACGCTGATGGCCAGTGAGATGAGCAGCATCATCCCAGGCGCGCGAGAACGGATTTCCTTCCAGCCGCCAACAAGAAAGACCGATCCTCCGTAGAAGAAGACGATCGTGCCCAGCACCGGCGGAATAAGATCGCTGCCAGGAAAGCCGGGCATCGTGAAGCCCAACCACGCCTGGACCATGTGGCTGTAGAGGACGACGGGGATCGAGAGTAGGAGCGTTAGCCAGAAGCGCTGCCGGAACATCTCGACGCTATGCCCGGCGTGCTTGTCGTGTCCAGCGTGCTCGTCGCCCGCGGCGTGCCGGCCGTGGCCCATTGCCGCGTGATCCGGCTCGCCAGGTTCCAGATGCCTCGCGCCCGTGGCGCCGCCGTGGGGAATTACGGGTGGGGCCGCGTGCGCCCCGTCATGACTCGCATCGTGCTGCTCAGCGTCCAGTAGCCGTGGCGTGCCACGATGATGGGCATGCCGGTCCATGAATGCGCTCTCCTCCTGAGAGCCGAAGCGGAAGTTCGGGTTCAGCTTCTGGCAGCGCGCCAGAACGAGCCGGGCGCGCTGCCCATCGAATGCGATGACCGCTACGGCGTGACCACGGGCCGCGCCGAGGCCACCGGGTAATCTTCATTGGCCAGGGCCGCCGAAAGCTGGTCGATTCCGACGAGCTCTGGGTCGTAGGCGACCTGGACCGTCTTGCTCGGCAAGTCGACGGCAACCGTTGCCACCCCGTCCAGCGGCTCGAGGGCGCCAGTCACCGCCCGCACGCAATGGTCGCAATTCATGCCCGGAACGGAAAGCTCGGTTCGCGCCAGGATTGCTTCTGCCATGGATGATCTCTCCCGTTTGCGCCTGGAGAACCGCGCGCCGCGCCTCCCCAAATGGCGATACGCGAACGAGTATATACCCGGATGGGGTATATGACAATGCTCCCGCGACCCTGCCAGAAAAGGCCGCGCATGGCAAAGTGTGGTACGGCCATCAACTGGCGCCAAATCATGGCGTCCGTACGATTCGGTCGCGGCATCCCGCGCTCAGCCTCGCGGGTGCGACACCGCGCACGTGGCCGCAAAACAGAGGGCGCCTCGACCTGAGGTGAGCAGTGCTTTCTTATACGTCACGGGGGTATGCCGGAAAATCGCAGGATGGCGAGATCGCGGAGCGTGGCCGCAACTGGGCTACCCGGCCTGAACCACGCCATCCTGCACGATGACGCGGTCATCGACGAGGAGCGTGGCATTCGGTACGACGAAATCGACATTCAGCGACGAGGCGTTCTGCCCACCCATATAGCGGTTCTCGCCGAGCGAGACGAAAAGGCAGCCATGCACGTGCTCGTCGGGCAGCACCCAGCCGAGGAGCCGGTGCAGGCGCGGATTGAGGCCAATGCCAATATGCCCAACCCGCCGCGCATCTCCCGTGTGCCGGGCGAAGAGCGCGCGTAGCGCGTCGCCGCCACTGGCGGCCACGATGCGGGTCACGTCGCCATCCGCGAAGTGCAGCACCACGTCCGATTCTCCCTCTGCCTGGGGCAGGCGAAGCGATCCGAACGTCGCGTCCTCCACGACCGTGGTATAGACCGATCCCGCGGGCAAATTGGAGACGACGCCACCGCGCTCGCGATCCTCTACCGTGATCTCGCCGTCGTCATCCAGCCAGGGCCGATTGCCGAGAGTGAGGTGGAGCGCGCGGTCTTCCCCGGTGAGAATGGTCAGGCGACGGCCACCGCTCACGACATCGAGGACGCGGCGGATTTCCCGTTGCAGTTCGTCCGCGCTGGCCGCCAGTGACGGCAGCATCGCCTCCTCCAGCTCGGCGAGCGTCACGCCCAGCTCGGCCGCCTGAGCCTTCGTCGGCACGCCAACCAGCAGGAACGGGAGCCGCCGCTCTTCCTCGAGGGCTCCCAGCCGGCCAGTTGCCCGCCGCCAGGCCAGGGTCGCCTCCGGCGTCGCCTCGGTGTCTCCAGCCCGCGGCGACTCCCCCTGCAACACCAGCACGCGGTCGGCTTCCTGCATCCAGCGCAGGCGGTGTCGATCCCAGGCATCGAGATACGATTCCGGGGCCGACTTCAGTAGGCGATCGAGATAGCCGACGGTGACAAGCTCCGGGAGCGGGGTCGCGCCACGTTCCTCGATGGCTAGCAGCATCTCCTGGAGCACGTCCCAGCGGCCGGTGTGGTCACGGACGATGACCACTTCCCCAGCTTCAACGCCCAGTCCCGCGACCGCTCGCTGGGCAGCGGCTGCCCACGGCGCATCCATCCCCGATCCTCCCCCACACTCCGGCGCCAGATCCGGCAGCACGCATCGCTGGCATCCATACGGACTTCGCGGGACTGTAACCCGGCGCGGGCGGACCGGGCCACCGCTGCCCCGAGGTCGACTGGCGGCGAATGCGCCGAGCTCTCTGGAGTCATGCCTTCCGCGCGTTTTCTCACTAGCGCTGATCGCCCATGCCGCAAGCGATGATGCTCCGGGCCGGAGCAGTCACCCTCTCTCAATCTCGCGTAGGCGATGGGCGACTACGCGCGGACGCTCGACTTGCTCCGCACCCGGCAACTCGCCTCTCGGCTGGAACGCCCGCGCGTCCACCGGGTGGCGTTGCGCGAACGCCGCCATTCCAGAATCTCACTTGAAACCACGGGGTGTGCTCGCCCATCGCAAGAGAGCCGATCGGGCGGAAAGGCAGAACGCCGACAAATCGGACTTGCGTCAGATCCATCGGCGCTCTGTGGGCCTCGTGCGTCGGGGCTTGCGCCCCTCAGCATATGGCTTACAGTGAACGTACACCTTCCGTGCCGAAATGTCAATACCTTCTTGGCTGTTAGCTCCTGGCTGTTGGCTGGCGGCAAACGACGGACAGCCAACCATCTGACCAGCGCATATCCCCGTCGCGCTGATAGCCAACAGCCAATAGACAATAGCCGACCCTCGCCGCTGCTATCCTTCTCATCATTCATCACACCGTGACGTTGTCTACACGTCTTCTTCATTCTGGCCATTCGCGCGGGTGCATGAAGAGGCTCGGTCATGACGCTATCGTCCCACCTCCGCTCGCTGATCGTGCTGACGACGCTTGTGACAGGGCTGGCGATCCCCTGGGCGCATGGCGGCGATGCGCGGAACCGGTTTTCGGCGTCCCACGCCGCCTCTCCAGCCGCCGCGACGCCGACGACCGAAGGATCCTTGTTCCCAACGGGGGAGGGCCTCGACGTCCACCTGCTCGCCTCCGCGACATTCCGGGGCTACCTCGGCCCTTTCATCGGTGATCCGCCGGTCACTGACGCCCCGTGCATCGAAAACGCGTGGGGCATCGACCGCCTCGGGCTGCTGCGCGCCACGCTGGGGCCAGGCAGCAGCACGCTCGTGCGCGGCCCATTCGAATACGGTCCGATGCTGACCTTTGTCGCCGAAGGGACCGTCGAGGTCACCGTCGAACCGAGGTCCGGCCTGGATTCGGAGCGTTCGGTTGCTACCGGCGAATTGTTCACCACCGCCCAGCAGGAGACGAGAATCACCGTCCGGAACGAGGCCACGGAACCAGCCATCATCCTCACGCTGAGCCTCGGCAACGAGCTGGTCCCGGCGGCGGGAAGCGCCTCATCCCCCCTGCGCCTGGCTAGGCCGCTGGCCCACGATATCCCGCGGCCGGAAGAGACTCCCGAGCCGGGCGTGACTTGGGAGATTCTCCTGAACGAGGGTGTCGCCCTGCTGCCGAACGAGCCGGCCCAGCTCTTCATTGCCCGCTCGACCTGGCAACCGGGCGCCACGCTCGATGAGCGGGTGGTAGGCGGGCTGGTCGGGCTCATTGGCGAAGCCGAGGCGCTAACCGTCGATGGCGCCCAGCAAGGGACCCTCGCCGCTGGCGACGACCTCCTCCTGCTGCCTGGCGATTATGTGCAGGCGCAGAACGAGGGAACGCGAACCGCCGAAGTCTTGCTGGCCGGCGCCGTCCAGTCCGGCGCGGCGCCCCTTCGCCCGGCGGACGATCGGGTCGCCTGTTTCACGCCCGAATTCTGATCCCTGATCCCTGATCCCTGGGCCCTCTCCGCTCAGGCGCAGGCGAGAAACGCCAGGTCGTCAACATCGATGGTGCTGCCTCCCTCATCGAGGCGGAACTGGAACCCGATGTTCTCAACCGGCGCGCTCCGCTCATAGGGCGCGTTCGTGCGCAACCCGCGAAGGTTGTAGAGCTCGAACGCGATCGGCTGCCAGTCTTTGAGATTCTGATCCCCGATCCGCGGCGCAATCGCCACGGCGAGCCGCTCGTTGCCCTGGGTCACGAAAAATGCGCTGTCCGTTTTATCCGCGCCGAGGCTGGCGCCATCGCGCATGGTGAGGCGCACGCGGAATTGCACGGCGCAGGCGTCGGCGAGCGGTACGTCGTTCATCGGTTGCCGGCGCGCCTCGGCGGCATCGTCGCCCCCGGGCGGATAGAAGCGCAACAGGCAGTTCTCGTGGCATGGGTCGGCCGGGTTGTCGGCTCCTTCCGCGATCGGTTGCACGAGTTGCCTGCCCGGAAGCGACGAGAAGAGCCACCGGCTCGTGTCGGAGAAATCGGTGCGCCAGAGGACCGCCGGCTCCTGGCCACGCATCCAGATGATTGCGGCGGCAATCGCCACCACCAGGAGCGCGCCGGCGATGAGCGCGGCGGGGCTGTGCGTGGCCTGCTCCCGGAGACGGTCGATGCGGCCGCGCGGGCGGCTCAGATAGGCGCGCGCCGCCTGAGCGAGGTTCTCATTCTCGGGATAGGCTCTCATGGCGACATCGGTCAGCGCTTTGACCTGGTCTCGCCGCTCCGCCTCGAGCAGGATGCCGTGCCAGTTGTCGACGGCGATGTCGCTGAACCTGATGTGGTCGCGGGGGATCTGTGCTTCATCGACGACCGTGAAGCTGCGCTCCTTCTCCGGATAGAGGTCGGCCAGCACGCTTTGTAGCTGGGTGAGCTCGTCGCTCCAGCTCATCCGTTCACCCCACGTCGATGAAAACGATCACGCTGGGCCGTGAGTGCCGCGTCACCCGGAACCGGAGGCCGGGAGGAGTCCCGCCGCCGTCAGGCCATCGATGACCGCGTTGATATGGATGCCTTCATTGCGATAGTACGTCTGCTTCGTGCCTGGCTGCGGCAGCCAGCCGCCACTGTGATGCAGCGCGACGAGCTTCCAGGTCTCGTCGAAGACCGGCGAGCCAGAGGAGCCAGGCAGCGAATCGGTCAGGTACTGAATGCGCGTGGCGTCCACGAAGGCGACGACATTGTGATAGAGCGACATCTGCTTAGGACCGCCGCCCGGGTGCTGGATGATGTTCACGCGGTTCCCCTGTGAGACGTCAGCTCGCTGCACTTCGAGGCGGCCCCATTTCTGCGCCGGGTCATTCTGCAAGCGCACCGCCGTCCAGTCGTCGTCCTTGCTGGTGGCGAATCCGTTCTCCGGCGAGGTGTGGAACTCCTCGTAGGGGGCTTCCGCGCCTTCGACCGTCTGCTGGTAATTGAACTGCACTATCGCCTGCCGGGCCGCGTCGGCATCGCCGAGGACATGATGGTTCGTAATCAGCAGGTTGCCATCGGCCAGAAAGCCGGAGCCCCGGCTGCCGTTGGCGCTGACAACACGCGCCACCGCCTTCGCGCGCAGGAGGCCAACCTCAAGGAAGCTGATCGGCACGAGGGTGCTCTGCGTGCCAATGATCTTCTCCAGCGGATCGACGTCGTCCGGACCCTGCCACGGCACCTCTTCGCCAATCTCGGGCCCGCGCACCGGCCGCAGCTCGCCCTTCTGGGCCAGCTTCAGCTCCTCATTCTCGGGATACTCGGCCCGGGCAGCGTCGATGACGGCAGGCGCCTTGTGGTGCTTCATCGCCTCGTCGAGGATGTTGTGCCAGTTGTTGACGGCGGCTGGGTCAAAACGCATCTGGGCGCGAGGGAGGCCCGCCGCATCGACGATCCGAATCGAGTCCTGCACCAGGGGAAAGAGCGCGGCCAGGACGTTGCGCAAGGTGGTCATCGACTCGTCCCAGGGCATGAACATCCTCCTTTTGCAGGTGGGGTGCGGAACGTGGTCCGATCGTCGGCGCCAGACGGGCGATAGGCTTCAGCGTCCTGGCCGCGGCGTATCCTTATCCCGGCTGTCGTGCGCTGTCGCGGCTCACCCAGACGTGCTGAAGAACCATATCTTACGACTGGATGAAGAAAGATCAAACGGCCCGCCACTCAACTGGCGGGCCATTTGGTAACGGACGAGGCATTGGCGCGATCTGGGTCGGCAAGTCGTTAATCGTTCGTCGAAAGTCGGAGATCGGCCAGCAGCGAAACGGCCAAGAGCCTAAAGCCAATAGCCATTGGCCAACAGCCCCCTATCCAACCGTCGCCCTGGCGCGGCGAATCTGATCGGCGTGGTCGTGGGCGTGCATTCCATAGGTCTGCAACCAGTCTTCAACCGAGTAGCGGCCGACCTCGCTGTGCGTACCGGCGCGCAGCCACTGCTCGCCGCTGAGACGGCGCAGAATCGGCGCGGTCGACTCGCGCGCCGCGGCGAACGCGGCCAGCGAGGGCTCGATCGGGCGGTCAGAGAAGAGCTCGCGCACGAATGCCTCCTGATCGTAGCCAATAATGGTTGGAGCCTCCTGCGCGATCAGCAATCGCAGCCGCACGGCGGAGGTCATCTCGCTGTCAGCCAGGTGGTGGATGATCTCGCGCGGGCTCCACTCGCCCGGCCCCTCGCGCGCCTCCAGCTCGGCCACGGTGATCCCTTCCAGCGCGGCGGCAATCGCCCGGTAGCCATCTTCATACTGGTCAATCAACGCATGGCGTTCGGCGTCGTTCATCGCT
>CAYSXO010000139.1:0-10814 GCA_964434995.1 uncultured Sphaerobacteraceae bacterium
GGGATGGCAGTCGTCAGGCAGGACGGGACCATCGTCCATGTCAATCGTGCCATCTGCGAGATGCTCGGGTACACGGAAGAGGAGCTGCTGGCCACTCCCTTCACGCGGATCACGCACCCGGCCGACGTCGAGGCGAGCACCGGGCTGCTGCATCGGATCATCGCCGGGGAGGGTGAGCGCCAGGCGTTCGAAAAGCGCGATGTCCGCAAGGACGGCCAGATCATCTGGACCCTGCTGAGCGTGTCGCCGGCACAGGACAGCGGCGGGCCTCGCCACTTCGTCGCCCAGATGCAGGACATCACGGAGCGAAAAGCCGCCGAGTCTGAGCTTCTGGCCACGCATCAGGATCGCCGGGAGATTCTGCAGCACATTACCGACGGCTTCCTCGCCCTGGACAGGGAATGGCGGTTCACGTATCTGAACCCCTCTGCCGAGGAGCAGTTTGGCCGCACGCGGCACGAGATGCTTGGGGTCAGCTTCTGGCAGGCCTTTCCCCTGTTGATCGAAACGCCGCTCCATGCCGCGTTGCACCGGGCCATGGTCGAGGGCATGCCCGCCGATGTCGACGTCCATCTCGCATCAATGGACCTCTGGTTCGATGTCCGCGCCTATCCGACGCCCAACGGCATCGTGGTCTATTTCCGGGACGTCACCGAGGGGAAGACCCTGGAGCGGGAGCTGCGGGGAGCGCTAGCCTCGGCTCATGCGGCCAACCGGGCCTCGAGCGACTTTCTGGCGATGATGAGCCACGAGCTGCGCACGCCGATGCAGGCCGTGCTGGGCTACGCCGATCTGCTGCTCGCCGGGCCCGCTGGCTCCCTCAGCAGCGAGCAGGCCGATGACGTGCGCTGCATTCAGCAGGGGGCAAAGCGCATCATCGCCCTGGTTGACCAGATGCTCGACCTTTCCCGCCTGCAGGCCGGGCGGCTGGAGATCACGATGAGGCCGGTCGACCTGGCCGATGTCGTCGAGCAGGTGCGCCAGGACGTCGCCCCGCAGGCGGCCGCAAAATCGCTGAAGCTTGCCATCGATATCCCCGGAACGATCCCGCCTGTTCGGGCCGATGCTACGCGCCTGCGCCAGATTCTCCTGAACCTGATTGGCAATGCCGTCAAGTTCACCGACGCGGGATCGGTTCGCGTTTGTGCCCGGGAGACGGACGCCGGCATCGAGATTGCCGTGCAGGACACCGGCATCGGCATTCCGGAAGAGGCGCTCGGCCATATCTTCGAAGAGTTCCGGCAGGCCGACAGCCGGACCACGCGCCGCTACGGAGGCGCCGGGCTGGGCCTGGCCATAGCCCGCAACCTCGCGGAGCAGCATGGCGGGGCCATCTCCGTCAAGAGCACCCCCGGCGTGGGATCGACCTTTACGCTGACCATGCCTTTTGACCGAGGGCGATAGGGTGTCGGGGTGTCAGGGTGTCTGGTTTTCGTGCTCCCTGACACCCTGGCGCCCTAACACCCAGTCACCCTACGACTTCCGCGCCGCGAATTGACCCGGCAAGCGCCTGCAGGACTGGGGTGAAGCCGGCGTAGCTGGGAACGTACTCCGTCAGCCAGGGGCCGAACTGGTCGGCCTTCGCGGCTGGCAGCGCGGCAAAGGTGGGAACCCGCGCTTTGAGATCCTCGCCGGTCGAGCTCCACTGGCGGGCGTCGATGAGGATCAGGTCGGCCGGGTACTTTCCGGCCTGCTCCCAGCTCACCTCCTCGAAATACCCTTCCTCGATGTCGGGCTGGGCAATTTCGAGGCCAAGCTCCTTGAAATAGAGAAGATCCGCGTTGACGCTCGGATTGGCCACCCAGAACGACGAATCGGGCGTGCCGGAGGCAAACATCACCTTCAGCCCCGGCTTTTCGGCGATCGCCGCGCGCAACTCGTCAGACGCCTTTTCGAACTCCTCGCGGGCAGCCACGACTTCCGGGGACGCCGTATCCGCGCCCAGGGCGGCCGCCAGCGCCTCCACGCCGCGGATGGTGTCGGTGATAGGGCGGTCGACGAACTTGATCTTCAGCGCCTCCAGATCGAGCTCGCCATACTCCTCGCCGAGCGAGACCACCGCATCCAGATCGACGTTGCCGACGTAGACCTCCGGCGTTCCGTCGGGCCGCCGGGTTGGGCCGTAGACACCGACCGGGCGCATCCCAAAGTCCCACAGCGACGCCGCGACCGGCATGTAGGCAACCACCCGCTCCGGCATCGCCGGGAGAGTGATTGTCTCGCCCGCGTCATCAACCCAGGTCCATTCGCCCGATCCACTCGCGGCCGGTGTGCCATCCTGCCGCGCCGTGGCCGGCCGCGCTGCCAGCGCCACCACCGCTGCCATCGACCCGGCAAGCACCCGCCGCCGCGTCAGCACACGTGCCACCGCCCCCGAATCCGTCATGGTTTCCGCACCCTTCCCCTGCCTCACGTACGTCCTGTAATTCCGACGAAAAGAGTCGGAATTATCCTAGGCAGAGCGCTTTCGGGCTGTCACGCTGGATGCAAGGGGGCCACGGGCTGTTGGCTAGTGAAACGTGGCGCTTCGGCGTGGTCGACTTGCAGGAAGCGACAAAGGCCTCCTATGGACGATTGCATGTGATCGGCGCTCTCGTAGAAATTTCCAATGAACGTCGTATCAAAGCGATGGGATCGTCGAGACGCCGGCGGCATGAGCCGGAGCAGACCACAGACATTTCAGAAAGAGAAGTCATAGCATCACTAGTGTGTTATCTAACGATAGTTTTAACAAAAATGATGTTTTCGTGACGATTCCAGGGACGTTTGGATAACGTTTGCATGAAATTATGGCATGCCACGTGCATGGGGTTTCCGGTCAAATGACGGTTGTGGTGGGACAGCCATGTCAGAGGACGTGGGACCACCAGCGCGTCGAAGGAGACCAACCGTATGGACACGCGGCGCTTCGATGCTATTGCGATCAAGGTCGGCGAGGGACCTTCGCGGCGAACGTTGCTCGGGCGGGTGGTCGCTGGAGGACTGGGAGGGCTACTCGCATCGCTCGCGGGTAGGTTCGATGACGCTGACGCCAAGAAATCGTGCCGCAAACGGTGCAGGAACAAGAACACGGCCAAGAAGCGCAGAAAGTGCCGCAAGCGGTGCAAGCGTTCGGGCGGCGGCGGCAGCGGTCAATGCACGACGAACGGGCAGTGTCCAGCCAACCAGGTCTGTATCGGCGGGATTTGCCGGGGCAGCTCCGGCGCCTGCGTCTTCAACAATCAGTGCAGCAACGGCCAGATCTGCGTAAACGCCACCTGCGTCGGCGGCGGGACCTGCACGGCCAGCAGCCAATGCCGCAACGGGCAGTCCTGTGTCAACGGATTCTGTGTTGGCGGCGGGAGCTGCGAGAACAGCTCGCAATGTGCCGCGGGTCAGACCTGCGTGAACGGAACCTGCACCGGGACGCCTGGAGGCGGTTGTCAGAACAACAGTCAATGCAGCGGCGGTCAGGTCTGCGTCAATGGGATCTGTGTTGGTGGCGGGGCCTGCCAGAATAATTCCCAGTGCAGCAGCGGCCAGGTCTGCGTCAACGGCATGTGCGTCGGCGGCGGGGTTTGTCAGAATTCGAACCAGTGCACACCCGGGCAAGCCTGCGTCGGCGGCATCTGTATTGGGCTGAACGCCTGTGGCGCAAACGCCCCGTGCCAGAGCCCGCTCGTCTGCGTCGGCGGTATCTGTGTCAACGTCGACTCCTGTGTCGCCGGTAATCCCTGCGGCGGTGGCGGCACATGCGTCGGCGGTTTGTGTATCGGCGGCAGCTCGTGCACCAGTGTGTCGTGCCCAACCGGGTTGGTCTGCGTGGCCGGTATTTGCGTGTCCGCCGACGTCTGCGGCGGCGGTAACACATGTGCAGGTAATCAGAGCTGCATCGCGGGCATCTGTGTCACCGGCTGCACGACGACGTGCCCGAACGGTCTAGTCTGTGTCGCCAACGTCTGCGTCTCAACGACTGGCAGTGGCTGCACGAACTGTAGCGAGCTCTGTGTTGCGGGCATCTGCGTCTCGGCAAGCGGTGGAAGCGGCGGTGGAAGCGGTGGCTGCGCCGGTTGCAGCGGCGCGTGCGTGCTGGGGATCTGCCTCAGCTAAGATGGGCCACGTGCGCATGAGCCTGCAGGGCCGCCCCCGACGGCCCCGCGGGCAGGGAAACGACTGGCGGCCACTTCGTCGCTGGAGGATTCGCGGTCTGCGGCGATGTCGTTCCGAAGCCGCGCCGACGACCATGAGCGGTGGAGAACCAGTCTTCTGAAGTCGCGGAGGTCGAGAGGCGATCATGCAGGCGACCGGCTGGTGCGGTTGTACCGCACCAGCCGGTCGCCTATCCCGTTCAAATTCGCGTCCACCCTCACGCCGCGGCGATCCACCGCTCCGCGACAGTCAGGAACGAGATAGTTGGTCATCGCATCGAATGACTGCCAACCAGGTATCGTTCGCCGGCCACCCGGCCCTTGCTAACGCCGGCTCCAGGCCTCGGGGTCCTGGGTGAGCGCGACGATTTCCGGGGGGAGATTGCCGGTGCGCAGGTCTTCGAGGGAGACCGTTTCGAGGACGGCGCGCATGTTTGCCCGCAAGGCGATCCAGACCTGGAGCAGGGCAGTCGCCGGCCCGGTGTATTCCAGACTCTCCGGGCGCAGACCGCGCACGTTCGCCAACGGGCCATCGACAACGCGGATAACATCGGCCAGCGAAATCTCCTCCGCCGGCCTCCCCAGCCGATACCCGCCATCAGCGCCGCGCTGGGAGAGGACGATGCCCGCGTGGCGCAACTCCAGCAAGATGTTCTCAAGGAATTTCGGCGGAATGCTCTGGGCACGCGCTATTGCTTCCGCCTTCATCGGCCCAGGATGAACGTTGGCCAACTCCGACAGCGCTCGCAGCGCGTAGTCGACCTTGGCATTGACCTGCACTGCTCACTCGCTCCCACGGGGACGGACCCCAACCACCACGATGCCGCTCGATTCTAACAAAGCCGATCACAACGATCGGGGAGCTTGCCCCGCCATTCCTCCCGAATTGCGTCGAAATGGAATTTAGTGTAGACTAAACCATGCATTGCGTTCCGGGATTACTATGCTGCAACCATGCAAACTGGAGTTTGGGAAGATGAGTCTGAATCTCGGGAAAAGCGACAAGCCAATCCGGCGCCGCACGCTCCTGCAACTCGGCGCCACTGGCGCCGGCACCCTGGGTGGCGTCGCCCTTGGCGCGGCCGCGCTGCCGTTGATCGGCAGCCCGCGCGGTGGCGGGAGCAGCCTGGCGCAGGTGACGAGCGAGGAGAACCCACTCTCCACCGAGGTACACCCAGGGCACAATTTCAGCACCACGGTCGGCGACGTCGACGTCGAGCGCATGGGCTTCGATCCCTCCGTGCTGGTCAGAACCTTCGACTATGGCGAGGCGACGACCATGGCGGACGGCACGACCGTCCGCGAGTGGCAAATTTCGGCGTACGACAAGGAGATCGAGATCGCGCCCGGGGTCTTCTTCCCGGCCTGGACATACAACGGCCAGGTGCCGGGGCCGACCCTGCGCGCCAACGAGGGCGATCGGCTGCGCATTCATTTCGTTAATGCTGGCACGCACCCCCACACGATGCACTTTCATGGCGTTCACAGCGCGTACCAGGATGGCGTGACCGGCATTGGCCGGGGCGATATCCAGCCAGGCGAGGAGTTCACCTACGAGTTCAACGCCAATCCGTTCGGCTGCCATCTCTACCACTGCCACTCGACGCCGCTGAAGCGCCACATCCACAAGGGGCTCTACGGCGCGTACATCGTCAATCCCGATCCCGAAAAGCATGGCGATGCCGCCAGGGTCCGTCACCCCGATTTCGCCGAGTCGGAGGAGTGGCAGGAGTTCGTCATGGTGATGAACGCCTTCGACACCACCTTCGACGCCGGCAACGAGGTGTACGCGGTCAACACCGTCGCCTTCCACTACATGAAGCACCCGATCGTCATCGACCGCGAGCGCCCGGTGCGCATCTACCTCGTCAATATCACCGAGTTCGACCTGATCAATTCGTTCCACCTGCACGCCAACTTCTTCGACTACTACGAACCGGGAACACGGCTGGAGCCGACCCTGCGCCAGGTCGACACCATCATGCAGGCTCAGGGGCAGCGCGGCATCCTGGAGTTCTCTTACAAGGGCTACGAACCGGGGCTGTACATGTTCCACGCGCACGTCTCCGAGTTTGCCGAGCTGGGCTGGATGGGAGTGTTCGATGTCCGCTAATGCCGCCAGTCCCGCCGTCGAACCCGCGTCTCGCCGCGCCGGCGAATCGAGCGACGAGCCGCGCTCCCGCTTTACTCCCGGCTCGCTCGTCTGGGCGATCGTGCCTCTGCTGCTGCTGGCGGGGGTGCTCGCCTGGATCGTGCGCACCGACGCGGGCCTTGGGCGGCGCACCGTGCCGCCGATCGAGACGCTCAGCGTGCAGCGCATCCTCCTGCCGGAGCCGAACCTGATCGAGCTGGAAGTCGTCAATGGCGGCCCCGACCCGATCACCATCGCCCAGGTCCTCGTTGACGAGGCCTACTGGCACTTCACCATGGAGCCGAACGGCACGCTCGAGCGCCTGCAATCGGCCACGATTTCAATCCCCTATCCGTGGGTCGAGGGCGAGGCGCATGCCATCGCCCTCATCAGCTCGACTGGCGTCCTCTTCGAGACCGAGGTGCCGGTCGCGGTGCAAAGTCCGCAACCGTCGCGGGAGAGCTTCCTGCGCTTTGCCCTGGTCGGCATCTATGTTGGGGTCATCCCGGTGGCGCTCGGGCTCCTCTGGTATCCCTTCCTGCGCCGGCTGGGCCGTCGCGGGATGAACTTCGTCCTCGCGCTGACGATCGGCCTGCTCGCTTTTCTCGTCGTCGACATGTGGGAAGAGGCACACGAAACGGCCGCGGCAGCTGTCAGCGCGCTCGATGCCCCGGTGCTCATTCCGCTGGTTGCCCTGCTGACCATGGGGCTGCTGATCGTCCTCGGGCACGCGCTGCGCCGGCGCAACCAGAGCCGCGCCGGCGATCAGCAGCCGCTCGTCCTCGCCTATGAAATTGCCCTCGGCATCGGCCTGCACAACCTGGGCGAAGGGCTGGCCATCGGCGCGGCCTTCGCGCTCGGCGAGGCCGCCCTGGGCGTCTTCCTGATCCTCGGCTTCACGCTGCACAACGTCACCGAGGGGATCGGCATCGCCGCGCCGCTCGTCCAGCAGCGGCCGCCGCTGGCCCACTTCGCCGGCCTGGCGCTCCTTGCTGGCGCGCCCGCCATCCTTGGCGTCTGGATCGGCGCCTTCGTCTACTCCCCATTCTGGACGACCATCTTCCTGGCGATCGGCATCGGGGCCATCCTGCAGGTGATCGTCGAGGTTGGTCGGCTCATTCGTCGCTCGCAGGAGCGGGCTGGCGAGCCGGTGCTGAGCTGGAACATCTTCGCCGGAGCGGCGGCCGGCATCGCTTTGATGTACCTTACGGCTCTACTGGTCGCGGCATGAGTGCGGAGCTACGCATGACCGAGGATCCAGTCGCCGAAGCGCCTGGGCTCATCATTACACCGGCCATGCAGGACTACCTGAAGGCAGTCTACCGGCTGGGCGCGGACGGCCCGGTGGCGACGCAACGCCTGGCCGAGGAGCTTGGCGTGGCCGCGCCCTCGGCGACAAACATGGCCAAGCGGCTCCACGAGATGGGGCTGCTCAACCATGCGCCGTACCATGGCGTGACGCTCACGCCCGAGGGGCGGCAGGCGGCGCTCGACGTCGTCCGCCGCCACCGGCTGCTGGAGACCTATCTGGCAGAGGCGGTCGGCCTCGGCTGGGACGAAGTGCATGACGAGGCGGAACGGCTGGAGCATCATCTCTCCGACCGGCTCGAGGCGCGGCTCGACTCGATTCTCGGCTTTCCCGAAACCGATCCGCACGGCGATCCGATCCCCCGAGAGGGCGCGGATCTGGAGCCCGGCCCGACCCTGCTGCAAACGCCCGCCGGCGCGCACGGCACCGTCAGCCGCGTCTCCGACCGCGACCCGGAACAGTTGCGCTATCTTGGCTCGCTCGGCATCGTGCCCGGCGCGAAGATCACCGTCCTCGAGCATCTGCCCTTCGAGGGGCCAGTGCGCGTCCGCGTCCTTGGCAGCGACGAAGAAGGTGGCCAGGAGCATGTTCTGGGCCGCCCCCTGGCCGAAGCCGTGCGCCTGGCCAGTTGAGGGCGACGGGTGTCGGGGTGTTAGGGTGGCGGGTCGATTCCTCTTGGTCTTCGTCGTTCTCCCCGACACCCGTCACACTGATTCAGCGGATGCCTGAGGCGATAACGACCTGAATCGGGATCGTCACGAATGTGCCGTCGTCGAAGGGCGCGAGCGCGGCGACCGAATCGTCAATGACGTGCTGGCGATCTTCCCGGGTCAGCCCTTCGAGCAGCGGCTGCAGCGGCGGCGCCATCTCCCAGAACCAATCCCAGTACTGCCGCGGCGTTCCCGGGAACGGTGTGGGAATCGTGGCCGCATCTTCCTCGACCTCCCGGAAGCCCGCGTCCCGCAAGGTGCCGCTGAGTGAGCCAGGGATGGCGAACAGGAACGGGTTCGGTTCACCGGGCGCTGGCTCCGGAAGCGCGATGTACGGCAAGAGCGTGCCGACGAGAATCTCGAAGAAGGGCTGTTCGAATGGCCCCCAGGCCATAAAGGTGACCCGGCCACCCGGCTTGAGCACACGGCGGCATTCCCGCAGCGCCTTCTCCAGTTCCACGAAGTACATAACGCCCAGGCGGGAGGTCACGCGATCGAACGCGCCATCGGGGAACGGAAGGTGATGGGCGTCGGCAGCGCGGATGGTCATGTTCGCGAGGCCCGCGCGCTCTGCCCGCTCCTCGGCGATTGTCAACAACACGGGCCCCTGGTCGGTTGCCGTCACGTGGCCGGTTGGCCCCACGGCAGCGGCCAGCGCGATCGCCGGCTCTCCATGGCCACTGGCGAGATCGAGCACTGTCATGCCGGGCTCCACGCGGGCGCGCTCGACCAGATAGTCACTCGCCAGGCTACCCCAGGCGGTCTCGTGCTCCTCCCACTTGCGGTAAGCAGCCACGATCTCGGGGCTCTGCCACTCGTCGTAGACCTGCTGCTTGATGCGCTTGACCTCGTCCGGCGGCAAGGCGTGCGGAGCCGCGTCAGTCCGCGTCGTCATGGTGAACCTCCCATTGCCCGCGTGTTGATGATCCAGGGTGATCCATCAGCTGCAGCATCGCTTGGAGGCAGCGCGCGGACTTCGCCTAGATGGGCCATTGGGGAGGCGACGGCGCATGGCCGAAATCGGCCATCTCGTGAATGGGTCGTCAGAGCAGGCCGCGTTGGGCCGCGTGGGCGACAGCGGCGGCCCGAGAAGGCAGATCGAGCTTGGTCAGAATGTTTGAGATATGCCGGTGGACGGTGTGCCGGCTCAACCCAAGCTCACCGGCGATCTCTTTGTCGCTCAGGCCTCTGGCAACCAGACGGAGCACATCGAGCTCGCGCGCGGTCAACATTCGGCCCGCTAACTGGGCCGGTTCTTGCTGCTGAGCGATGAGGTTGGCGGCGCGTTCGGCTTCGTGGACAGCGCCAAGTGCTCGAAGCGTGACGAGCGCCGCGCGCGCGTCGTTGGCGGCCGGCTCGAAGCGGCCAAGGCCGGCCTGCACGCTTGCCAGTTCGAGGCGGACCCGTGCCGCCTCATAGGGGGCGCCGCTGCCATCGAACAGATCGACGGCATCCTCGAACCGTTTTCGCGCTTCCTCGTGGTCGCCCGTGGCCACGGCGACGACACCGGCCGAAAAATGCCTTGCCGCCTGGAGCGCAGGTGCGAGCACGAGGTCCGAGATCGCCGTCAACTCTTGCAGCGCCGCGTTCGCTCGCTCGTGGTCGCCCCGCGCGATATGCGCCCGCACGAGCAGTTCCAGACCAGCGACGCGCTCCAGCCGATCCTCCATGCCGACCAGACGCAGGTAGCGCTCCGTATGCTGCAAGGCGGCCAGAGCATCTCCCCGGTCGAGCGCCAGCGCCGCTCGTCCTAGCAGCCCCAAGGCGCTCCCCAGCATGCGCAAGGGGAGCGTATCGAGGCGGGCGAGGAGGCGCTCGGCCTCCTCCCATCGCCCCTGGCAGTGTCCCGGCCAGTTCCTCGGTGGCCGCCGTTAGCTCGTCTTCTGCCTCATCCCAGGCGCCACGCGAGATCAGCACCCCCGCGTAGTGCGTGCGGCAATAGGCGAACATGGCGTGGTAGGACCAGCGATCCGCGATCTCACGCAGCTTGTCGCACCACTGCGCGGCGCGGTCGACGTCGCGCACCCGCTCGCAGGCGGAGATCAAATAGCAGCAGGTCAACGTCATCGTATCGGGATCGCTCAGATCGCCGCCGACGGCCGCCGCCGTCGCTTCGTCGAGCAGGCGCATCCCCGTGGCGACGTCGCCCTGGCAGACGCGCACAAACCCCTCGCACGCCTGGGCCAGCACAAACAGATCGAGCGCGTCGAGCGACCGCGCCAACGTGGCCGCGACTTGACAGAGTCGTAGCGCTCGTCCAGCGTCGCGTTCGACCACGATGGCGATGGGCTGGTGCTGGGGGTGAAGGGGCGGGATGCGGGCGGGCCGTTTGTGCTGGCTGTTAGCCGTTAGCTGTTGGCTTCTTTGTTCGGGGCTTGGCGCGGTGGCGCGGCGCCGGGCGGTCGTTCTCCCATACTCCGGTTCTCCGACACTCCGAGACTCCGATTCGGGGGTTGTGGCGGGGCGGGGTAAGGGACTTCCCTCATACCACGGGCGGATGTTGGTCTGTAGCATCGAGGGGCGTCGATGATCGTCAC
>CAYSXO010000140.1:0-3987 GCA_964434995.1 uncultured Sphaerobacteraceae bacterium
ATCTTCATTGGTGATCCCCCTGGTTTGTCGCGTTCGCGGTCCGCGCCGCATCAATTCAGTCAAGGATGGCGTGGGGCGCTCCCACGCCATCTCACCCTCCCGCGCACGTCACGAATTGAGGCGTGCCAGCAGCTTCTCCAACTGGTCCCAGGCCATGTTCGCTCCAGACTCCATGCCGTACTCAAGAGTGCCGTCCCGCTCCTCCTTGCTGGCAAAGAGGGTGCGCGCGGTCAGCCTCGTCTTCCCGTCGAGCTCATCGAAGGTGAGCTCGTAGGTCATCTGCCCGGACGGTGGCTCGAACTCGAACGTGTAGACCAGCTTCTCCGGCGGGACAACCTCGATGTACTCCCCGCGGAAGCCGTATTCGTCGCCGCCCTCTCGCACCAGCCAGCGCCAGTGGCCTCGTGGCCTCCCGGACGCACGTCCATCGCGTCGATGATCGTCGTTGCCGGATCGCCCGTACCCCACCAGTTCGATACGTGCCGGGGATCGGTATAGGCCGCCCAGACCAGTTCCCGCGGCGCATTGAAGATCCGGGTCATCTCGATCTCCCGGTCGGACGGCAGCGTCATGCTGCTGGCGGACGTTTCGTTGGACACGGTCGCTCCTTTCTGGACTTCACATTCTCGTCGCGTTTCCGGCATCCGCGGGGGGTGGCGCGGCCGGATCTCGTGGGGCATCAATACACACGGGGCAAGAAATGGAACCATTGCCGCCGAGCCATCCCTCAGGCGCCAGATTCTCCTTCCGCCTGCATCTCCTTCAGGTAAGCGTCCAGGCGATCCCAGTTCTCGTCCCAGTATTGGCGGTACTCCTCCATCCAGGCCGCGACCTCCTTCAGCGGCGCCGGTTCGATGCGGCAGGGCCGCCATTGCGCCCGCCGCCCCTGGGTAACCAGCCCGGCGTGCTGCAGCACCTTGAGGTGCTTCGAGACCGCTGGCAGGCTAAGGTCGAATGGCGCGGCCAACTCGGAAACCGTTGCCTGTCCCTGCGCCAGCCGTGCCAGAATCGCCCGCCGGGTCGGGTCGGCCAGTGCTGCAAACGTCACGCTCAAGTGGTCGGTCGCCATGTGGGGCTCCTGATGAACTAGTTAACTAAGTAGAATAATATTCGGGCGCGATGATCCCCGTCAACCCTGAGTGCCAGCGCCCTGCATTCGCGCCGATCGCCAGAATGCCGCCGCTGCCACGCGCTTCCCAAGCTCCCCTCGGCATCGCGCCCAGGCGAGCCGAGGGCTCGACCGTTCCCGCGGACGCACACGTCAATTCCAGCATGCCACCATCCACCACTGATCTCACGGCCATGCCCGCAAGGGGATCTCGCCACACGAGCCGGGACCGTTCGGGGTAACGCATCGATCCCTTGCGGCTTTCGCGGCCGCGCCACCGTATGCGGCTCGGCCTCCGTTCCGGGTGGCCGCGCAAACCCGCCGACGTCGGGCGGAGGATCAACGCCGCGAGTGCGCGGACAAGCGCGCAAGGAACGCTCGCACGCGCGCCGAGTGGAGCCGGCGAGCACGATGGCCGGCAGGCCGTGGCCGTCGCCACGGGCGGTCATGGAAGAACGGGGAGACCACCGGGCGCCTCGCTCATCGCCTGGTTCCTGCCAACGATGGCTCGAACTGCCCTCCCGGCGGCAACCTTGCAGCCGGACGCGCGGTGCATCACCCTTCCGCACGAGCCTCGAACTGACGAGGGAAGGGCCAGAACTGCTTTCGCTCCATGCTGGCGGTTCGCGCCTGGGGGTAGACATGGACGCTGACATCTTCGACACCCTGACGAAGAGTATGCTCCGCCGCCGCACGGCCCTGGCGCTTCTTGCCGCCGGCGCCGGCGGCCTGGCCGGATTCACCCCGGCGGCCGAGGCCAGGAAGAAGAAGCGCTGCAAGCGCAAAGGGACCTGCAAGCCGACGAGCCAGTGCCGCGAGGGAACCGACTGCTCGACCGGCGAGTGCTGCTGCGTCGAGAACGTCTTCGTCAACTGCCCGGACGTCTGCCGCTGCGTCGGCAACGAGAGTTTCTGCTGCGCCGGCGAGCCGAACCTCCCGCCTGATTGCCCATCTGGCCCCGATGTTGCCCCAGCGTTCTGCTGCCTGAAGTCGAGCGTCTGCGGCGACGTCTGCTGCGATCCTGGCCAGACCTGCGTCAATGGGCAATGCCGGTGCCTGCCGGAGAATGCCTGCGGGACCCACTGCTGCGACCCACGCTTCCAGTACTGCAATCAGACTGGAGAGGCAACGGTCTGCGCGTGCCTTGACCCGCTCAGTTGCCCATCCGGCACTGGCGGTTTCTCGCGCATACGCCGGGTCCGCTAGGGCTGGCACTCTGTACGAGAGGACAGCGGCCATGCCGGAGCTCCCCAGCGGGACCGTTGCCTTCCTCTTCACCGACATCGAGGGGAGCACCAAGCGCTGGGATCGCGACAGCGCCGCGATGTGGTCCGCCGTGGAGCGGCATTTCGCCATCCTCGACGCGGCCATCGAGGCCAGCCGCGGCGTCCGCTTCAAAACGATTGGGGACGCGGTGCAGGCGGCCTTCCCGACCGTCCCCCGCGCCGTCGCCGCCGCGCTTGCGGCCCAGCGCGCCCTGATCACCGAGCCGTGGGGCGGCCCAGGCCCGCTTCACGTGCGCATGGCTATCCATGCCGGCGAGGCCGAGCCACGCGACGGCGACTATCTGGCCCCGGCGCTGAATCGGCTGGCGCGCCTCATGAGCGCCGGGCACGGCGGGCAAGTCCTCCTTACCGTAGCCGCGGCAAATCTGGCGCGGGACACGCTCCCGGCAGGCGCTTCGCTGCGCGACCTCGGCGAGCACCGCCTGCGAGACCTGCAACGTCCCGAGCCGGTCTTCCAGCTCATCCATCCCGATCTGCCGGCGGATTTTCCACCGCTCAAGTCGCTCGACATGCCGCGGCACAACCTGCCCATCCCGGCTACGCCATTCATCGGCCGCGAGGCCGACGTGGAGCGCGTCGTAGCCCTCCTGCAGCAGCCTGACACACGCCTCGTCACGCTGACCGGCCCGGGAGGCATCGGCAAGACGCGCCTCGCCCTGCAATCGGCGGAGCGCCTGCTCGAGGCCTTCCCGCATGGCATCTGGTTCGTCGATCTGGCCGCCCTGGACGATGCCGCGCTCGTCCCGCGGGCGATCGCCCGGGCGCTCTCCG
The DNA here is from genome assembly GCA_964434995.1 of uncultured Sphaerobacteraceae bacterium. GTDB lineage: Bacteria > Chloroflexota > Chloroflexia > Thermomicrobiales > UBA6265 > JACCXM01. The sequence continues at coordinate 3,166 of CAYSXO010000140.1, forward strand.
TGCCCGAGGAAGGCGGACGCTCCCTCCTCGACGTGCTGCGGGAGCATCTCGCCGCCCGTTCGCTGTTGCTGGTGCTCGACAACTTCGAACAGCTCCTCGATGCCGCGCCAATGGTCAGCACGCTTCTTGGCGCCTCGCCCGGCTCCAGGGTGCTGGCGACGAGCCGCGCGCCTCTCCGCCTGCGTGGCGAGCGCGAGGTCGATCTCGCGCCCTTGTCGCTGCCTCCCCCGCGGAGCGCGGAAGGGCAAACCCCGGAAGCGATGGCGCGGTCGGAGGCGGTGCAGCTCTTTCTGGCCCGCGCCGAAGCCGTCAAGCCGGGCTTCGCGCTAACGGCCGAGACCGCTCCTGCCGTCGCTGCAATATGCCGCCGGCTCGACGGCCTGCCGCTGGCCATCGAACTGGCAGCGGCCCGTCTCCGCATGCTCCCGCCTCGGGAGCTGCTGAATCGCCTCGATGACCGGTTGCGTCTCCTCACTGGCGGCCCGCGCGACGCCCCAGCACGCCATCAGACACTGCGCCAGACGATCGCCTGGAGTCACGATCTGCTCGCGCCGGATGAGCAGACGCTCTTTCGGCGCATGGCAGTTTTCGCGGGGCAGCCAACGCTGGCGGCGATCGAAGCGGTGACCGATCCTGATGGTTCGCTCGATGCGTTCGAGGCGTTGGCCTCACTCGTCGAGCAGAGCCTGCTGCAGCAGCGCGGCGATGGCGAGGCTGAGCCGCGATTCGGCATGCTGCAGACGATCCGCGACTTCGCCCGAGAGCAACTCGCGGTGCATGGCGAGACCGACAGTATCGCGTCAGCCCGCGCCCACTATTTCG
>CAYSXO010000140.1:3997-4900 GCA_964434995.1 uncultured Sphaerobacteraceae bacterium
CCCGAGCAAGCCGCCTGGTTCGAACGCTTCGCGAGCGATCATGATGACCTGCGCGGCGCCTTGCACTGGCTGATCGAGCGCCACGAAACCGACGCGGCCCTGCGGCTCGCCGGAACACTTACGACATTCTGGCTCATTCGCGGGTTCCCGAGTGAGGGTAGCGAGCTCCTTGATCAGGCCCTGCAGGACAGCGCGAATGCCGATCCCGGGGTGCGTTGCCACGCCCTTGTCAGCGCCGGGATGCTCGCCGGCGCCCAAGGCGAAACGGAACACGCGGCGGCCCTCCTCGAGGAAGCGCTGGCACTCGCTGAGGCTAGCGGCGACGATGCCGCGACGGCACGCGTCCTCGCCGCGCTCGCGGTCAACGCCGAAGACCGGGGCGACTTCGCGCGCGCCGTCGAGCTCCACGAAGAGGCCCTGGTCCTCTATCGCGCCACCAACGACCAGCACGCCATCGGCCAGGAGCTTGTTGGCCTTGGTACGCTGGCCGCATCAACCGGCCAGAACGAACGCGCGGCACTGCTGCTCGAAGAAGCCACGGCGCACTTCCGGGCCCTGGGAGACGATTGGGGCCTCGGCCATGGGCTGCTGAATCTCGGCCGCCTCGCCTTTCTGGACGGCCGCCTCGACCTCGCCACCGCACGCTCCGAGGAAGCGCTGGCCATCTTTCGCGCTCTGGACGACACGGCGAGCAGCGCGCTGCTCCTCGCCAATCTGGGTGAGGTGGCCTTTCACCAGGGGATGCTTGAGCGCGCCTTGAGCCTCTACAACCAGGCGCTCGCTGATTTCCGCGACCTTGGCGACAAGCGGAACATCGCGGCAACCACGATGACGCAGGCCGAGGCGCTGGCCGCGCGCGGCAACGTCGATGGCGCAAGGGAATTGCTGCGCGAGAGCCTGCTG
>CAYSXO010000140.1:4910-7536 GCA_964434995.1 uncultured Sphaerobacteraceae bacterium
CGATGACCCAGGCGGAGGCGCTGGCCGCGCGCGACAACGCCGCCGCCGGAGAACTGCTGCGCGAGAGCCTGCTGCTGGCCAGGGAGATCGATGACAAGGAAGGGATCGTGCGCGGACTGGAGGTGCTGGCGAGCTTGCTGATTCGCGGCGACGCCCCACGCGCGGTGCAGGCCATCTCGCTCGCCGACGCCCTGCGCGCGCGGCTCGGGGCCGCGTTGCCCGTGGTCTACCGCCCCGAGCGAGAACGCATTCTGGCCGCCGCCCGCTCCCGCCTCGGCGACGATGCTTTCGGGCAGGCATGGTCCGCCGGTCAGGCGCGTTCCATCGACGAGGCGGTTGAGACTGGCCTGGCGCTCGCCAACCGTGTCGCAGGCGCATGACCCGCGGGGCGCTTTTCGCGGTGCGAGGCCGTGGTCATCCCGCGTACTTTGACACGGCTGACGTGTCGCCCTGTTGTTCATGCCCTGGTGGGGCGCCGCCACGGCATGAACAACAGGTTCGCGCACGTACGCGATGTCGCACGTGTTTTTCAGAGCAGCGCCAGCGAAGGAACTCGGCGCGCCGCGTCCATGCGCATCCCGGCATATGATGGTTCGCTTGCCTCGGCGGCAGTTTCCGCTGCCGTCCAGGGAACTGCCACCTGCACGCGTCGGCCACCATTGAGCGCGGCATCGATGACGGCCACCTCCCCGCGCGGCTCTCGCATTCCCGCTGTCATGGCTTCACTTGCGTGCAGCGGACGAGCGCTAGCTGGCGCCGGCATCCTGCCGCTCCCGCCAGTCGAGCAGCGTCTGCAGCGGGGTAAGATCGTAGTCCGGCCCGGGGGCGTCGCAGATGAAGTGCGTGATCCCGGCGGCGAGGTAGTCGTCCAGCAGAGGGAGCTGCGGACGGAAGATCTGCATCGAGCGCTCGATCTCCCGCGGATCGCGGCCAACCTTTACGCACCACTCGTCGAGAACACGATTCTTGCGGGCCAGTTCGTCCGGCTCCCCCTGCCCATTCCAGATGGTGGCGTACTGGGCGACAATGCGCAGCGTCACCTTCTCCCCGCCGCCTCCTATCAGGATCGGAAAGGGATTGCGCACCGGGCCGGGGTTCAGCTTCGCCAGGCGGTCCATGATGATCGGCATGTCGCGGTCGAGATCGCGCAGCCGCGAGGCAGCCGTGCCGAACTCGTAGCCATACTCTTCGTAGTCGCGCTGGTTCCAGCCGCTGCCGATGCCGAAAATGAAGCGCCCATCGGAGATATGGTCGAGCGTGCGGGCCATGTCGGCCAGCAGGTTGGGGTTGCGGTAACTGTTCGCCGCCACCAGGCAGCCAATCTCGACCCGCTCCGTCACCTCGGCCATCGCCCCGAGAGCGGTCCAGTTGTCGAGGTGCGTTCCGTTCAGGTCGCCTTGAAGCGGGAAGAAATGGTCCCAGTTGAAGAGGGTATCGGCGGCGCTGGCATCGACAGCCTTCCAGGCGTCCCGAATCTGGCGGTAGGCGCCATGCTGCTGCTGGATCTGAATCCCGACACGGATGGGAGTCACCCCTCGCTCCTTTGTCTCGCTCCTCGGCGTATTGTCAGGATCGGGATCATAGCGTCACCAGCGCTGGAGCGCGACAGCGCCAACGGCTGGATTGTGCAGAGTGTCTCCACGCGATGCGGCGCGTCTCAGATGCCATGTCCGTTCGTCGAGGGAGAACATCCTTTGAGGCGCTCAGGAGTCTGGTTCAGCCGCGGGTATCATCATGGTGAGCCCAGAGAGCCATTCCGGCGCAATGAAGCGGCTGTCCGCGAGGGATGAGATCCTTCGCTTCGCTCTGGATGACACCCCTTGCGGAACAGGGTATCGCGCCTTCACCACGCCCCACTCACGTCACGCCGCGTTGCCATCACGACTGCTGGGTTCTCCTGACCGCGGCGAAGGTTTTCGGCCCCATCACCAGGCGCGTCACGCGGGCGCGCTCGGGGCCATGCCGGCACGATCGCGCCGGACAGGAGTGCCTCGCCAGGCGGCGAACCCGCGCCGGGCCTTGCGCCTGCTTCCCGACATCGCCTCCGGGAACTGTTGCGCCGAACCGGCCAGGTTCCTGGTTGGGGGATCGTAGAACTGGTCGCGGCTGTCGTGTCCAAAGCGGCTCGAAAGGATCCCGAGCAGAATCCAGCCACCGACAAAGCCGCCAATGCCAAGCAATTCCATCATGACACCTCGATCCATCGTTCAATCGTTGCCGGACCCGGCAATCAGGCTGGCGTGAGCGTGCTCGCGAGCGGGACGCATGCTGCCGCCACGGCTGGCGAAGAGGAACGGGCCAATGGGCCGACCCGTCAGGGCGGAGAGCGCGGCATGAAGGAGGCCGAAGAGCTTCGCGGCAGGCGAGGCGCCCGGGCTCAACAGCGCCAGGCGGCGCTCTCGCTCGGCCCATGCCTGCCATTCATTGCGATAGTCCCGGGCAGCGCTCTCGAGCGTGAAGTAATCTGAGTACACGGAAACGTTCTCCCCTCGGCGACGGCACAGGGCCATCCCGCGTCTGTTCAATGCCTGACGATGTCGCTGGAGAACGGAAGGAGTGCGGTCTATAACGCCCGTTCGGAGCGGGGCCGCGCATCTGCCTCGGTATGTCGTTCGCGCAGGTCGAG
>CAYSXO010000140.1:7546-10803 GCA_964434995.1 uncultured Sphaerobacteraceae bacterium
TGCCAGCACTTCCGCGGCGCCCCGTTGGAGCCGCGCGCATGGGTGGATCGTGTGTCACTGCACCCCCTGACGCTTCGGGAAACCAGCCATTGCGGATCCCTGTCTATTCAACGCGCGCGCGTCATGTTCGTGAGGCCGCGCCGCCCGTTTTTGACCGCTCTTTGGGCGCTCACGACCGCCGCCCGCGCGGCTCGCTGCCGTGGGCCAGACTAGGCTGTAAAAGTCGCGTTGGAGAGAGCCAATCCTCGATTGGCACTTGCCAATGTTCTCGGGGAAGCCACAGAATGCCCCCATGAGCGATATTGGCATTGTCCTGGACCGGTCCACCGAGACGCCGCTCTTCCGGCAGCTCGAGACCATTCTGGCCGCCGCCATCGCCAGCGGCGACCCGCGGGCGGGCGGCCGTCTTCCGTCCGAACGAGAGCTGGCCGAGATGCTCGGCGTGAGCCGCACCACGGCCATGAACGCCTACCGCGAGCTGGAAGCGCACGGGCTGGTGCGCGGCCAGGTTGGGCGCGGCGCCTATGTCAGCGCCAGCGGCAGCCAGGAGCGCGATGCGCCTTTCGCCTGGCAGGGGAAGGTGGCCCTCGGCGCGCAGCGCACGCTCGATCCGACCCCGCGCGGGCTGGTGCGCGAGCAGGCCGCCGCCACGATCTCGTTTGGCGGTGGCAGCCCTGCCCTCGATCTCTTTCCGGTTGAGGCCTTTCGTGAGCTCTTCAACCGTGTGGTCACGCGGCAGACGGAGGCGGCCATCGGCCTGGGGCCAGCCGAGGGGCAGCCGCGGCTGCGCACCGCGATGCCAGCCGGATGGGCGTCCGCCCGGAGCAGGTGCTGGTGCTCGCCGGGTCACAGCAGGGGCTCGACCTGATCTCCCGCTGCTTGCTCGACCCCGGCGACACGGTGATCCTCGAGCGGCCGGGCTACCTGGGGGCGATCCAGACCTTCCGCGCCGCCGGGGGCACGTGGTTGGCTGGGATATCGCGCGGGCCGACCCGGAGGAGTTGGAAGATCTGCTGCAACGCTACCGGCCCAAGCTGATCTATACCAACCCGACCTTCCACAACCCCACCGGGCGCACCTTGCCGGTGGAGACGCGGAAGGCGCTGCTGAGTCTGGCCGCCCGCTATCGGCTCCCCGTGCTGGAGGATGAGCCATACCGCGAGCTTTCCTTCCGCCACCCGCCTCCGCCGACCCTGCTCGAGCTCGACGAGCATGGACTCGTCATCCACCTGGGCACCTCCTCGAAGACGCTGGCGGCGGGCCTGCGGCTCGGTTGGCTGATTGCCCCGGAGGCGGTGGTCGACCAACTGACGCTGGTCCGGCAGCGCAGCGACCTGTTCGGCCCCGGCGCCATTCAGCTCGTCGTGGCCGAGCTGCTGGCGCGCGGCATCTACGACGTCCACATCCGCACCCTGCGCGCCGCCGCCGCCGGGGTGGTCATCGTCAGTGGAGAGGCCTTCTACCCCGACAATGCGGGCTGGCACGAGTTCCGTCTCTGCTTCGCCCGCAATCCCCTCGCGGCGATCGCCGCCGGCATCGAACAATTGGCAGGCGTTCTGAACGATCAGGGTGAAATCGCACCGCGTAGCAGGGATACGCATCCGCTGATGTAGTCAACCCTCGCCGCCCGGCCCTCTCCCGGTGCGCTGGGAGAGGGGAGTGGTGTGCCAGTCGGGAATACTCTATCCAGGGAATTTGAAGGGCAGGGGATGAATCCCTACGCCTTTGCCCGCGCGGCCTTCTTCTCCGTCGCGGCGTCAGCCTCGGCAACCACAGCCCGCGCTGAAACCTTGTGGATCGGCTCCAGCACCTCGTCGATCATGCCGTACTCCTTGGCCTCCTGCGCGGTCATGTAGTAATCGCGGTCGCTGTCGCGCTTGACCTTCTCATACGGCTGGCCGGTGTGGGCGGCGATGATCGCCATGCACTTGGCGGAGAGCGTCAGCGCCTCTCGCGCGGCGACCTCGATGTCCGGCACCGCGCCGCTGAAGCCGCCCGACCCCTGATGGATGAGGATGCGCGCGTTCGGCAGGGCGTAGCGCTTCCCCTTCGTCCCACCCGCCAGGAGGACGGCGCCCATGCTGGCGCCGAAGCCCATGCAGTAGGTGGAGACGTCCGGCTTGATCATTTGCATCGTGTCGTAGATGGCGAGGCCGGAGTAGATGACCCCGCCGGGCGAGTTGATATACAGCTTGATGTCCTGCTCCGGGTCCTCGTGGGCCAGGAAGAGCATCTGGGCGATGATCAGGTTCGCGATCTGGTCGTCAACCGGGGTGCCGAGGAAGATGATGCGGTCCTTGAGCAGCCGCGAGTAGATGTCGAAGGCGCGCTCGCCCCGGTTCGTGCTTTCGATAACGGTCGGGATGAGATTTTCGATGCGTGGAATCTGCATGTGGTCTCCGTGGGTGATGGGTAACAGGCAGGGAGTCTACCACTCGCGTCCAGGTGAAATGGTCGCGGAGGGGCAAGGCGCCTTTCTGGACGGCATGGAATGAGAGGACGCGGAGCATGCTGAAACGCTCGAACGCTGTGGCGTGGCAACTCATCGCGGTCCCAGTCGCCCGCTGGACACGTGACCAATTATCGAGCCGCCAACTCAATCGCCGGGGATCAGTTCAAAAGAAAGTTGTTCGTCTCGATCGCTATTGCCGTTAGAGGACATCGAAAACACCGCGGCACGCTCGCGAATGTGCTCCCACTGGTTACCGGTGCCGTCTGGTTCAATTCCATAGTCCGCTAACAACTTCCAAAACAGTCTGTCGGCATCCGCGGGAAGTGAGTGTCCGAGCACCTTTGCGAGGCGCGCCATCGCGGCTGCGATTTCGGACGGTGGGATCTCCTCCAGGGATCGGTCCCCACGTTCGCGCACCGAAACAGCAGGGCTGTCTACAAGCCGCACAATCGTGTCGATCTGCCCGGGAACTCCGATTTCATCTCGAAGCTCAAGCAATCCCAATTGCACTCCACGATCGAGTGTCTTGTTGAGCACTGATCGGAGTGCAGGCGATCCTTCGTTGATACCAGCGGCGGCCGCGTAGAGTCGATAGACCCGTCGGCACTGAACTGGTCCCTCGGCGGAGACAATCTCGATTAACGTATCCAGAACATTGGTCATTGAGTCCGTGAGAGGGTCGGACAACGGCCTTGGCTGCCACGTCGCAAATGGCCTCAGGACGCCACCATGCTCATCCGTCAGTTCCACACGTGTTACTTCTAATGCCAGCTCAGCCGTTGGTCCCGGTAGGGCGATGACGCCA
>CAYSXO010000141.1:0-3517 GCA_964434995.1 uncultured Sphaerobacteraceae bacterium
TCTTCACGCCGGCAAAGACCAAAATCGCCGCCAGCGAGTGCCTGAGGTAGTAGAACTTCTCCACTGCACCACGGAGGACGAAGTAGAGCGACCTCAGGCCGAGGATAGCGAAGACGTTTGACGTGTAGACGATGAAGGGATCCTGGGTCACCGCAAAGATGGCCGGAATCGAGTCGACAGCGAAGATCAAGTCGGTGGTCTCGACCAGGATCAGGACGATGAACAGCGGCGTCGCCTTTAGCCGGCCAGCCTCACGGATGAAGAAATGGTGGCCCACGTAGTCGCGGGTGATCGGCACGGTTCGGCTTACCGCTCTGATCACGGGGTTGCGTTCGGGATGGACTTCCTCCACCCCGCTCAGCCCCATCCGAATGCCGCTGAGGATCAGGAACGCGCCGAAGACGTAGATGATCCAGTGGAACTCTTTGATCAGCGTCGCGCCCAAGCCGATCATCGCGGCTCGCATGACGAGCGCGCCGAGGATGCCCCAAAAGAGGACGCGATGCTGATAGGCCGCGGGCACGGCGAAGCGGGAGAAGATCAGCACGAACACGAAGATGTTGTCCATGCTGAGGGAGTATTCGATGATGTAGCCGGTAAAGTATTCGAGCGCGGGGGCGGGTCCGCGGACGACATAGAGACCGATCCCGAAGATCGTCGCCAGCGCGATCCAGATCGTGACCCATATGCTCGCTTCTCTGATGGAAGGCGCGTGCGCCTTGCGCTTGAAGACGCCGAGGTCGAGCGCAAGCATCGCCAGCACGAAGAGGGTGAAGCCGATCCAGGCAAGCGGAGTTGTCAAGGTCGCGGTGCTCCTCGGTCATGGCTGGGCGTGGCGCAAGAGAATGGGTAAGACGCCACGCACACGGAGCTGGCGTGGGAGGTCTTGCCACCAGCGCCGAGACCGTTGGCACCGTCCGGCCAGCCGAGAGCGTAAGCTCCGTCTTGACGGCTAGCCGGCCCGCGTCCGCGGGTAGTTACTCCCCTCCTACTACGATTGGTCTTGCATACGACGTGCCACCCCGCCTTTGCACGATCGCTTCACCCGCGGATGTCACTCGCCGGAATATTGCCGAGGGCCTGTCCAAGCTTGATGAGTGCTCTGACACGGCTGATTTTTTCGTTGAGCAGGGGTGTGCGACGCGCCGCGCACCGTCGTGCTGGTGCGAACCGCTTGCTGCCAGCAGGGCTGTGCCGTGGCCTTTGATCGCCCTCGCCTGCCGTCCGCCGCGGCCCGGACGGGTGCGGGGGAGCCTGCGCGTTTTGGCCGACCAGGTGCTCCTGACCGACGGGTTGCCGCCGATCAGTCGCGAACTGATTGAAGGACGGCTTGGCAGGAGCTGCCACTGTCACGGATCAAGTGGGCAATGCGCCTTCCTCCATCGCGCGGATCGCCGCGATCCGCGCCGCGCGGCGGCCCATGCACATTCCGACCTCATTGGCGAGCGGGTAGTGAATCCCCTCCCAGGCGCGAGATCGTGTTGCGCGCCAGGCCAACTCGTCGAGCTGCTCGGCGGCATCCGGGAAGAAGAGGCCAACGATCTGCGCCATGGCCTCGGATATGGCAGAGTAGCCCGAGGGGAAGTCGGGGTAGGGCGGCGTCGGGAAGGCCGTAACGATATCCGGATCGTCTTTAATCGGGCGCGACGTCCACCAGGTGTACTTCGCGTCCCAGACAGCGATGACCGCATCGGCCATGCTGACCGCCTGATAGGCCAGCACGCGCGCGGCATGTGGCGTGTCCAGCTCATGCCGCGCGATCAGCTCGTAGGTCCACTCATTGAAATTCTGAGATGCCGAGCTTTGCCACCAGACCGCGTCGGACTTCTGGGCGAGCGTCCGCGTGCGAACGATCTCCTGGACGGCGAGCAGCTCCCCTCGCCAGGCCGGCGAGTCGTACTCGGGTGGCGCGCCGGGGCGGAGTTGATCGCCGCTTTCGAGTACCCAGGTTTTCCACGTTCCACCCATCGGTTCCAACGGGTCGGCAAAGGCCGGTGGCGTCGGCTGCCAGAACCCGGGTCCTTCCGGCATCGTAGTAGGGTCGAACGTCGCGTCGGAGCCGTCTGCCATTCCCCAGGCGATTGCCCGCTCTCCCACGGCCCTGCCGAGCGCGAGTCCCGCTTCGACATCGCTCGGGAACGCGGCCACGGCCCAGACGCGAGACATGGCGGCTTCTTCAGCGAGGCCGTCAAAGCGGCCCGGCTCCGCGTTCGGTAGGAGATAGGCCAGCACCGCGGCTGCCGCGCCCGCGACCGCTGCATGGTCTGAGGGGAACGAGGGCATGTCGGGGTTGACCGCCGGAGTGGGTACGATCCCGTCATCCGTGGCGGCGGGAGAAGAACGCGCGTGCGCCAGTTGCGCATCCCATGCCGCGACGGCGGCGTCGTGCATGGCCGTGTGCAGCAGCGCGTTGTTTCGCCCCTGCCGCATTCCGCTGACCTTGAACTCGGCAAAGGCGGCGTTGGCCGTCGCTGTCCAGGGCCTGGTGGCGATGCTGCCGCCCCATTTTGCGATTGTGGCTGGCATGTCGTCCGTGGGCGAAGCGAGATACCCGACTACCTCCTCGATCTCCTCCGTGGTAGCAGAGCCGGGAGCGGCGGGGCGAAGCTCGCCGGGGGAATAGAGGAACCACATCTTCCAGGCGGCGAGCTCGCCTGCAGGATCCTGGCTGGCAGGGGTAGCCGCCGAAGCGGCCTTGACCCACGCTGCACCCGGCGTGAGTGAGGCGATGGGAGCGGTGGCTGCCCGGCTATGCTCGATCGAACAAGGGTGCGACGGGAGAGGCGAACGTCCGCGTGCGTCATGATTGGCTCCCTGTGCCGAGATGCGAATGAGATCGAGAGCCCCTGTCCTCGTGCGCGCATTCGCGCACGATGCAGCGTGGACTGTCAGCAACGCGGCCGCAAGTCCGGATACTGGACCGTGCCAGGCCAGTAGTGCCGGATAGGCGGATCATCGCCCTGGTGGCCAACCGGGCGATGATCCGCGTCAGGATGAGAAGTTCTCGCCGCGCGCTACGCGGGTTTGATGTTCTGATTGACGTGGAAGAAGTTGTCCGGGTCGTACCTGGCCTTGATTCTTGCCAGGCGATCGTAGTGGCCGCCGTAGGAGGCGCGCACCCGGTCCTGCCCTTCTTCCATCATCATGTTGACGTAGGCGCCGCCCGCGGAATAGGGGTGCAGCTCGCTCCAGTAGGCGCGGGTCCATTCGGTCATGCGCGCGTTGTCAGCCGGATCGGGGCTGACCCCAACCATGACCATGCCCCACTTGGCATCGCGGAAGTTCCAGGCGGTGTCGTCCGCCGGCACCCGGCTGGCAACGCCGTCGATCGGGTAGAGATGCATCGTCGATCCAGCAGTCGGCATCATCGGCCCATACTTCTCGTGGACACGGATCGCCTCGTCGCTGATCTCGCCGACGAAGTCCGCACGCCAGTACCACTGGAGACCTGCGGGGAACAGCGCGTCGAACGCAGTGTTGAGCGCCGCCATTGGCATCTCCTGCATCCCGTCGCTCA
>CAYSXO010000141.1:3527-3953 GCA_964434995.1 uncultured Sphaerobacteraceae bacterium
TGGCAACGCCGTCGATCGGGTAGAGATGCATGGTTGATAGGGGAGTCGGCAGCGTCGAGCCGTACTTGATGTGGAAATCGACTGCCTCGTCCGGGATTTCGCGGACGAAGTCGGCCTTCCAATACCATTGGTGGCCGGCGGGGTAGAAGCCGTCGAACATGCTCTGCAGGGCCGGATGCGGAATGGGGCCGACCCAATCGAGCGCCGGCGGCCCGAACCGCGCCCGGATAGGCGCGAACGTGCCCTCGGGGTCGTCTCCCGTGTACGCCCAGACGACTCCACACATCTTCTTGTTCCACAGGTCCTCGGGGAAAGGCGCGGTGGCCGGCACGGTCAGGAAGGCGAAGAAGCCGTTCAGGTCATCCGGCGCTTGCGTAATGAATTCGCGATACCACTTCAGCACCTCTTCCGAGCGCTCCAGCGGCC
>CAYSXO010000141.1:3963-10768 GCA_964434995.1 uncultured Sphaerobacteraceae bacterium
GAACGAGGTGACGACGCCGAAGTTGCCGCCGCCGCCGCGCAGCGCCCAGAACAGGTCCGGATGCTTCGTGGGACTGGCAGTGACGAATGATCCGTCGGCGAGGACCACATCGGCCTCCAGCAGGTTGTCGATGGCCAGGCCGAGTTGGCGGGTGAGGTGACCGATGCCGCCGCCAAGGGTAATGCCGCCGACACCGGTGGTGGAGATGATGCCGCTGGGCGTGGCCAACCCGAAGGCGTGAGCGGCGTGATGCAAATCGCCCAGTTTGGCCCCACCCTCGACCCTCGCCGTGCGGGCTTCCGGGTCGATGCGGACCCCGTTCATCGGGCCGAGGTCGATGACCAGCCCGTCATCGACCGTGCCGAGCCCAGGCCCGTTGTGCCCGCCAGAACGGATCGCCACCGGCAACCGGTGCTCGCGGGCGAAGTTGACGGCCGCGATGACATCGGCGACGTCGGCGCACTGGGCGATTGCTGCCGGGTGTTTGTCGATCATGGCGTTGTAGACGGCGCGGGCATCGTCGTAGTCGCGGTCGCCTGGGAGCACCAGGCGCCCGCGCAGGGATGCCGCCAGCCCTTCGGCCGCGGCGGCGTCAAGCTTCGGGGCGGACCTGGAGACTGTCGTTGCCATGCTGGACCTCCATGCGTTCCAGGGACGTTGCGGCTCCAAAACGCATGGAGCCGCTTCCGGCTTCTCCGGGATAGCCCCAGCATGCGCCGTTCTTGCCGATTGCACATCCGCCAAAATTACGGAAATTTTCGCTGCCGCCGCTGCTATGGCTCCGTAGTTCTTGCAGGAGCGTGGGGAACGGTCAGAGCAGCCCGAGCCGCTCTGCCTTCTGGGCCGCTTCACGGCGATTCGACGCTTCGAGCTTGATGAGGATGTGCGCGACGTGCGACTGAATGGTCCGTGGCCCGAGAAAGAGCGCCTCGGCGATTTCCCTGTCGGTCTGCCGCAGTGCCAGCATGTGCAGCACATCGATTTCGCGCGGTGTCAGGCCGTGGGAGGGGGCGGCCGGAGGCAGTGGCTCGGCCAACCGCTCCGCCAGGGCATTGACTTTGGCCAGCGCGGGAAGCGCCTCCAGTGGGATGAGGATCAGGCGGGCGCGCTCCAGCTCGGCAATGGCGTCGGCAACCGCACCCTCGCTGGCCCGCAGTTCCGCCATTGCCAGCAAGGTCAGCGCGCGCTCGAACGGCGCCTGGCAGCGGTCGGCGAGATCGAGCGCTGCCAGAAGGTGCGATTCCGCGTCACCATGATGTCGCCGGGGAATGTCGATCTCGCCGAGCAGGCGGTGCGCGGCAAGGCGGGAAAGCGGTTGAGCGGGCTCGCTGGCAAGCGCCAGGGCCTCGTCGGCGAGGCGGCGGGCGCATTTGGGGTTCCCGGCAGCCAGGTGATAGCGCGCCCACTGCAATTGGCCGTCAGCTCGGCCGAGCATGCAGCCACTCCAGGCCAACCACTGGTCGTGGGCCGTGAGCCATGCGTGGGCCGCGGTCAGATCGCCCGTATCGAGCGCGAGGTCTGCCGCGAGGCGCTGCAGAAAGAGCCCCTCCTGGTGGATATGGTCGCCGGGGGGTGTGGCCGGGCCGGAGGGGAAGCGGGCGTGAATCCGCGTCCAGGCGAGGTCTGGCTCGCCGCGATGACGCGCGAGGGTCGCGGTGGCGGCTGTCACCTCCCGGCGCAGAAAGGCGTTGGCAGGTTCTGGCAGCTCGGCCAGGATGGCGTGGGCCTCGCTCCACTTCCCATCGAGAAGAAGGCAGCCCAGATGCGCCAATTGGGGAGACAACCCGGGGCAGAACGCGCCTCCCGCCCGCGCGAGCGCGGCTTCCGCGTCCTGGGCACGCTGGCGGCGTTCATCTGGCGCGGCGGCGCGAAACGTCAGCGCGGAGTCCCGCAACTCGGCAAGGAGCGCGAACGTGACGAGCGGATAGTGCCCATACTCGCTGGCGATCTCACGCGCCCGCTGCCATGCCTGGCTCGCCTCGTTCGGCTGACCCATCGCCGCGTGGGCGATGCCGAGCCCGTGATAGGCAAAACACGCGGTCGAGCGCACCCCGCCCACGGCTCCCGGCGCGTCCGCGAGCGCGGCGATGTATCGCTCCCCCAGGGAGATAGCCTGCTGGCAGCAGCCCAGGGAAGCCAGAAACCAGGGCTGGGTCGAACGCCGGAAGTGCAGCCCGGCCTCATGGAGCAACCGGGCTGCCTCGTCCTCGCCTGAAAGATCGAGCGGGGCGATCTCCGGCAACGCGTCGGCGACCCAGGGGTCAGTCGGGCTGACGGACGAGGTCAGTTCCAGCGGCATCGCCTCGAGGGTGTCAGCGGCCGCGGACATCGCGGCCAGCCCGTCGCGGAAGGAGTCCAGATAGGAGAGCGCGACGCCGCGGATGTAGAGAATTTCCGCTGCCAGCAGCCGATCGCCGAGGATTGCCGCCAGGCGCCCGGCCTCGTTGAGGACGCCAATGGCATCAGCGGGATTGGCGAAACGGCGCAAGCGGCCGAGCCTGTGCAGGAGCCGGGCGCGGCGTTGCGCTTCGTCGTCGATGCCCGCGAGGAGGTCGGTCGCGGCACGCAAGCGCTCGACGGCGGTCTGCCAGGCGAGGCCGCGTTGCGCGCGGTCTGCCGCCTTGACCAGCCACTCCCAGGCGCGTGGATCGTTGGCGTGTTGCAGGTGATACGCGACCGCGTCGGGATCGGGGTGCAGTCCGGCCAGGAGCGCTTCGGCAGCCTGGCCGTGCCAGAAGCGCCGGCGCGGCGGCAGAATGTTCTCGTAAAGCGCTTCCCGGGTGAGTGCATGCACGAACTGGACCTGGTCGCAGGTAGGCCCGGTGGCCAGCACATGCGCATCGGCCGCCTGCCCGACGACGGCCAGAAGCGACTCGTCATCGAGCCGAGCGACCTCGGCCCAGAGCGCGAGCGAAACCTCCTGCCCGATCACCGCCGCGATGGCCAAAGGCTCGCGGACGGCCTCATCGAGGCGGTCAACGCGTCCTGCAATCACCTGGCGCAAGAACCGTGGCACGACAACACGATCCAGTTCGCCCAAGACCCACGTATTGCCGGAGTGCGCGATCAGGAGGTGTTCCTCGACCGAGCGCAGCAGTTCCGTGGCAAAGAAGGGGTTGCCATCGGCGTGATGCTGCAGATAGTCGGTGAGCCGCCTCAGGTCAGCGTCGGGGAGCGCATAGCGGTCTGAGATGAGGGCGCTCAGGGCGGCCCGATCGAGCTGACGCAGATCGAGCCGATAGGCGGCCGCCTCGCGTACAAGTGTGGGGAGCAGCCGGTAGAAGGCGTTGCCGCGGCTCGGCTCGTCGATCCGATAGGTGCCGACGATGAGCAGCGGCCAGTGACGGGCATGTCTGGAGACGTGACGCAGCAGCTCGATGCTGGCTGGATCGGCCCAATGCAGATCCTCAAGCAGGAGGAGCAGGGGCCGAGCCGCTGCCAGGCAGGCGAAGAATTGGCGGACCTCCGCGAAGAGCGCCGCCTGATCGGCAATGCGGTCGAGCATTCCACGGGCAAAGGCGCTGGGAGGAGCAGGCAGGGCCGAGTCGCCTGGGTAGCCGGCAAAGAGATCGAGCCATGGCCCGTAGGGTGGGGTGTGCGAGAGATCGAAACACTGGCCCATCAGGGTCAACTGGTCTTGCGCGCTGGCTTCCCGCACCAGATCCTGCGCCAGGGTCGTCTTGCCGATACCGGCTTCGCCGCCAATCACCACCAACCGCCCATTGCCAGCAATGGCGGCGGCAAGCTCCTCGCGCAGGAAAATCTGCTCCGGCGCTCGCCCCACGAGGGTGGGAGAACGCCGGGGCGCTGACGGAACGCGCGTGAGATCGCGATGGTGATCCATGGCATGGCTCGCTTCAGAGTGTGGTTGCTCTGTTGCTGAAGCGGCGTTGCCGATGGCTGGAACGAGTGAGGCAGCAGCCGGGCATAGCGGCAACGCTTCGTGAACTCTGGCGTGTTATTCCCCAATGATACAGATGTGCTGGCCGGCCGGCAATTGTGTGTCCGCGTTCGTCGGGTGCAACCGCGCGTTCACTGGTACGATGCAGTCGTTCTCATTGGGTCGGGCATGCAATGGATCGTAAGGAGTGAATCCGCGTCCCATGGTCACGTCATCCCTTCCAGGCTTGCACGTCGTCCAGATTCGCTATCAGGGCTCCGACCGCGCGCGGCCGGAGAGCGACCCCGTCGACGCCTACGCGGCATCTGGCGCCTACGAAACGCTCGGCGCGATGACGGTCGTCGAACCGGCGTTTCCGGAAGAGCGGCGCGTCGATGAGCCGACCGACAATCTCGGCATCTTCGGGGGCGAGATCGCGGCGGCAGTCGCCGAGGGGCGGCGCGAGGGGAAGCCCGTGCTGGTCGTCGGGGGGAATTGCGCCAGCGTGCCCGGCGTGATCGGCGGCATGCAGGAGGCGCACGGCCCATCGGCGAAGATCGGATTGGTCTGGTTCGACGCTCACGGCGATTTCAATACCCCGCGCACCACCCTCTCTGGCATGCTGGGTGGGATGCCGGTCGCCGTCTCCGCCGGGCTGGCCTACCCTCGCTGGCGGGAGATGTCGCGCCAGCCGGCGCCGCTGCCCACCAACCGCATTCTGATGGTTGACGTACGCAACCTCGATCCCGCTGAAGAACAGCTCATCCGCGCCACGGACATCGTCATCGCGGCCGCTGCCGACGGGTTTCCAGGAGCGGATCTGCAGCAGGCGGTGCAGCATCTGGCCGAGGCGTGCGACCTGATCTATCTGCATATCGACTCCGACATTCTGGACGAGCGCTACGTGCCGAATCACCACACGGTCGAGCCGAACGGGCCGAGCATGGAGCAGGTTCTGGCGGCGGTCGATACGGTGATGGCAACCGGGAAGGTCGCGGTCTATGCCATCGTCTCGGTCTGGGCCGATGGCGAAGGGGGAGACACGGCGCTGGCCTCCGGCGTGGAGTTGCTGCGGGAGGGGCTTGCCTCTTGGCGGAAAAACGGGGTGATGGGTGATGGGTGATAGGTGATGGGTGATGGGTGATAGGTGATGGGTGATGATGCGTTAGCGGGAGACGAGATGTCGAGCGGCCGAGGGGCCGGAGAGGGAAACGCGGCCGACAGGCCGTTCCCGTCACCCATCACCCATCACCTATCACCCGCGTTCCTGGCCCTGCTGGCGCTGGGGCTTGGCAACCTGATGCTGGCGCAGGATCTGGCCGCCCTCAACGTGGCTCTGCCGAGCATCGAGCGCGACATGGACGTCTCCCTTGGCGATGCCCAGTGGGTTGTCAATGGCTACCTGCTGGTCTACGGAATGCTGATCGTCACCGCTGGCCGCCTGGCCGATGAACTGGGCCGGCGGCGGGTCTTTCTGATCGGAGGCGTCATCTTCGCGGTTGCCTCCCTGCTGGCCGGTTTTGCGCCCCATATCGGTTGGCTGATCGCCGCCCGAGCCCTGATGGGGATCGGCAGCGGTCTGATGCTCCCCTCGGCGACCGGCATGGGCTACGCGGTATTGCCGCAACGGCCCGAGTTGGCGGGTGGGTTGATCGTCGGCGCATACGGGATCGGCATGGCGCTTGGCCCCATTGTCGGCGGCGGGCTGACGGAGTTCTTTGGCTGGCGCTGGATCCAGTTCATCAACGTGCCGATCGCGGCGCTGGTGCTCTTCGGCGTCTGGCGGACGGTGCCGGCCGACGCGGGCAAGGATCGCCAGAAGATCGACTATCGGGGCATCGCCACCCTCTCGCTGGGCCTGGTGCTTCTCCTGCTGGCCTTCGACCAGGCAGGCGACTGGGGCTGGACCGACTGGCGCATTCTCCTCGCCTTCGCGCTCTCCGCGGCGTTGCTGGCCGCGTTCGTGCTCCTGGAGCAACGGGCTGGCCCCGCCGCGCTGGTGCCAGGCGATATCGTGCGCATCCAGGGAGTGCGCATCGCCTGTATCCTCAAGCTGTTGATGGCCCCGGCCTATGCGGCGCTGGTGCTCTATCTGCCGCAAATCCTGCAGAAGCTGATGGGCTTTTCTCCGCTGGAGACTGGCGTCAGGATGCTGCCGCTGCTGGGAGCTTACGCGGTCGTCTCCTTCATCATCGGGCCATTGACCCGCCATTTCGATGCCCGGTTTGCGATCATCGGTGGCATGGCGCTCATGACGCTTGGCCCATTCCTTGTCTCCCGGTTCGACATCGCGGCTGGCTACGCGAGCCTTGTGGCTGGCATGTTGGCGATGGGCGTTGGCCTGGGGCTCTTCCAACCGACAGTGACAACCGAAGCCGTGAAGGGTGACGACAAAGGCCGCAAGAGCCTGGCGGGCGGTCTTGTGCTGATGTCCCAGTGGATCGGCGGCGCCATTGGCCTGGGCTTGACGACTACTATCGTTGCCTCGACGGAGCGCGCGGCGGTCGATGCCCATCTTGCCCAGGGAGGGGCCGTGTTGACGGCTCCCGATCGCGGGGCGCTCGACCGGATGCTGGCCGGCGCGGAATCGGCAGAGCAGGTGCTGGCTCAGTTCGATCCCGGCATGGCGAGAGCATTGATAGGGATCGCCAGCGACGCCTTTGCTGCCGGCGTCCGGCTGGGGCTGCGGGTCGACAGTGGGATCGTCGCGATTGGCGCGGTCTTGTCGGTGGTGCTGCTGGCCAGGGCGCGAAAGGCGGTCGCACGCATTTCCGAGCCGTCAGCATCGTCTTCATAGTCCCGCGCAGCCTTGGTGGACCTGTTTTTCTGGCCCGATCGTGACGCTCCTTGCGATGGCCCTGTCAGGTCTCATACGGAATCCGGTTGATCAGTGCCTCATGCGCGGAGAGCGCCCTCACCCCACCC
>CAYSXO010000142.1:0-5122 GCA_964434995.1 uncultured Sphaerobacteraceae bacterium
ATAAGCGGCGACGGGATCTTTGCCCCGCATGAGCAGAAAGATGCCGCCCAGGATCATCGCGGCCGCGATGGCTGCAAGTGAGGTGACCAGCGGCGCCAGGCGCGTGGAGAGGGAAGACGGCCGCGTCATGCCGAGGCCTTTAGCGGGCGCGTCCCGCCGAGCATCAGGTTGCCGAGCGTCTCCGGATCGGCCTGCGCGCGCGGCATGACCGCGACCAGTTCGCCGTTGTACATCACGCCGATGCGATCGCTGATCTCGAGCAGTTCGTCCAGTTCGGAGCTAATGAGAACGACGACGTTTCCAGCACTGGCCTGCTCGCGCAGCGTGCGAATGACGAACTCGGCCGTGCGCAAATCGAGCCCGTTGGTTGGCTTGTTGCAGACCAGCACCTGGGGCTCGAGCGCCAGCTCCCGAGCGAGCAGCAGCTTCTGAATGTTCCCTCCCGAGAGCATGCCGATTGGCGTCGCTGGCCCGGGTGTCTTGACCTCGAAGTCGGCAATCATCTTGCGCGCCCGCTCCTCCATGGCCCGGCGATTGAGCCAGAAGCCGTTCGAGAAGGGCTTTCGCCCGATTGACTTGAGGGCAATATTCTCGGCAACGCTGCTGCTTGCCACGGAACCTTCATGGAGGCGGTCGTCCGTGACATAGCCGATGCCAGCCCGAGTGGCCGCGGCAACGCCGCGATTGGTCATCTCCTTGCCGTCAAAGACAATTCTGCCGGAGGTGACTGGCCGCTGGCCGGCAATAACCTCTCCCAGCTCCTTCTGCCCGTTGCCATCGACACCCGCGATGCCAAAGACTTCGCCACGATGCAACTCCAGCGAAAGATCGCGCAGTGCAGGATGCCCGCGGTCGCCAGGCGTCGACACATTCGCCAGCACCAGCAGAGACTGGCCGATGGCGCGTCGCCGGCTCGCTTGGCTCGCCGCCTGGTGCGCCGCGCCAAACATCTGCTCGACAATGCGGTCGCGGACAGTCTCCCGGCTAGCCTCTATCATCACATCGGGGCCAAACTCGCCCGCGTTGCGCCCGCCGCGCAAGACCGTCACTCGATCGCTGATTGCCAGAGCCTCGCCGAGCTTGTGCGTAATAAGAACAACTGCAACCCCCTGGTCGCGCAGGCGGCGCAATAGGTCCAGCAGCGACGCCACCTCGCCGGGCGTCAGCACCGAGGTCGGCTCGTCGAGCAAGAGCACCCTCGTGCCGCGCATGAGGACCTTGATGATTTCGACGCGTTGTCGTTCGCCGAGGGCCAGATGGCGGATCTCCGTCCGCGGAGAGACATCGAGGCCGAAGTCGGCGAGCATCGAGGCGACTTCTGGCTCGATCTCGGCAAGATTGAGCAGTACGTTGTCGCTGGCGCCGAGCGCGACATTCTCCAGGATCGAGAGGTTCGGCACGAGGGTGAAGTGCTGGTAGACCGTACCAATGCCCCGGCGCAATGCGTCGGCGGGCGACGCTATTTCAACCGGCTCACCAGCAATGCGTATCGTCCCGGAGTCTGGCTGATACATGCCGGAGAGGACGTTCATCAGCGTCGTCTTGCCCGCGCCATTCTCCCCAAGGACCGCGTGGACTTCCCCCGGCCAGAGCTCCAGCGAAACATGGTCATTGGCCAGAACCGGGCCGAAGCGTTTGGTGATGCCGAGCATTTCGACGATGGGCGCGGTCTCGGCAGCTCCGCCGGGCGAGGCATCGCCCTGCCCGGGATCATGCCGGATTGCGCGCTTCGCGCTGGCTTGTTGATTGGCGCCGCGTGCCATCATCGAGTCTTGTCCGTTTCAGCCGCCGTAATAGCCAGGTGCAAGGGTGTAACTGGAGAAGTCTTCCGGATCGTGCGAGTAGAAGATCTTGCCGCCCAGGCGCCTGGCGAGGTTGTCGATCCGGTTCATTGAATCCAGCAGCTCGCGCGGGTCGCTATGCAGCCCCATGAGCACGCGATGCTCGAGATTGTGCCGGGTGTACGCGACATCGAAGGGAAAGATCATCGGGGCCTGGCCTTCGCCGGGCCTTATGACCGCGGAAAGATGGCCGACCGAATGCCCGGGAGTCTCTAGGAGCGTGATGCCCGGCATCACTTCGTGCTCGAAGCTGCCGAGCTCCAGGAGCTCCATGGTCATCCCTGGGATGGCGACAAGATCTGGGTCGTAGCCCAAGCGCTCCCACGGATCGGGCACGTAGGCGTGCCGCAGCTCCGACTTCGAGAAGATGAACTTCGCCTGTGGAAAGAGCTTGTTATTCGAGCAGTGGTCAAAGTGGAGGTGGGAATTGACGACGATGTCGATTTCCTCGGGCTTCACCCCGATTTTCGCGAGTTGGTTGACGAGCTTTTGATCGTCCGACTGCGTTGGCTTCTCAAAAGGGAGCTTGCGGTCGACCCACTCCTTGTCAAATCCGGTGTCGATGAGGAGCTTGCCATCGGGATGATCGACGAAAATCGAAAAGACCGGGAAACGGAACTCGATCCCCTGGTTGTGGTTCCATGTGGCGAGCGACTTGTCGAGCATCAGCGTGCCGCTGTCGAGCAGATAGACCTTCATTCCCATCAGGCTTCTCCTTCACTGGCGAAGTCTTGCGACTCCTCGTCGCCGTCACTCGAGTTCTCGTGATCAGAGAGGGCGCGCCAGATTCGTTCGGGCGATGCAGGAAGCTCGTTCGTGGGAACCCCGGCATCGGCCAGCGCCGTGGCGATCGCCGCGGCAATCCCGGCCAGCGCGCCTTCACCTACGCCCTTGGCCCCATAGGGCCCCGGACCATCTTCGTTCTCGACGATGTTGGACACGAACTGTTTTGGCATGTCCGCGATCGACGGCACGTGATATTCGTAGAGCGTTGCATTGAGGAGGGTACCCGTTTCGTCGAAAATCATCTCCTCGTGCAGGGCGTTGCCAATCCCCTGCATCGCGCCGCCCATTTCCTGGACGACGACCTGCCGAGGATTGAGCGCCTTGCCCACATCGGCCACGCTGACTGCCTTGAGCACGTCGACTTTGCCAGTGTCGGGATCGACGGTGACCTCCGCGCCGCCGATACAGACTTCCCAGAAGACCGGACCTTCGGCATACGAGCCACTGCCACCCTCGGGCCGAACCTCTCCATGCCCGATCAGCTCGCCGCCGACCATGCCAAAGTGCGCTTTGATGAGGCCGGGGTACGACACCGATTCGCCCTCGTGCCAGATAGCCCCAGCGCGGATGTCGAGCGCCTCCTCAGGCAGCTCGAAGAATCGGCTGGCGATGGCAAGGAGTTGCTGGCGGACATCGGCGGCGGCGCGCAAGACTGCCATTCCCGCCAATGTGGTCGAGCGGCTGGCTCCCGTTGAACGATCGTAGGGAGTAACGCGCGTATCCCCACCCAGAACCCGGATCTGGCCGAGGGGAATGTCCAGCTCTTCAGCCACGATCTGACCGAAGACGGTGCGGGCCCCCTGCCCAACCTCGGTGGAGCTGACCAGCAGCGTGACTCCCCCATCCGCTTCCATGCGGATGGCCGCCGTGGAGACGGGGTGGGCGCCCGCCGCGAGCAAACCGACGCTCATGCCGCGCCCGGTGATGCCCGCTGGCTTCGGCTCATGCCAATCGAGGCTTTGGGCGACCCGGCGTATGTCGCCGATCAGATCGGCGTCGAGCGGCTTCCCGCCCGGCCGCACGGACTCGCCCCGGTGCAGCAGGTTTCGCTCTCGCATTTGCAGGGCGTCCAGGCCGCAGCGGCGGCCGATCTCGTCGACTTGCAGCTCGCCGCACCATTGCAAATGCGTGGCCCCGAACGCGCGGTACGACCCCGCGGGCGACGTGTTCGTGTAGACACCCCAGGCATCGACCTTGACCGCATCCCAACGATAGGGACCCGGTGCGGCGTCCGCCCCAGTGGCGACGACGCGCGGGCCATTGTCGGCGAAGGCCCCGGTGTCGAACCAGGCCCTGGCCTCGCGGGCCAGGAGCTTTCCTTCGGCGGTGGCTGCCGTGCGCATCCAGGCCTTCATGCCGTGACGCCGGGTGGTGACCATCGACTCGTCGACGCTGTTGGCGATGCGAACCGGCCGGCCGGCAACGCGCGCCAGCGACGCGGCGATCGGCTCCATCTTGGTGTACGACTTGCTGCCAAATCCACCACCCAGGAACGGGACCACCACCCGCACTGCCCCGACCGGCAGTCCAAAGAGCGCGGCCAGCTCCGCCCGGACCAGGAATGGGTGCTGGCAGGACGACCAGACGGTAAGATCGTCGTCGCCCGTCCACTGGGCGATCGTCGTGTGCGGCTCAAGCGCGTACTGGTAGACGGCGGGAAAGGTGTATTCGCCTTCCACCACGACATCAGCGCTGGCGAAGATCTCGTCGATGGCGCCGCGCGCAAAGGCGTGGTGGTAGCACACGTTGCCAGGTTCGAGGCGGATTTCGCCAAGCCCGTGGAAGAGCCCAGCGCGCAGGTTGACCGTGTCGTGCAGGTGCGGCGCATCGGGCACGAGCGCTTGATCGATGGTGACAGCCGCGGGTAGCTCCTCATATTCGACGTCGATCAACGTGATCGCCAGATCGGCGGTTGAGGGGTCTTCCGCCGCGACGGCAGCGACCGGCTCACCGACGAAACGAACTCTGTCGATCGCCAGCACTGGGCGATCGCGCAGCGCGTGGCCGTAATAGGGATCGTCGGATGGCAGGTTCTGGCCGGTCATGACGGCGATAACGCCAGGTAGCGCCTCAGCCCGGCTCGCGTCAATCGACACGATTCTGGCGTGAGCGTAGGGGCTCCGCAGGATGCGGCCAAAGGCCATGCCGGGCACGCGCAAGTCGCCGGCAAACTGCGCGGCGCCCATCACCTTCGGAATGGCGTCGACGCGCGGGGCGTCGTGCCCGACGACGGAAAGCGGTCGCGGAGTGATCGTGCGCGTCATTCTCCCGCCTCCGACTCCAGCCTGGCGGCCGCGTCCTCCACCGCGTTCAGAATGTTCCAGTAGCCGGTGCAGCGGCAGAGGTTTCCGCCAAGATAGGCCTCGATTTCGTCACGGGTCGGACGCGAGTTCTCCGAAAGGAGTGATCTGGTGGTCAGGACGAACCCAGGCGTGCAGAACCCGCACTGGATCGCCGCCCGATCGACAAAGGCCTGCTGAATCGGATCGAGAGTA
>CAYSXO010000142.1:5132-10743 GCA_964434995.1 uncultured Sphaerobacteraceae bacterium
CCTTCAATCGTCTCGATGCTCCGGCCGTGGGCCTCGTAGGCGAGGGTGCAGCAGGCGCTTACGGGCGCGCCGTCGAGCAGGACCGTGCAGGCGCCGCAGACTTGCGCGTCGCAAGAGCGCTTGGCGCCGGTGAGCCCCAGCCTGTCGCGCAGGACGTCGAGCAGGATGGCGCGCGGCTCAATGGCAAGCGTGAGCGGCTTGCCATTGATGATGGCTTCCAGGGTGAAGCTGGGCACAGGGTCAAGCGACATGCCGGCGCTCCTCCCGTTCAGTCGCGTCGCGGATCGCGCGCGCGATAGCCCGGACCCCGACCGTGCGAATCAGCTGCCGTTTGTATGCCTCGGACTCAAAGGCGTCGCTCTCGGTCATCACGCCGTCGCGCAGCAACGGCCCTACATCGTTCGCGGCCTCCTCGCGCGCGGCAGCTCCGATCAGGGCCGCTTCAACTGATGGCAACTGCCGAGGACGGTCACCGACACCCCCCGCGAAGATGCGAGCGCGCACGATCGCGCCATCCTGCACGGTCGTTATGGCGGCGACAGCAGCAGTCGGACGCTCGTGGAGCTTGATGCGCTCGTACGCGACTCCTGTGTTGATGGCCGGCGCTGGCAGCGCGATAGCCGTCATGATTTCCTCGTGGTGGCGAACGGTTTCCATGAAGCCGGTGATGAACGCCTCGGCTGAAACCTCGCGAGTGCCCGCTGCCGAGGTCAGGGTGAGCCGCGCGCTCAAAGCGGCGAGCAGCGTTGCCGGGTCGCTGTGCGGATCGGCGAAGCAGAGGTTGCCGCCGATGGTGCCCGCGTTGCGGACGCGCACGTTGGCGACTGTCGATTCGAGCGCGGCAAGCTCTGGAAGGTGTTGCAGAACGACAGGCGACCGCTCGATGGCGCGATGCGTGGCAAGCGCCCCGATAATGACTTCCCGCTTGTCGACATCGAACGCGATATCGTTCAGGCCGGGAACCCGCTTGATATCGACCAGATGCGGGAAGTGCGCGATCCGCTCTTTCATCACGACGAGCAGCTCCGTGCCGCCGGCGTAGATGGTGGCGTCGTTGCCAAAATGCATCAGCGTCTCGGACGCTTCGTGCACGCTTCGCGGCTGGTGGATGATAAAGGGATCCAGCATCAGCCTGCTCCCTCCCCTGAGGCCACGGGCGGCATGCCGTCGGTCAATCCGGCGCGGTGGAGCTGCCTGATGAGATAGGCCCAATATGACGCCACGTGGACATCGCGGTACTTGTCCGGATAGACCCGATCCGCCATGGCCGGGGACATCGGCGCCAGATCTCCGAATGTCCGCGCGATGGATTGGATACGCAGCACCCGCTCCAGCGTCAGCGCCGCGTAGGTTGCCCAGGGAACGCTCTCGCCTGTGATGACCACGCCGTGACCGCGAAGCACGATGGCCCGCCGCTGGCCGAGCGATGCGGCGACCCGTTCCCCCTGATCGCGAGTGATGATCAGTTCGGCCGTGTCGTCGAAATAGGCGAGGCCCTCCCGGAATAGGACGGCGTCGTGATTGAGGAGCTCGAGCCTGGCGTCGGTCGCGCCGAACGCGGTGGTATACGGCGGATGCGTATGAATGACCGATCGGACATCTGGCCGCGCGCGGTAGATCTCGGTGTGTATGACGTACTCCAGGTGCACTCGCGCTCTACCGGCGATGAGGGTTCCATCGAGATCGATGCGAAGGATGTCGTCCGGGGTGACTTCTTCCAGGCCGAGGCCGTATCGCTTCATCAGCACGTGCTGGCCATCCGCCGAGCGCGCGCTGACATGGCCGAGGGTGTAGTCGCCATGGTCGCCCATCGCCAGAATGCGGCAGGCCCAGGCGACCTGCTCGCGCAGCGCCTCATCAGTAGAGTTCAGCGTTTTGCCGCCGGTCATCGTCGCTCCGTCGGCGGATACCCAGGGTGCGGGAATCCGAACACCATCACCAGGTCTTCGTCGCCGGTGTTGGCGACCGCGTGCCAGAGGCCCGGCGGAATGTGCAGCGCCTGTTGCGCGGTGAATGGGACGGGTGCGCCCTCGGTTTGCAGCTCGCCGCTGCCGGAGAGCACGTAGGCGACCTCTTCGACGCTATGCGACACCATTCCGGTCACGGCGCCGGGGGTAAAGACCGAGTACCCGAGCGAACTGACGATGCCAGGCGCGCTCTCGCTGGTGAGAACCATCCGGCTCCAGCTCCCGTTTGGCAGCGGAATTGGAGCGACGGCCTCAAGCGGCGCCACCGTTATGCCCGGATTGTCTACAGTGCCCATTTGCCGTCCCTGACGATATAGACGCCAGTGTCCTCGACAAGGAGGGAGGCGTTCAGACAGTTGCCGTCGAGGTGGAGCGTGCTCACGTTCTTGCCGCCGGGGTAGGCGTTATGGTTGTCGCCAAGCGCGAAGTGCACGGTGCCGAGCAGGCCCTTCTCGGAGGGGGAGCCAGTTGGCGACTTTTCGCTCGTGCCAAAGGCGAACTCGCCGATGACATCCGAGCCCGGCACGCCATCGATGACCTTCTTCAGTTTCTCGGCTTCCTCGCCGCCCGTGATCTCGGTGACGCGGCCCTTTTCAACCTTCCAGGTGATCGGATTCGGCGTCTGGCCTGGCAGGCCGATGCCGAGCATGATGCCATCGACGACGATCGTGCCCTCGGTGCGGTCTTCGACCGCGGCGAAGGCGACCTCTGCCCAGAGGGGTACTGGGCCCATCATCTGTCCCCGCTTCTTGATCGGCGTGACCTCGAGCGCGGGACGGCCTTCGATGGAGACGCGAACATCGGTACCGGCCGGCGAAGTGACATGGCACCATTTGGCGCCGTCGAGGGCAGCGATGGCGGCGCGGGCGCGATCCGTCGCGTCGCGAATGTCGGCTTCGGTCAGGTTCCAGGAGCCAATCCCTTCTTCGACCGAGGCGATCTTGGCGTTGTTGTCACACGATTCGCGCACGGCGGAGACGTGGGCGAAGCGATTGGCCCATTCCAGATTGGTAATGATGATGATCT
Source organism: uncultured Sphaerobacteraceae bacterium (assembly GCA_964434995.1). GTDB lineage: Bacteria > Chloroflexota > Chloroflexia > Thermomicrobiales > UBA6265 > JACCXM01. The sequence goes on from CAYSXO010000142.1 coordinate 8,126, forward strand.
CGTCCGACCTGACCATCGCCTCATGCAGATTGCGCGGCGGCGCCATCGGAAAGCGGGTATCGGCGACGGCGCGGCGCACCTGATGCTCGTTGTTGGCGATGACGGGGAAGCCGCCGCGCTCAACCACGATCTGCGCCAGCGCATTGGCCTCGTCGAGATGCGCGTCGTCCGTGACGATCGTCACCACGTCGTCCGGCTCGACTGACATGCAGACGCCAACCACCAGCTCCGCGTCGCGGCGCAGCCCTTCAGACAATTTCCCGTTCGCATCGCTCATTTCGCCCGTTCTCCTCTGGCGCGGCGCGCCACAATCGCGGCTAGACGGCAACCCCTGCAACGTCGATGTCGAATGCGGGAAGGACGTCCCGCGCAAGGCGCTCGACCTGACCGAACTGGTCGAGCGAGCCGAAGCGGCAGATGAAGTAATCGACGCCCGCGTCAGCGAACGTTTGGAGCCATTCGGCGATATCGTCTGGCGTACCGACCGGCCCCCATTCGCCGAGGTCCATCGCCTTGCTCAACTCCGGGTAGTACTGGCTGATGTAGGCGTCGATGCCGGACTGCGCCTCTTCCCGCGTATCCGCGATGTTCATCGTCACCTGATACGACATCACGAATTCCTCACGCGATCGTCCAGCCTCGTTAATCGCCCGATCGACCTGAGCAAGCTGCTCGCGGAACTCCTCTGGATGTCGGGCACGACAGCAGGTCATCCAGCCATCGCCGTATGTCGCAATGCGGCGGGCAGCCTTGCTCACCACGCGCTCAGTCTGTTCCTCCTGCCTGTTGCCGACCGTGAGGCGCGGGTTGCTGACCACCCAGATGGGGGGCGGCGCCTGCACGGGCATCAACGGCCCCATCTCGGTCCCTGAGTAGAAGCTGATGTCGTCGAAGGCGTAATGGTCGCCCTTGAAGCTCGTCTTTCCCGCCGTCCAGAGCTCGCGCAGCACGGCGAGGCCTTCCTCGAAGATGCGCGCCCGTTTGTCGAAATCGAGACCCACCGCCGCATACTCGCGGCGCACCCCCTCCTCCGGATTGCCCATGCCGGTGCCGAGAATGGCGCGGCCGTTGGAAAGCTGGTCGAGTGTCGCCCACTCCAGAGCCAGGTAGAGCGGATGCCGGGTGCCGGAAACCATGCAGGCAGTGCCAAGCTTCACGCGTCGCGTGCGTTGGGAAATCGCTGAAAGGAGATTGATGGGCTCCCAGCGCGGCTTGGAGAAGAGGCTGTCTCCGACCCAGACGGAGTCGAAGCCCAGCGCTTCGGCTCGTTCGGCCAGCGACAGCAGATCGACGAGGGAATAGTCGGGGGCGATCAATGGCTCGCGGTTGTTGAGATTGATGCCGAACCTGATGGCCTGCCGTGTCATGAATCTCCTCTCGCCGCTTTCGGGGCACTCTCTTCGAGCGCTCGCTGAGGGACATGGATGTGCTCGCGCAGGAGCCGCGCCGCGCTTTCGGCGTCGCCGGACTGCACGGCATCGAGGATCGCCTGGTGCTCCTCGATCGAGTGGTCGAGGCCGCCGCGCAGGCCGAGTGACGACGAGATGTGCCAGCGCATCTGGTCGATCAACGGATAGTAGATGCCCTTCAGATAGTCGTTGCAGGAGCGTTCCACGAAGAGGCCATGAAACGCGCGGTTCGCGGCGAAGAATGCTTCGGCATCGTTCGAGGCCGCGTGGCCGCGCATGTCGGCCTGAAGGCTGGCCAGCTCCTCGATGTCTGCCGGGGTCAAGTTCGGCAGGGCCAACGTGATCGCGAGTTCTTCCAGTGCCTCGCGTACGCGGTACGCATCGAGGAACCGCGGTGAAAGGGAGGCGACGAACGCGCCCTGGCGTGGCCGGAGGGTGACCAGGCCGTCGGCGGAGAGGCGATGAAGCGCTTCGCGGACCGGGACCCGGCTGACGTTGAGCTGATTGGCCAGCACTTTCTCTGGCAATGGCGCATTCGGAGGATACGTGTTGTTCAGGATTTCGCCGCGCAGGTGCAGATAGACCTGTTCAGCCAGGGTAGCGTGGTTGAGCGGCCCGCTGACAGGCGCGGCTCCGTTGTGCGACTGACTCGACGCGTTTGGCACGCGGCCTCCCGGTTCACCAGCGCCGAGGCGAGAGGGGTGCATGCGGTGACGAATGCGGCGCGGACTCGGTATACGGTATACCGGCAAAAGTAGCAAGTCTAGCGCGATCCTGTCAACCTGGCGCGGGTTTCGCTCCAGGTTGAAGACGGTGACTTCACGGATTGGGGCGGCGCAGGCCTCGAGGGGTAGGCCTGACGGCAGGTCGTGCCTGGTCTTCTGTCACTGGAACGTTGCGGGGCTATTGTGCGATGGCAGCAAGCGCCGGAACGTGCCGACGATCTCTGGCGGAGGAGCCGAATGCGTCAAACCAGGTTTGCTGAGTCTCTGACGGAAGCCGACGGCGCCCTGCCGCGGGCGGTGCTGGGGTTGAGCGTAACTTCCGCTCGGATAGTGACCCGCTCTTGGATGCTGTTGCAGGCGGAGCGGTATGAGCAGATGTGGCCATCGCCACGGCCCCGGATGTCCACCCAACGTCGGAGGCGCGCATCCGCCGGGATCGAGGGTATATCGATCAACTACATGGCCGGTGTGCTTCCGCACACGC
>CAYSXO010000143.1:0-5243 GCA_964434995.1 uncultured Sphaerobacteraceae bacterium
GCACGTCCGCGCGGACACGTCCGGAACAACGTCGGCGATGGTGTTGTTCAGCGCGCGCAAATCCTCCGGCGCTTCGGTGCTCAATTCGTAGCCGCAGCCGAGGAGGACGCTCGACGCATCGCAAACGGCCACCGATGTCACGGTACTGCCAGCAGCTCCCTGAACGGGCAACGTGGCGACATCGCCCTGCTCGAGGACGGACTCGACGGGTCCGGAAGGACCAGCCCTGCCCTTGCTCCCTTTCCTTCCTCTGCGGCCACGCCGGCCGCGCTTGCCTCGGCGCTCGCTCTCGACGTCGTCTCCCTCTTCGTTCTGGCTGGCCACGGCGTCCGAATGCGTTAGCGAGCCGGTCGCAACAACCGCCGCGACTGCCGCGGCGAATGATCGAATGGCCGACCGCCGTCCGGTGAGCACGGCCGGAACTGGCCGGTCAACCGCGTCGTTGCCCCGGTCCGGCGCAACTGGCGCCTTCGTCCGGTTCGACGACTCACCAGTGCGGTCTGCCCGTTCGGAATGGCGTGAAAACGTCAACGCGTCGGCTCCCTTCGAGAATTGCGGCCCCCGGTCTGACACTGTCTGTGTAAGTGGATATTACCTCAAGAGTAACGCTTCAACGATCGTTCCACTATTGTCTATGACCTGAGATATATGCATTCTCGTAGTGGTGGAACGAGTGCGAACTGCCTGCCATCATCCGGCCTCCAGGAGGAAGCGAGGCGCGGAGGAATATCACCCGGCCATGGCGTTTATGGAACAGGCTTTCGACTACCGGTCGAGGGCTATACGCGCGAACGCGACTTGCTGGCCAAGTCGGCCGCCATCTGGTTGAGGAGCGTCAGGCCAGGCGACAAACACCGTGCGCTCGGACGCCGCGATGCCGAGCCGGCCACCGAGATACTGGCCACGTGAGAACCCCAAAAGCGCATTTGCGCTGCTTTCGGAGATCGTCGTTGCCATTCCGTCCGGGAAGGCATCCTCATGGTCAAGTGGTGTCCATGTCTCGCCCTGGTCGGCCCACCGCGCAGCCTGAACGACGTAGCCCGCACCAGCAGGGTCGGCGCCGAGTTGGCCCCAGATGGCGAAGAGCGTGCCATCGTCCGCCGCTGCTATCGCCGGGAAGAAGCGGCTGCCAGCCTCGCCGGGCGGAGGAGCGAGAGCATCCCAGGCCTCGCCACGGTCGACCGACCGGAAGATCTGGATGGTGGCCGCGTCCGTGGCCTGACCATCGGCCCGGGCGGCGACGACGACAAACAACCCATCCTCCGGCCCTACGGCGATCCGTGGGAATGAACCGTCCCACCAGCGAAAAAAGGCAGTCGAGGGGCGCGAGGGGATCTCGCGGAAAAGGCCCGCCTGACGCGATTCACCAAAAGTGCGGGCGCCGTCCGTCGATACGGCCACCATGACCCGAGCCAGACCCTGGTGCGGGCCGTCGCGCGTGCTGTCGAAGTAAGCAACCGCGACCGCGCCATTGGCGAGGACCGCCAGGTCGGCCCCTTGAACAACCCGATCGCCGCTCCCGGTACTGACGGAGCTTGCCGCTGGGGCCACCCGCTGCTCGGCCTCGCCGATCGTTTCGTCCCCTGGCTCAGCGGGCAGCGGCGCGGGCATGGTCGCCATACGGGTGACCGTTTCGCTCGCGGCAACCGGTTCGCTCCAGCTCTCCCCGCCGTCACTCGACCGGATCACCCTGATCGTGCTTTCCGTCGCGGGGCCAGACAGCCGGACGCGATCGGCCGACTCCAGAAGAATGAAGCTTGTCCGGAACTCGGTGTAGGCGATCGACACGATCTCCCGATCGGGATGGCGCGGATCGGGACCAATCGCGATGGCTGGACTGTCAAGAAATGCCGTGACGAGGCTGCCGGACATGAGGCCGCTTTCGTCGAGGAAGAGCGACAGGTCGGTTTCCGCTGCCACGGCGGAGACGGCATTGCGCCAGTTTCGGCCGTCGTCAGACCGCGAAACGGTAATGCGGACCCGCTCGACCGGAAGCTGCTGCAATCCAACCGCGAGTGTCTCAACCGCGACCGACCGAGAGACAAGATAGAGGGCGCCCTGATCCCCGAAGACGACTTCAGGCGCGCCAAGGCTGGCGCTGTCCCCAGCGAAGTAGGGCGCCTGAAAAGGACCGTCCCACATCTGCCCGCCGTCGTGACTGACATAGGTCGCCGCAGAGGGGAGATCGAGCGCGTTGACCGCGAGGACCAGATGATCTGAATCAGCGGGATCGACGGCCAGGCTCGGTTCAGAACTGACTGGAAACTGCCCGGAGGCCCTTGTCACCAAGCTGCTCCCGGCCGGCGCAACGAGCGATTCGCTGGCGCCGTCCGGGTCCACGGCAAACGGCCATAACGGCTGCGCTGCGCCGTCTGGCTGACGGCGCGGATCCTGACCGGTCGCCCAAAGCCATGATGATGCGCTCAGCACGTCAGCTATCGGCGCGAGCAGGCGGCTGTCGCCCACGACGGCGTCGGTTGCCGCTACGTGCCGCGGCTGAAGCCCAGTGAGGAGCAGCATCGCCGCCACCGCCAGCAGAGCCAGGCGCGAGGCGCGAGTGGTGAACGCTCTGCCACGTTGTGCCACGCGAATCCACCTTTCGGTCTTCGGCTCCGATTCGCGGCGAGACGCCGTCTGACCTCGCGCGAGGACGGTTATCTGGCCGGGTAATCTGGAAGCAAGCCACCGCGATCACGCGGCAAGCGGGGCAACGCCGGGAGGGTACCACGCCCTGACCAAGTGGGCGCTCCTCGGCCCGCGCTTGTCGAATCGCCCGCCACTACCGTGTAATCAGCCTGTCCGCGCAAGACGCGCGAGCCTGTGCCGCCGCCTCCGGGCCAGCGGCCTCGTCCAGGAGCGAACTGCCATGCTCGTTCAATTCGGCCGCGGATTCCGCTCCTCAGGCGCGTGTCTCTTTTTCGCGTGCGTGGCGACTCTGGCACTCAGTCTGTTGCCGGGCTCAACGAGTGGCCAGAACGATGACGGCCCATCGGCGCTGGCCGGCATTTTCACCGTCACGATCGGACCTGAGGAGGTCCCGGTGGGACTGCCTGACGGCGCGGCGCTCTCCGGACGCTGGGTGCTGACATTTGCCGATGAAGGCGTCTTCACCTTGACCCGATCCGATGTCGGCGAGGCGGTCAGCGGCACGTTTGACGCCGGGCCAGCGACGCTCGAGTTCACCTCCTGGCGCGGCATGATCGGTTGCACGCTGGATAGCGAGGAAGGCGCAACGGCAACCTATGCGTGGCGACGGAGCGACAACCGGCTCATGCTGACGCCCATCGCCGACACCTGCCCGGAACGGCTGACCCTGTTGACGACCCACGCGCTGGGCAGTCTCGAGGTCTGCGGCGCTCCTCGGCCGATCCTGTCCGATCCCTTCTCGGCCGCCGAGCACCAGGGCACCCCAACGCCCGGCACGCTGCCTGGCCAGGGGGTCGCCGCGCAGGAGGGATATGGTGAAGGTTCGGAAGTCGAGGCGGAAATCGATCAGCTCCTGAAGGAAGGCAGCGGGTGTTGGGCGGCAGTGGACGCCGACAGCTTCATGGCCCTGCACAGTCAGGGGGTCATTTCCCAGATCGGGTTCATGGGGCCGCGAGAACCGTTCATCAGCGAGCTTCAGCGCTTCATGGAAACGCCGCTCCGGCTCGAGCGCATCGGCCCGGTCAATCTGCTTGATCCTGGCCATGCCTGGGCCTACATCGAAGTTGATCTCGATGGGCAGGCAACACCGCAACGCATGAACTTCGTTCTGGAGCATGGCGCCTGGTATTTCGATACGTTCTTTCTCTTCGGGCCGCCGATGCCTGGCCTGTCCGGGCCTCCCGGCATGGGCCCGTAGGACGATGCTTCGGGAGGAATCGTGAACGTTGATTCAGGCGCCGGCGGGACGGAGCCGGAGACCGGCCGCGCCGCCACTGGGGAGACCGAACCCAGGAACACCATCCAGTCGACAGTCGGCACCGGCAGCGTACTCGGCATCGGCTGCCTCGTCGTGGTCGTGCTCCTTGTGCTGGTCGCCCTGATTTATCGTTGGCTGGGTGGAACCTGGTAACGATGTTGCGCGTTTGATAAAGGGTTCCCGTCGGACGACAGACGCCACCCGGCTACACTTGCGCGGTGATGGCGAAGACTCCCGGGAGACGGTCCTCGTCCCTGATGGCACCATTGACTGGACCCTCAAGGGGAACATCCGATCTGAAGCGCGACACCGCCCGGCGTAGCCGGGAGATCCGGCGCATTCTGATTGTCGTGCTCGCGCTTAATCTCCTGGTGGCGGGCGCCAAGCTCGGGTTTGGCTACCTGAGTGGCTCCGTCGCCATGACCGCCGACGGCTTCAACTCGTTGCTGGACGGATTTGCCAATGTCATTGGCATTGCCGGCATCGCCGTCGCGGCCAGGCCACCTGACTGGGAGCACCATTTCGGTCATGAGCGGTATGAAACGCTGGCCTCGATGGTAATAGGCGGGCTGATGGCCATCGGCGTGGTGGAGATCGTGCAATCGGCGCTCGAACGGTGGCAGTCGGGCGCTTCGCCGGACGTCTCGCGCCAATCATTCGCCGTGATGCTCGCTACGATGGCGATCAACCTGGGCATCACCACCTGGGAACGCCGCACCGCGCGCCGCCTCGGCAGCGATCTGCTCGCGGCGGACGCTCGCCATACGGGCGCCGACGTCCTGGTCTCGGCGGCCGTGGTCGCCGGCCTGGGCGCTGAACTGCTCGGGCTGCACGGCGCGGACGCGATCATCTCGCTCCTGGTCGCGGCGGTGATCGCCTGGACGGCATGGGGCATCTTGCGCGATGCATCGCTGGTGCTGACTGACGCGGCAACTGACGTCGATCCGAAGGCGCTGCTTTCGGCCATCATCGCCGTGCCGCGGGTCATCACCGCGCACAATCTGCGTGTTCGCACCTCGGGAGGGCGGCACTGGGTCGATGTGCACGTGACAGTCGACCCCTTCCTGTCCGTTAAGGCCGGCCACGAGGTCGCCACGGATGTGGAGCAAACTATTCGAGATGCAATTGGTCTGGAAACACAGGCCATCGTTCACGTCGAACCGGCGGAGCCGCCACATACGCGGCCCGACCCCATTTTCGGCGATGAACACCGTGTTGAAACCGCGCCCAGGGGCTCAACACCCTAGGCGCCAAGAGAAAGGAACTCAGTGAATCATTCACGCAATTCGAGAGGTAGTCAGCGGGGCCGCTCACGCGGCGGCCAGGCAAATGACCGTGC
>CAYSXO010000143.1:5253-10717 GCA_964434995.1 uncultured Sphaerobacteraceae bacterium
GCCGGCGACGGCAACGAACGGCCAGGTGGCGACAAGAACAAGAAACGGGAGGATCGCGCACCCGGTCAACTCCCGCCCCGGCGGTCCGGCCGGCGTCCACAGCGCGATGGGCAATCCACCTCGCGCTCGCGGCCGAGCCGCTCCGGTCCGGCGCCCTCCGCTCCCCAGCAGCCTCGACAGGGGCGAGGTGGGCGAGGCCAGGCGCCAGAGTCGGAAGAGGGCCGGCTGCGCGTCATTCCACTTGGTGGCGTGGGCGAGATCGGCAAGAGCATGATGGCCGTCGAATACGGCGACGACCTGATGCTCATCGACGCTGGCGGCAAGTTCCCCGAGGAGTGGGAGCGGGGCATCGACCTCATCATTCCCGACATCCGCTATGTGAAAAATCGGCTCTCGAAGCTGCGCGGCATCGTGATCACGCACGGCCATGAGGATCACATCGGCGCGCTGCCGTATGTCGTGCCCCAGCTCGAAGGGATGGGAAAAGTTCCCATCTATGGCTCGCCGCTGGCGATGGGGTTCGCCGAGAACAAGCTGCGCGAAGCACGCCTCGACGAGAAGGTCGTGCTCCATCCGGTTGAGCCGGGCACGCGCGTCAAGCTGGGCGAACTCGAGGTCGAATTCATCAACGTTACGCATACGATCCCGGCCTCCTACACGATCGCGGTGCACTCTCCTGCCGGGACGATCGTCAATACCGGCGACTTCAAGTTCGACCCCACCCCGGTAATGGGAGAACCGACGGACATCGCCCGGCTGCGCACCCTCGGCGAGGAAGGGGTCCTGGCACTTTTCTCCGACACCACGCGCGTCGAGACGCCTGGCCGCACCCCTTCCGAGCGGGTGGTGATGGATACCTTCGACCGGGTCATTCGCGATGCCAAGGGTCAAACCTTGATCGCCACCTTCGCCTCGAACATCAGCCGGGTCTATATGGTGCTGGAGGCTGCCGAGAAATACGGCAAGAAGGTTGCGGTCGCCGGCCGCTCCATGGAGCAGAACGTGCGCACCGCCCTGCAGCTTGGCTATCTGGAGCCGCCGGACGGGGTGCTGCTCACGCTCAACGAAGTGCTGAAACTGCCGCCTGAGGAGCGCGTGCTGGTCGTCACCGGGAGTCAGGGCGAGGCCTCGGCCGCGCTGGCGCGCATTGCCGCCGACGAGCATCCCAAGATCCACATCGGCAAGGGAGACGTCGTCCTCATTTCGGCAACGCCGGTACCCGGAAATGAAGAGACTGTCTCGGAGACGATCGACAACCTCTTCCGGCGCGGCGCCAACGTGATCTTTAGCTCGACCGATCGCCGGGTTCACGTCTCCGGCCATGCCGCGCGCGAAGAGTTGCGCGACATGCTCGAGCTCTTGCGGCCGCGCTACGCGGTGCCGATCCATGGCGAGTATCGGCACATGGCGCTCTATCGCGACCTTGCCGAGTCGATCGGCGTACCGCCTGAGCGCGTGCTGATGACGGAAATCGGCAGCCTGATCGAGTTTGCCGACGGCGCGGGAGGCGTGCGTGGGCGCGTGCCGGCCGGGTCGGTCTTCGTCGACCGCCTCGGCGAGTTCGAGCCTGGCAGGGTCCGGCTGCGCACCCGCGACGACCTGACCTCGGATGGCCTCGTCACCATCACCATTGTCGTCAATGCCGAGGACGGCAAGTTGATTGCCGGGCCCGAATTTGTCACCAAGGGCCTAAGCATGGAGGCGCTTGCTGGTCCGATTCGCCAGGCCGAGCAGGAGCTGAAACGGTGGCTGGAGCGCCGGCCCGAAGGGGAGCCGGAGGTCGGGTATCTCGTCTCGCAGGCGAAGGGGATCACGGCGCGGTCGCTGTTCCGCAAGACAAAGCAGCGCCCGATCATCCTGCCCATGGTGCTGGAACTCTGAGTTCGCCTCCACGAAACCGACGGTAGCGCCCTTTCGTTCCTCGTAGTGAAAGGGCGCTCGATTCGCGTCGATCGCCGGTCCTGCCGGTATACTGGCATTCACCCCGCATAACACCCGTTCGCGACGGCTCGCCGCAACGCGCGAGCCTGCCCGCGAAAGAAGGGAAGGGTATGACCGCGGATAATTTCGACGAGGCGACGCGCGGCCTGGGAACGGCGAGAACGCGCCGGGCGGCGATTTTCGCGGTTCTCGGGGCGGCAGCCGCGGCCCTGCAACCAGCTGAAAGCGAAGGCAGGCGGTTCAGCAATCCGCGCCGCACGCGGAAGAACCGCACGGGTAAAGGCCGCAAGGACTCCAGGCGCGCGGGCAGGGACAAGGACCGCGGCCAGAGCAAAGATAGAAAGAGGAAAAAGAAGAACGGCAGCGGTGGCGGTTGCTCCTCGAACTACTCGGAGAAAGAGATTCTCGGGTTCATCAAGAAGGCCGCCAACAAGTATGGCCAGTCGGCGAAAGCGATGGAGCGCGTAGCTCGTTGCGAGTCGGTCCTCGATCCTTGCGCGGTCAACAGAAGCGGCCCCTACTACGGACTCTTCCAGTTCCTGAAATCGACCTGGCGGGACACGCCCTACGGCAACCGCAGCATCTGGGACCCGGAGGCGCAATCACTGGCGACTGCCTGGATGTGGAAGGAAGGCCGCAAGAACGAGTGGGCCTGCAAGTAGCGAGCGCCCTCACCCCCGGCCCTCCCCAAGCGGGCTGGGAGAGGGGGAGGTAGTGACTCAGGCAAGGCCGTTGCCGCGACGAACCCTCACCCCAACCCATCTCCCAGTGCGATGGGAGATGGGCGTGTGACCGCCGCGATCGCGGAGAACCCGGCATACCTCCCCATCTCAGATCGCAATGGGAGAGGGCTTTCATCTGAACGCCCGGGCTGACGCGCAATCGGGGTAATCCCCGGCGCCGATCTGGAGAAGCAGGAACAGGCCTACCGTTCCTGCTTCTCCAGATCGAGCGCGCAGCCGTTCATACAGTACCGCATGCCTCCAGCTTCACGGGGTCCATCCGGGAAGACATGGCCCAGATGGCCGCCGCAGCGGGCACATTGCACTTCCACGCGCCGCATGCCGTACGAGGTGTCCTCGATCATCTTGACCGCGCCCGGAAGGGCCTCGGTGAAGCTCGGCCAGCCCGTGCCGGACTCGAATTTCGTATCGCTGGCAAAAAGCGGGTTGCCACAGCCGGCGCAGCGATAGGTGCCGGCGTCCTTGCTGTCAAGGTACTGGCCGGTGAAGGCGCGCTCTGTTCCATGCCCGCGCAGCACGGCGTATTGCTCTGGCGTCAGGCGCTCGCGCCATTCCTCGTCGGTCGCCGGAATCTCCTTGGTATCGCTCATGTCGTCCTTCCTTGGGTGGGCACTCTGGTCCAACGATTGTAAGAAATTATGTCATTTTGACTTGGCCGCCAACTGCCTCACGGCGCCTCGATGTCGCCTCGGAGGACCCAGCGGTCAGCCACGCTCGCCGAGCTTCTGGTAGCTGACGAGCTCGTCCAGTGGGCGCCGGCCAGCCATGGCCGGATTTGGCCGGTGATCCTTTGTCGTCGTCGGATACCCGAGCGCGACTACGGAGCGTGCCGTGCGATTGCCCGGTATGCCGAGGATCTCCTTGGCAGCCGCCTGCTGAGAATCATCACCAAACCAGGCGGTGCCACCGCCAAGGCCGAGAAGCCGCGCGCCGATCAGCAACCGTTCCGTCACCCGCCCTTCATCGAATGCCTCGGAAGGGATGTTCTCTCCGTTGAGGACGATCGCGATGGCCAGCGGCACGTCGGCCACCCAGTTGATCGGCGTGCGGATCTGGCTGATCTTGCGGAGCTGCTCGGGATCGGTGATGACGATGAACTCCCATGGCTGCGTGTTGCGCGAGCTGCCCGTCCAGCGGGCGATCTGCAACAACTCGTCGAGAACGTCATCCGGCACCGGTTGAGGCGAATAGAGCCGGGCCTGCCGGACCTTGCGAAGTTCCCGGGCAACATCGCGCGCGTTGGGTGCTAATGCCATGAATCGTCCTCCCACGATGGTGTCCGTTGCGGCCGCGCCGCCACGAGCAGGCGAAACTCGCATCGACATGAATCAGGCGTTTCCGTCCCGTTTTCGAGGCGTGCGCGCCAGACGGCATGGCACGATGATACCGCCCCCGTCGAGACACATCCTCATCGCCGTGACGCACGGCTACCGTCCGATTCTGGCCAGATTGACCGCCAGGGCCAGAGATTCCGCTGCTTGCCTGGGGTTGCTGGCTGCCTGAATCGCGCTGATGACCGCCACCCCGTCCGCGCCGGCGCGGATAACCGACCCAGCGTTGGCGGTGGTAATGCCGCCGATGCCGACCGCCGGAAGCCGCGCGGCCGCGACCTGCTCAGCCAGCGCCGGCAGGCCCAACTCGGGTTGCGCGTCCTCCTTCGACGCGGTGCCGAAAACTGGCCCGAGGCCGACGTAGTCCGCGCCTTCCGGCTTTGCCGCGCGGACGTCCGCCATGTCCAGTGGCGAGAACCCGACAATCATGCGGCCAACCAGGCGGCGCGTCTCGGGCAGCGGGAGGTCCTTCATGCCGACATGCACGCCGTCAGCCTCGCAGGCCAGGGCGACGTCAACCCGGTCGTTGACGAAGAAGAGAACCCCTGTCTCGCGGCAGCGCTCGCTCAGGAGAAGCGCCAACTCATACATCTCGCGGCCACCCATCCGTTTGGCGCGCAGTTGCAACGCGGTCACGCCGCCGGCGAGCGCGTCGTCGACGATACGCAGGAAATCGCCCCGCGCCTGCTCGGGGTCAGCGACGAAGTAGACGGCCAGGCGGTCGCGCAGGTCGTCCGTATTGATGCCCATCGGCGGCACGCGCGATCTCCTTTGCTCAACCTCGGCGCCGCGATCGGCCGCCGCTCATGTCATAGGCGTGAAAGTGATTCACCGGGGAATGGCCATCACCGATGGCGTAACTCTGGCGGATGGCCTCGGTCAGCCAGCGCTTCGCCTCGGCAATGGCCTCCAGGGGCGGCTCGCCCCACGCAAGCAGGGCCGCGATGGCCGCTGAGAAGCTGCACCCCGTGCCGTGCGTGTTTGGCGTGTCGATCCGTTCCGCGCTTAACTCGGTGAACGCCACGCCGTCAAAGACGATGTCGGTGGCGTCTCCAACCAAATGCCCACCCTTGACGATGACAAAGCGTGGCCCCAGCTCGGCGATGGCGCGGGCGGCCTCACGCGCGCGCGCCGCGCTGTCGATCGACATGCCGGAGAGAATTTCTGCCTCCGGCACGTTTGGCGTTACCACAAAGGCAAGCGGCAGCAGATGCTCTTTCAGCGCGGCGACGGCGCGCTCGTGCAACAGCGGGTGCCCGCTCTTGGAGACCATGACCGGATCGACGACCAGACGCTCGATGCCCCAGGCCTCGAGCCGGTCGGCGACCGTTCGGGTGATGGAGGCGCTGGAGAGCATCCCGGTTTTGGCAGCGTCCGCGCCAATGTCCTCCATTACGCCGTCGATCTGCAGCGCGATGACCTCTTCTGGCGCCTCGGCCACGGCGAGAA
>CAYSXO010000144.1:0-4751 GCA_964434995.1 uncultured Sphaerobacteraceae bacterium
TCTGGCGCTCGTGCCCGATAGTGTGGCGCGAGCGATCGGTTTCACGCCGTCTCCTGGGTTGCCGGTCGAGGAGCAGCTCGTACGGGAACTTCTGCCGCGCCAGACCCTCCTGCTGCTGGACAATTGCGAGCACCTCGCGCCCGCGGTCGGTGATCTGGCCGCGTCCCTACTTGTCGCATGTCCGGACATGCAAGTTCTGGCGACGAGCCGCGCTCCGCTGCACGTGCGCGGGGAGCACGAGGCGCGGGTTGAGCCGTTTCCCCTCCCCGTGGCGGGCGCCCCAGACGACGTGCTCTACGCGAATGACGCGGTTTGTCTCTTTGCTGAACGGGCGCAAGCTGTCGCCCCATGGTTCGCCTTGAACGCAACGAATGCCGTGACAGTCGCCGCGATCTGCCGCCAACTCGATGGCTTGCCGCTCGCTATCGAACTGGCCGCCGCCCGGACGAAGCTCTTTACGCCCGGGGCGTTGCTCGAACAGATGACCGACAGGCTGCGATTCTTGCGCGGTGGTGCGCGGGACCTACCAGCCCGGCAACGGACGATCCACGACACGATCGCCTGGAGCTATGAGCTCCTTCAGCCGGACCAGCAAGCCCTCTTCCGGCGCCTCGCGGTCTTTTCGGGCGGGTGGCATCTGGGAGCGGCGGCAGCCGTCGCGGGCGCGGACGCATTGGTCGACCATGACCTGTTGGACGCCATTGGGCTGCTCGTCGATCAAAGCCTGATACGGCGGGTGGAGCGTGTCGGCGAACCGCGCTTTGCCATGCTGGAGACGATTCGGGAGTTCGGGCTGGCAGCATTGGCTGACGCGGGCGAAGCGGCGGAAGCCCGGGGCCGGCACGCCGCGTGGTACCGGGAGATGATCGAGGCGCTCGACCTTCACCACACCATGCAGGGCGATGTCGGCCGGATGCAACGCCTGGTCATGGAGCAGGACAACCTGCGGCAGGCGCTCTCCTGGTTTGCCAGCCGGGAAGACGCGCTTTCCCTCAATTGCCTGAGCGCGGCATTGGCCATTTTCTGGTTCGACCTCGGCCAGTTCACCGAAGCGCGGACGTGGCTGCATCGGGCCATCGCCCATGATGACGGCGTTCCGGTCTTGATCCGGGCACGCGCGTGGTGCGAGGCGGGCTGGTTGGCGATGTGCCAGGGTGATCTCGAGCAGGCGACACCGTTGCGCGAGCAGGGCCTGGCATTTGCCCGGGAAGCGGGCGAACCCTACCTGCTGGCAGAGGCGATCTTCAGTAACGGCATTCTGGCATTCTGGAAAGGCGATCTCGATCAGGCGGCAGCATTGATCGCGGAAGCGCACAGCGCCTTTCAGGCCATCGGGCTCGAGATCGCCGCCGCGCCGGTGAAGGCCGGCGCAGCGCTGAATCTGCTGGGCGGCGTTGCGCTCGTCGCTGGCGACGTACCGCTCGCCATCCGGTATGGTGAGCAAGCGGTTGGCGCGGCGCGTGCACTTAGCGCGGCCGCGGACCTTGGCTACGCACTATGCGGCCTGGGGTACGCGCGATTCCAGGCCGGCCAGGAGCCGGAGGCGGCAGCCTGCTTCCTTGAGGCGACCGCCCTGACATGGGCGATCCACGATGATGCTTTCCTCGCTCGCCTGTTCTGGGCGATGGCGGCAATGGCAACGAGCACGCGGCCGGAGGTTGCCGCCTGTCTGATCGGCGCGGCGGATGCGCTGGATGCGCGTACCGGGAGCGCCATGTGGCCGAATGACCAGGTCCTCGCGGAGTGGTGCCTGACGCGGATCAACGAGATGCTGGAGCCGGCCGCGCTGGACGCCCTGCGCCAAGCCGGGACGTCGCTTGCCGCCGAGCAGGCGGTTGCGGCTTGCCAGATGCTGGCCTCGATCGTTCTTGGTGACGAGCGCGCCGCTGAAATCTGGCGAGCGGCGGGCGCTCCTGCCCCCACCATCTCCTGGGAAGAGGTGGCGATTCCTCGTGCCGGAGGATTGCCAGGCGGCGACATCGTTCCTGACGGCAAGGATATCGCCCGAGCGGCGCGCATCGATGCCCGTCCAGCGGGAGCGCCACGCTCCCAGCTGACTTCACGCGAGATGGACGTGCTGAACCTGCTTTTCAGCGGCCTTTCCGATCGTGAAATCGCCGCGCGCCTCTTCATCACCCGGCGTACCGCCTCCAAGCACGTCGAGGCCATCCTCGCCAAGCTCGGTGTCCATTCACGCGGGGCCGCTGTCGCCGAAGCGCGGCGCCTCGGTTTTCTGGGCGCCGATCGCACCTGATCAGAACTTCAGAACCCCGACTCCACGGCGATCGCGACACGTGAAAATACGTACACGTCCTTCCGCATCTACGGAAATTTCCCCATGCCAACGGAGCCGTGCTCAGCCATGCTGTGCCCCACGCCACAAGGTTTTCTTGAGTGACGATGCGCCTTGGGTACTCGCTCTGCCGCTGATGCGGGCGAGGTAACAGATGGGGATTGTTGACGTGAGCGCTCTGTTCCTTGCCGTGCCCGCCACCGCTGGTCCAGTAGCGGCGCTGGTTCTGGCGAGCCTCCTCTGGGGCACTGCCGACGTCGCCGGAAAGCTGGCGCTGGACGCCATCCCACCGGTGACGCTGGCGGCGATGCGCTTCGGGGTGGCGCTGCTGATCCTCTGGCCACTTGCCCGTAGGTCCGGAGGGCCACGGGTCCCTCCCCGGATCACCGCGCCGCTCGGCCTCCTGGGCGTCGCCCTCATGTTCCTCCTGCAGAACCAGGGATTGGCCCGAACGTCGGCCACCAACGCCAGCCTGCTGCAGGGGGCGGGGCCAGCCATGACGTTGTTGCTGGCCGCGGTGATCCTGGGTGAGCGCCTCGGGCGCCGGCGCGTTGCGGCTATCGGCGCGGCAATGGTGGGCGTGGCGCTGGTCACGCTGCCCGGCAGCGGCATGCACGCGCCGGGGCTGGGCGATGCATTGATTCTCGCCAGCACGGCCTGCTTTGCTGCCTTCGTCGTGCTGGGCCGCCGTGCCTTCCCGGTCTACGGGACGCTCCCGGTGCTTGCCGGCATGGCTGCCTGGGGAATGGCGGCGCTTCTGCCGATCGCGGCGATCGAATGGCAGCTAACACCCCCAGCGGCGATCGGGGGCGAGCAGGCAGCGCTGGTGCTCTACCTCGGCGCGGGCTGCTCGGCGCTGACCTTTGCCCTCTGGGGGTACGCCCTGCGCCACATCGAAGCCGGGTGCGCGGCCGCGTTCGACACGCTCATTCCGGTAATCGGTCTTGTGGCGGCGCTCGTGGTGCTGCGCGAGGCCCCAATGGCCTGGCATGTCGTGGGTGGGGCTCTCGTCATCGCCGGGGTCTGGTTGGCAATACGCGAGCCCCGGCCCGCGATGGCAATCGCCCCGTTGTCAGCTAGCAACTGATATCGATCCGTCCTGGAAAATCGGGTCTTGTCACGGCAGCGATTAGACGCATCGCCCCGATCCTCTGTCAGGGCGCCGTGCTGTCCACCATACTTCGGGGATGAATCCACCACTGAATCTGCCGAAGGTCATTTCCTTCGATTGTTATGACACACTAGTCGAGTTTCTGTCCGATGATGTCACCCGCGAGCTCCTTTGCGGCCGGGCCGAGGGGATCGACGTCGATCGCCTTTTGGCGGATTTCGAGGCGCTGCGCTTCGAGACAACCACGCATGGCCGCTACCAGCCGTATCGTGACGTCCTGCGCGAGACGCTGGCCGAGATCTTCGCGCGATACGCCATCCCCTACCGAGATGAGGATGGCGACGCGCTTGTCGCCGCCGCGCGCACTTGGGGGCCATTCCCCGATGTGCCGCCGGCGCTCGAGCGGCTACGCGCGGCCGGAGTCTGTCTGGCAATCATCACCAACAGCGATGACGACATCATGGCCGAGAACGCGCGCCGCATTGGCGTGCCGTTCGACTTCGTCATCACCGCCGAGCAGGCGGGCGCCTACAAGCCGTCGCTGCAGACGTTTGTCTACGCCCTGAAGACTATCGGCTGCCAGCCGGATGAGCTTCTGCACGTGGCGCAAGGGTTTGAATACGACATCGTGCCGGCACACGCGCTCGGCTGGAGAAGGGTCTGGATCAATCGTTACGGAAAAACCGGCAACCCCGCGTACGGACCGTATGACGAGCTGCCCGACTTGTCCGGGCTGCCGGCCTTGATCGGCATCGGGCCAGAGCAGGCGCTTTGACATGCCGTGTCCCGCGGCTGGCCCAGCAGATTCCTGACCTCATTCTGTCATTGCGGACCCGGAGTGGGAGCCGGAACCGAGTATCGGAGTCACACGTCCTTCATGGGCAGGATGTTCTGGTTCGCACGGAACAGGTTATCCGGGTCGTAGCGCGCCTTGATGGCCGACAGCCGCGGGTAGTTCGCGCCGTACGCTTCCCCGACGCGGGCCTCCTCGCCCTCGCCCAGGCCGTTGACATAGACGGCTCGCTCGGTAAAGGGCTGCATCGCCGCGAAGAAGTCGCGCGTCCAGGTGGTGACCGGCTCCGCGTCGGCCGGATCAGCCCATTGCGAGAGGATGAGGAAGTCGAATTGGTCGCGCCGGTGCGGGAAGGCCGTCGCGGCAGGATCGACCCGCGCGGCGGCGCCATGAAGATGCTGCAGAGCGATGGCTCCATGACTCGTGTCACCGGAGGGCCGCTCAGCCGCGAAGGCAAGGAGCGCCTCGATCGCGCCATCGCTCAAGTCGGCCAGCATGCGTGACTTCCAGTAGTGCTGCCGCCCCTCGGGGTAGTTTGCGTCGGAGGTCGTCTG
>CAYSXO010000144.1:4761-10680 GCA_964434995.1 uncultured Sphaerobacteraceae bacterium
CCCGATGGTATCCGCGACCGAGGGACCGAAGGCGCGCAGCGGCCGCAACGCGCGCTCTCCTTCATCGAGCGGCCCACTCCAGCAGACGGAGATGCCAACGACGACGCGGCCGCTGGCATCCGTGTCGACATAGCCGATCGTGCTCAGGTCGCCGGGCCGCGCGGGAGAACTCGTGGTAGAAGCGCAGCGCCTCCCGAGTGCGCTCCGGCGGGTAGACGACGTGGCCGCCGAGGACCCGGCCAACTGGGTGCAGCCGGTAGGTGAACGAGGTGACGACGCCGAAGTTGCCGCCGCCGCCGCGAATCGCCCAGAAAAGATCAGGGCTTTCGGTGTCGCTCGCGTGAAGTAGCTCGCCGTCCGCGGTGACAACGTCGGCGGCGAGCAGATTGTCCAGTGCCAGGCCATGTTTCCCGTTGAGCCAGCCGATGCCGCCACCCAGCGTCAGTCCGGCGATGCCGGTCATCGAGACAACTCCAAGCGGTGTGGCCAGGCCAAAGGCCCGCGTGGCGCGGTCGAGGTCGGCCAGCGATTCGCTGCTGACATCACGTACGTCGAGTCCGCGCGCAATGGCTGACGCCACCAACGCCGGGGCGTCGATCGTCGCGAGTGGGACGACGACGACGCCATCCGGGAAGGACTCCCTCATCGTCGCGGCGATCTCCAGCGCCAGCCGGGTCTTGCCGACGCCGCCGGGTCCGGTCAGGGTCAGCAAGGGGATATCGTTCCGCGGGAGGAGGTTGAGCGCGGCGGCAAGCTCGCGCTCGCGCCCGATCAGCGGGGCGCGGGGCCGTGATGGCCCGCGGGGATCGTTGGGAGAGCACGACGCAAGCATGATAGCCCGATCCGCCAATTCGCATGTGGCGCGGATGATACCGCGCGCGGCGAAGGGGCAGTCCACTGGCCAGGCGTGATATGTGAGTCCGAAGCGGCGGATCTCGGCTCGGCGACGGACTTTCGCGGCCCGATGCCAGAGAGCGCTCCTTCGTCGGGATGACGCCTGAATCGTGTCATATGGATTCCGGTTGATCAGTCCAGGTATGGCCAGTGCCTACCCCAGCTCCAGACCCCTCTCCCGGCTCGACCTGAGAAGGAGAGGTTTGGCGGGCAAGGACCATCTTCGTCATCGCCGCTGGCCCTCACCCCGGCCCTCTCCCGCGCCCGGAAGTGGGTGTGCTGACATCGAGATTGGTCGCCATCTGGCACGAGTCCCGACTTCATGCTCCCCTCTCTCGCGCACGGGCGGGGTACCCTCTGTGTCGCGGCTTGGGGTTGAGGGCCAACGCCAGTGACCACGATGCTCCTCAGGCGCATGAGGAAAGGGCGCCTTTCGACGCCCCTTTCCGATCATGAACCGCGCGCCGTAGGGGTGCGGGAGGGTGGCTACGGCACGGAGAGCATGCCTTGTGGTGAATGTTACGCGGACTTCCGCTGGCGGCTGGCCCGCTCGATCTCATCGGGTTGCTCCTCGATGGGCGGAGCGGGCTTCCAGTACTGCTGGAAGGCTTCGGCAACCTCGTCGATGAAGATCGGCAACCGCTCCTTCAATAACTCTGTGCCATAGTCTCCGGCCAGCACCGCCCAGGTGAGCACCGCCTATTCGGGACGTGCCGGGACGGCGCCAGGCATCATCGGAATGACGTGAATGCCGACGATTTCGTCAGTCTCCTCGCGGTCGGGAGTCAGCCTGAACTTGATTGCGACGTCATCGAATCCGGGAGCATCGAGAGGGCTGCTGACTTTTGGGCCCGGCTTGCCGCCGAAGGAGACGTGGACAACAACCTTCATCCATAGACGTTCGGGCGAATCTCTACGGTAGAAGGCCGGCACTGTCGATCGCGTCGAACAAGATCGGGCCACTCCGGCGTGGTTTGAACCTCGTCAAGCAAGGGGGCTAGACCGGCATGCTCGGCACGGATGTGATCGCGGCGTGCTTTGGTGAAGACACCCTCCCGTCCGAGATGATCTCGCGTCCTCCAGATTTCCGTCAACGCTCCTCCACGGCGCGCAAACCCCGCGGATGCGACGAATGACTACGGTACCGCCAACATCCGGTCCAACGCGACGAGCGCATCTTGCGCGGTTGTGGCATCGACGGTGATCTGGTTGACGACCTCGCCGCGCGTCAGGTGCTCCAGCGACCAGAGGATGTAGGCGGGGTGGATGCGGTACATGGTCGAGCAGGGGCAGATGACCGGATCGAGACAGAAGACGTGCTTGTCGGGCAATTCCTCGTTGAGGCGGTTGACCAGATTGATCTCCGTCCCTACCCCCCAGACCGTTCCGGCTGGCGCGGCAGTGACCGTGTCGATGATGAACTCGGTCGAGCCGTCGTAGTCGGCCGCCTGCACGACTTCCAGCCGGCACTCCGGGTGAACGATGATGTTGACATCCGGATAGTTCTGCCGCGCCTGGGCGATCTGCTCGACCGAGAAACGGGCATGGACCGAGCAGTACCCCTTCCAGAGGATGATCTTCGCCGCGCGCAGCGCTTCAGGGGTGTTGCCGCCAAGAGGCAGGAAGGGGTCCCAGACCACCATCTCGTCGGGGGAAATGCCCTTCTTGACGCCGGTGTTGCGGCCCAGATGCTCGTCCGGAAAGAAGAAGAGGCGCTCGCCCCGCGCGAAGGCCCAGTCGAAGACGCGGCCAGCGTTCGATGACGTGCAGACGATGCCACCGTTGCGGCCGCAGAAGGCCTTCAGGGCCGCGGCGGAGTTCATATAGGTGATGGGGACGATAGAGTCGATGCCCAGATCGGCCAGGGCGTCCCACGCGGCCTGCACATCGGCGTCCTTCGCCATGTCGGCCATCGAGCAGCCCGCCTCCAGGTTCGGCAGAATGACCTTCTGGTGCGGCCCGGAGAGGATGTCAGCGCTTTCGGCCATGAAGTGGACGCCGCAGAAGAGGATGAACTCGGCATCGCGGCGGCCCGCCGCCTGTTTGGAAAGCTTGAACGAGTCGCCCCGGAAATCGGCGAACTGGATGACCTCATCCCGCTGATAGTGGTGGCCGAGGATGACCAACTTTTCGCCGAGCTGCCGCCGCAGGGTCCAGATCTTTTCATCCCGCTCCGGGCCTGCCATCTTGAAGTATTCACGGGGGATCTTCTGCTGCCGCGGCGGCGTCACGCCGTACCGGCGCAGGAGACCATAGGCGCCGACCGACTCTTCCGGCACGCAGGCGGCGGGCGGCAATTGAGGGTTGGTCAGCCACGGGGCGGACGCCTCGGAGCTGCCATTGGCAGACGGCGCGGATGCCGGCGCGGCCGGCAGTTGGAGCACCATGGTCGAGTTCGTTGCCTCCTCGTCCGCGCACGGTCCCGGCGTTCCAGGCTGGCGGACGCGCACCCCCGGGCGAGAAGCCCGCATCACGGTGACGTTGGGCTTGTTGTCTCCCGGATGGAGCAAGTGTAGAAATTGGACCGAGTAATTGTCAAGATGACACTAACTCCGCGCGGCTTGACCGGGACACGCGTGTCGGATAGCGTTCGGCTGGCGTCCATTGGGACGAACCCGTCACCATCCGCGTGTTCCCGCCGCGCGTTGTGAGGTAGAACGCGAGGGGCGCACATGATTCTTTCTGACCGTGATATTCGCCATGCCCTCGATGCCGGACGCATCCGCATCGAGCCCATGCCCGATCTCGATTCGGCGCTCGGTTCGGTGTCGATCGACTTTCGCCTGGGCACGACCTTCATGGTGTTCGAGCATAGCCGCCACTCGTTCATCGACCCCCGGCAGCCGCATTCGATTGGCGATGCAATGCGCACGATTGTCTGCACCGGCGATGAACCGTTCTTCATGCAGCCGGGAGACTTCGCGTTGGCCTCGACGATCGAAAGCCTGGAGCTGCCGGACGATCTCCTGGGGCGGCTGGAGGGCCGCTCGTCGATCGCGCGGCTCGGCATTACAGTGCATTCAACGGCGGCGGTCTTCGAACCCGGCTGGATCGGCACGGCGACGATGGAGTTGAGCAACCTGGGCCGCATGCCCGTGGCGCTCTATCCGGGGATGCGCATCTGCGCGTTTTCGTTCGAGCAGGTCAGCTCGCCGGTGTCCGTCCCCTATCGCCAGAAGGTCGGCAACAAGTACGCGGGGCAAGTCACTCCACGCGCCAGCCTTCTTTCAGATGAGAGCCGCGCCTTGAAGGCGGCAGCGGGGAACTAGGCCTGCATCGGGCATTTTTGCCGTCGTGCGACGTTGGCCGTTTGGGAGCCGCCGCGAGCTTGCGTGTCGGGCCTGGATGCGTACGATTGCGGCGTGCCGAGATGTCGCGCGGGCGCTCGGCGCGACATGGTTCTTCTGGCGCCCTATTCAGCACGATTCCCTTGGGTCGATTGACCACCGATTGGATTGGCCATTCGGCACGCGGGGTCTTCGCTCACGTGCCTTTGGGTAAACGTGGCGCCTGCCGGACGTCCAAGGGCATTGCCTGGCGTCATCGTGCATCGCTATCGTTTTGCATGATGCGCATGCCTGGACGCGGTGCTTTGGGGGTCGTACGCGGCCCAGATGCTCGTCGTCGATCGTCAGGCGTTGCGACCTTCGAGTGTGGCGGTTCATCTCCGGCCTCTGGCGATCGAGTGGTGTTTCGGTCAGTGGGTTTCACGTGAAACAGGGGGCGGCGGACACCACGGCGAATGGAACGCTCGGTGCTGCCAGGACCAGGCGCCGGAACAGCCGCAAACGGGTGAACCAAGGCGTGGATTTGGGAGATAATCGTAAGCAGCAGATGAGCCGGCAGCCATGCCGGAATCGCGGGAGGGAAACGTGTCATTGGAACTGCTCGAGCAATTGCGAGCTAGAGTGCTGCCGATGTTGCAGCTCGTCGCACATGAATATCGGCCTCGCGTACCCGAGGGCTACCCAATTGTCGTCGACTCGGTGGAGAACGGACTCGTCGGTCTGGAGATCGACCCCAGCTATGCGCTCTATCTCACGACAGACGGCCACGAGTTGTTTGCCGACTACTACTATCGATCGTCACGCAATGACACGCGATCTTCAGCCATGCGCGAGAAGTTCGCGGGCTCGCCGGTCTACGATCGGCGGCCACTTTCGCCGTTTGTCACCGACCAGCAACTGCGGAATATGGTTGCTGAGTTGATGACCCACCACAACTTTCAGCCAGGTCTCGTCCATATTTCCGATTCGTAGGTATTTTCCCGGGTGCCCTCCGGTACGGAAGAAGCGGCAAGATCTTCGATCGCGCAGAGACCGCGGTGGGATTTCGGCGCACGGCATGCCGTGGCTCGGCCGCTGAAAGTCAGCGGGAGTCTTCCATGCTGGACGTCCGCGAAACGCGCATCCCGAATCGCCGAATCCGACGCGAACTGACACGCGGGGGCTGCCAAATGGCAGCCCCCGCGTGTCAGTTCGCATGGTCGTGTTTCACGTGAAACCCGCCGCGTTACTCCAGAATCCAGCGATCACTCTCCCGAGCCCATGAGCCGTCCAGGCGGTCGCCAAAGAAGAGGGCAACTTCACGCTCGGCGCTCTCGGAGCCATCGGAGCCATGAATGAGGTTCCGACCCGTCATCAAACCCAGATCGCCGCGAATCGTCCCCGGCACGGCATTGACCGGGTTCGTTGCGCCCATCGTTGACCGCACCACCGAGATCGCATTTGGTCCTTCCAGCACCATCAGCACGCTCGGGCCAGAGGTGATGTACTCGATAAGGCCGTCGTAAAAGGGCTTGCCCTCATGCTCGCCGTAATGCCGTGACGCAACCCCTCGGTCGATCGTCCGGAAATCGAGACCGACGATCTTCAACCCGCGGCGCTCCAGCCGCCCGATGATCTCCCCGACCAAACCGCGCTGCACGCCATCCGGCTTGACGATTACCAATGTCCGCTCATCAGCCACGAATCACCCCCCACATCCCTCATCAGGGTCACGCAATTTCACAACAATGGCCGCGCG
>CAYSXO010000145.1:0-10643 GCA_964434995.1 uncultured Sphaerobacteraceae bacterium
AGGGGCAGGCTCAGGAGCGTTCCGCGCAACCGCGTTGGGTCGACTCGCAGCAGGGCGCGCCGGATCACCTCAGCTCCCATCGGCTCCCAGCCGTGAAGTGTCGATTCAAGTCCGAGCGTCGGCCCTTCGCTTGCCCCGTGGATGACCTGAAATGGGATGCGAACTTGTGTGCATGCTGCAAGCTCGCCGACATGGAGGAACCCAAAAGCACGCTCCCCTGGCTCGACCGTTACATCCGCGACCGTGATTGGCTCGCGTGCCATGTCTCCTGCCTCCTTGCGCTATGCGCCCTGCAGCCACATCCGCCTTGGCGCGGCGCCTCCCGGCGCTATCGATTGCTGGCCCGCCATGGGGCGCACGTGCTGACTAACTGGTGATCGTGAGACGAACCTCGTGCGTCCCACCTTTTGCCGACTCTGACCGGGCGAGAACCGCGGCCTGCTCGCCTTCTGGTACATGAACGAGCCATTCGGCTACGCGGGAAGACTCTCCCCACGGCCGTCGCCAGGCGTCGTAGAGCGTGCGGCGTGTTGCCCGCCCCGCCAGGTGCCCAATTTCCTGGGTTTCCGCTCCCATGAGCCGATTGACGGGTGGATTCCCGGCGAGGGAGACGGTTACCGGAGAGGCGATGCCAATGTCGAGGGCCTGTTGCGTGATGTGCGTTGGCAGATACCCCAGATTCTGGATCGTGGCCACGACGCGATGGAAGCCGTGACCGAGCGCCTCGGATCGGAGGGAGGTGATGCGAACCAGCGGCGAAGCCGCGGCATGATGAAGGGAAAAGCGGCACGTCGGGCGGG
The DNA here is from genome assembly GCA_964434995.1 of uncultured Sphaerobacteraceae bacterium. Classification (GTDB taxonomy): domain Bacteria; phylum Chloroflexota; class Chloroflexia; order Thermomicrobiales; family UBA6265; genus JACCXM01. The sequence goes on from CAYSXO010000145.1 coordinate 801, forward strand.
CAACCCGCTCGAGGAACTGTGGCGGAGGGTTCCGCTGCACGAGAAACGGATCCCAGCCGCCAAGATCTATCGCGCCGAACTGCGGATGGTCAAAGGGTGACCAATCGACATACCCGTCGGATGCATGCTCATCTACCCAACGCAAGAGGGCGATCTCCTCCTCCTCTCGCTGGGTCCGGTGCGGGAAGAACTGCGGCTTGTGCGTGCCTGCCTCAGTCTCGACGTCCCAGAATTCGGGACAGAAGCTCACCAGGCCGAGCTGCTCATACGTCCAGTCAGTAAGCGTGCCGTGCCGTGGGCTGCGAAGGCTCTCCGTGAAATCTTCAAACGTGGAGATCACGGGATAACCGGTCAGCTCGGATCCAACCTCGCCGATGATCTGATGGAGTTCGACGTCCTCTGGAGGAAGTTCGACGTCCCGGCGGTAGCCCGAGGGCCGCAGGATCACGCCGCTGTGACTGTGGTAGGCGTGGACACCGGTGATATTCGGATGGGAGAGGAGGAACTGGGCAACCGCCGCGGCCTCGGGCTCTTCGAGCGGCAACGCCCCGGCCCCATACTCGCCACTGGCGGGAACCCAGTTGACCGGAAATTGGCGGTTGAGGTTTCCATGCCGTGGCTTCACGATCGGCGCCGACACCCCGTCCCAGTTCCGGACGATCCCTTCCGGGAGCAGGCGGTAGTAGGTTCCTCCGATTTCACCGGGGGCGCGAAGCGTCATCAACCGAGGTTCGGCATCTGAGACTTTCCATTCGCCCCCCGGATCCTGCATGCGCATCTGGAGAACCCGTCCATCACCATTGATGTCTTCGATATGGAGCCCCGTCGGTTGCTCATCTCCAGGAAAGTAGCGACCATTGCCAACCGTCCGATAGGGGGTGGCCATGCTGATCTCGGCGCCGTCCGGGTTGATCCGGGGCAGGACATAGAGTGTCCGTGTGTCGAGCAGCTCGGTGATTACAGGATCGTGCCCATATGCGTGCAGCACATCGTCGATGAGATAGAGCGCGGCGGCAGAGGTCACAATCTCTTCGCCATGGTTGTTTGCATCGATGTAAAAGGCGGGCTTCGATTCGGCTGGGCCGGTTCCGCTGTTGGTTAGCGTCATCGCCCAAATCGAGCGCCCTTGATGGCTGGCGCCAATTGAGCGCAACGTCGCCAGGTTCGGGAACGCACGCGCCAGATTGTGGAGATGCGCGGTGAAGTCTTCGTACGCGTAGTACCGGTTATGATCGATCCGCGATAAGGCGACTGTCCCCGTGCTCATGAACTGCGCTCCTCAGCCCGTATCCTGGCGACTATGACCGAACTCGGACAACATGGGTATCCGTGAATCCGGAAGCGGTCAGGCGGCGATCGTTACTGATTCGATATCACGAGGGTAATCAGTGAGGAATTCGGCGCCCGTCTCTGTGACCAGAACGGTATCGGAATGCCGGAATCCGCCCATGCCGGCGACGTAAAGGCCGGGCTCGCAACTCAAGATCATCCCCGGTTCCAACAGCGTCTCATCACCAACGTCCAGGAACGGAGCCTCATGAACTTCCAGCCCAAGCGCGTGGCCCGTATGATGCCGTGACAGCTCTGCCACCCCCTGGTCCTGGAAGTAAGTCTGAACCGCCGCGTCGACCTCCCGGCAGGGACGGCCGGGCCGGATCGTGGTGAACGCCACATCCTGGGCGCCGCGCATGATTGCGAAGATTCGTTGCTGCTCTGCGCTCGGCTCGCCCAGAAAGAACGTTCGTTCCAGTTCGCTGTGGTAGCCGCCGATAATGCCGCAGCCCCAGGGGATCAGCACATCGCCGCGCTGCATGGGACGAGAATCGTCAATTGGGTGCGGCAGACCGGTTTTGGGCCCGGCTACAATTCCGCAGCGGACTGGGGCCGAGCCGTTGTCAACGCCTCGATAGGCAGGGCCGAGCTGGCGCAGCATGTCAGCGCTGGCCTCCGCCATGGCCTGGAGACTGATGGCGATTTCGTTCTGGCCTGGCCGGGCATATTCCGCGAGCAATTGGACCGCCGCATTGCCAAACGGGACACAGGCGCGGATCAGATCAATCTCGTTCCGCGACTTGATTCGGCGCAATTCGTGAAGCTCGCGCCGAATGTTGGTGAGGCGCGAGCATGGGATGACCGTGCTGAGGGCCGGCCCCTGATAGCCGGCGCCTGACCCATGCCCGTCGCTATCGATTGCCAGGGCCGCGGTATCCACCGGCAGTTCGTGCAACAGGTCCACCAGGTGCAGCATCGGATGGCGGAGATGTGGATACTCCGGGTACACCCAGAGACGCCTGATTGCCGGTATGCGTCCGGCGATGTGCTCTTCCTCGAGCCGCGGCGCAAGCACCGCGAGTTCACCGTCCACGGGCATGACCAGCACGATGGGGCGTTCCGTCGCCGCATGCGCGAAGCCTGTCAAATAGGTTATGAGGAGCGGATCAAAAAGAACCAGCGCCGAAAGCGCTCGTGCCTCAAGTAACCGGCGCACGGAATCGCGTCGGAGGGCGAACTCCTCTTCCGGAATGGCAAGCAGCGGAGGCTGTTCGGTCATGGGCAACCTTTCTCATTTCCATCGACAAAGAGGCCGCTGCGCGTGAGCAGGAATTCCCGACAGCCGCTGTCCGCGAGCCGCGATACCGGCGCATGGGATCACGAGCTACTTCTTCGATTGTGCTCCTTGTGAGCGAACGGACGACTCGCGTTCGCGTTGCCAACCAAGTTGTGAGGAGATCTCCGCTGCCGCGGCTGAAACTCGTGCGCCAAAGTCCGCAAAGCGATCCGCTGAGATCCGCGCCGCTGCCCCGGAAACGCCACAACTCGCGAACACCGTGCCCGCCGCGTCTCGAATTGGGGAGGCAATGCCTATGAGACCGTCTTCGCGCTCACCACGGTCCACCGCATAGCCCTGGGCACGGATGATGGCCAACTCTTCGCGCATCGCGGCTGGCTCGGTAATCGTGCGTGACGTGAGACGTGGCATGCCGAGATTGAGGAGGCGTTCGATCTCCACGTCCGTTTGTGACGCGAGAATCGCCTTTCCGGCCGCGGTGCAATAGAGCGGGCCGCGCGAACCGATTGGCGCATAGATGCGCAACTGATTCGCACAAACGACGCGCGCCGCGACAATAATGTGCGAGTCAAGCAAGACGTTGACCGTGGCCGTCTCATTGAAAGCATCGACGAGGCCACGTAGCACGGGCTCCGCGACGTCCTGCAATCCAGACTGCTGCTGCACCACGACAGCCAGATGCAACAGCTTGTACCCCAACCGAAAGCGGCCGGTGTCCGGATCCCGCATGATGACGCCGCCCCGTTGCAGGGAGGTCAACAGTCGTGACGTTGTGCTGATATCGAACCCCGCTGCATGCGCGATGTCCGAAAGCCGCATAGGGGATGCGTTCGCTGACACTATGTCGAGGACCGTAAGGGCCCGTTCAACCGTTCGTGACCCGGCGCTGCTGTTGTCGTCTCTGGCCATATCGTTTTCCTAGCCAAAATCTCTCAATTGTTGATATTGACTATTGCTTAGTGAGAATACTAGGAGGGTTGTTCCATGGGTGTCAAGCGCCGGGCTATGCGGCTGGCGCGCGGATCCTGGGCAACGGCAGCCGTGGTGGCGACCGCGTCAGTGGGCGGGGCAACCTGGCAAGACATTGCTTCGAGGAGGCGGGCATCGAGCGGCCGACGCGAGGCAATGCCCGCGAGCCGCATACCCCTGGGTTATCTGCCGAGAAGCGCCTTGACAGGGTCCTGAACGCCCGCTAAGATTCTCAACATACAAGATATGTTTTCAATATGTGAGATACTCGCGAGTGGGCGTGGCATGCTTGTCAATCCGTGTTTGCATTGCCGGCCCTTCGCCAGGGAGCTTGCCGGCGAGCTGCACGTAGCCGCGGAGGCGACGACTGTGCTGGCGCGCCGTGTCCGATCGTCTCAACAGGGGGGCCGGAGAGGGATGCCATGAAAATCGCGAAAATCAGGGCGACGATCGTCAGCGTGCCGCGCACGGTTACCCTCACGACGTCGTATGGCAGTTGTGATGACGCCACGACCGTCGTAGTCGAAATCGAAACGGACGACGGTTTCGTCGGAGTCGGCCAGACCGCGGTCGACGCGCCTTTCTATGGTGAACCGGCTGCCGGTATCAAAACCAATATCGCCGCGTACCTGGCGCCAGCGGTTATTGGCCTCTCTCCCCTCGATATTGAGCGCGTGCATGTCGCAATGAATCAGGCGCTTCCCGGCCACCTTTCTACGAAGGCGGCAATTGACCTCGCGGTGTGGGATCTCAAGGGGAAGATTCTCGGCGTGCCGGTCTACCAATTGCTCGGGGGGCGTCTGCGAGATGGCGTGTCCTTGATGTCCATGGTTCACCGGGCGGATCCGGAAACCATGTTCCTCGAGACGCAAGAGCGGCTCAGAACCCCGTACCCGGTGCTGAAGATGAAGGTTGGCATTGATGTCGATGAGGACATCGCTCGGTTTCGGGCGGTCAGCGAGGCGTGTGCTGGCCGGTCAGTCATTCAGGTCGATGGCAATGGGGGCTATACACATGGCCAGGCGATCCGTGCGCTGAGCGCCATGGACAAAATCGGCGGTCTTGGCATGATCGAGCAGCCCGTCAAGCGCCTGGACGAGATGGCGGATCTCGCCCGGCGCTTTGGGGCTCCGGTGATGGTGGATGAAGCAATCCATGGCCCGGACGATGCCATCGAAGTCCTCAAGCGTGGGAGCGCCCAAGCCGCGCTCCTCAAGATCACGAAACACGGCGGAATCTTGAACGTTCTGAAAATCGCGCATATTGCCGAGGCTAGTGGAATCGAGCTCTCGGTTGCCATCTACTACGACGTGATCGCCGCCGCCGCCGCCCATATCGCCGCCGCATTGCCGGCCGTCACCTGGCCGTCACCTCCCACTGGCATGGGGGAAACCCTCTTGACCGCATCCATAGAGCCGACTGGACTGTGCATGTCCGTGCCAGAGGGGCCCGGACTTGGCGTTGAGCTCGACCCTGAAAAAGTTCTTCACTATGCGGTGGATCGCTAGAACCCATGTGCCTTGCCAAATGGCTCGGGTCCGCGAGCTGGGCGGGTGAGGAAATCCGTCACCTGTGTTGAGTGGCAGGTAGCCCGCGGAACGCTCCAGCGAGGGCGTGCCGTGACGAAAGGTGAGCTCCTGGAAAGGAGAGGGATAGATGGACACCGGGAAACGCACACGGCGCTACAGCGTAATCTGCGGTCTCGTGCTGATCGTGTCGTGCGTCTTGTCGGGCGTGGGGTTGGTGCGAGGCGGCCGCGTGGCCTCTGCGCAGGAGAGCAGCATCGTCGTTGGGCTGCCCGAGCTCGTCACGTCCTTTGACTATCCGTATGATTGGGCGATTGTCGCGACGTGGATTCACTCAAACCTCAGCGATTGTCTCGTCTGGCGCGATCGGGAGACCGGAGAATTCACGCCGTGGCTGGCGGAGTCATATGAGAACATAGATGACACCACCTGGCGGCTCAAGCTGCGGGAGGGCATCAGTTTCACGAATGGAGAACCATTCGACGCAACCTCGGCGAAGTACACGATCGACCGCATTCTCGCTGATCCCCAAGCGCTCGTTCATGGGCAGTGGACTTTTATCAGCGAGGTGAAGATCATCGATGACTATACGATCGAGATTCATACCGCCGAGCCGGAACCCGCGTTCCTGAGCAAGATCTCCGCGACTGGGTGCCAGGTCGTTCCGCCGGTCTACACGGCAGAAGTGGGCAATGAGGGCTTCAGCCAGCAGCCTATTGGACTTGGCCCCTACACGCTGGTGGAGTTCGTCAAGGACGATCACATCACCCTGGCGGCGAACCCAGACTATTGGAGGGGCAAGCCCGCGATCGATCAGATCGTGTTGCGGTCGATCCCCGAGGCATCCACCCGTGTCGCGGAGCTCCTGCAGGGCGGGGTTGATTTGATCACCTCTGTCCCGATCCAGGACTGGGAGCGGGTTGAGAGCAACCCGGATCTGGTTCTTGAGCCATTCCTTACCACGCAGATCATGATGATCGCGCTTCGTGCTGGGCCCTCCGAATCGATCCCCGACTTTACCGGGGCGACGACAGATCCCCGGGTTCGCCAGGCGATAGATCTGGCCATTGACCGACAGGCGATCATCGATCTTCTCGGGGGTATGGGCATCCCAACCCTTACGCGGGTGACGCCACCAACGGCGTGCAGCGATCCAACGCTCTACGATCAAGTCGGTGAATACAATCCGGAGAAGGCACGACAACTGTTGCAAGAGGCTGGATACAACGGTGAACCGCTCACCTTCCACGCTTCGCTCGCGTACCCCATGGAGAAGGATGTCGCGGAACTGCTGGCAGCGATGCTGCAGGAGGCCGGTCTAACGATCGATCTCCAGATCATGGACACCAGCGCTTTTCGCGAGCAGATCTATTTCCCGAACCTCAACCAGGAGATCTACCTCGACGCCCTGGGGAATACCTTCTTTGATCCGTGGATTACCGTGCTAGGTGAGCGATCGGATCGCCGAGAGCGTAGTGGCTGGTCTGGTCCAGAAGCGGATCGTGCGGATGAGTTGATCCGCGCGGCAGCGGTGAACATGGACGCCGAGGAGCGCTGCCAGCAGTATATGGAGGTGCAGCAATTGATGGCCGCGGCAAACGGCGGACCATTCCTGGCGCTCTACCAGATGAATGACACCATTGGCCGCGGTTCGCACCTTGAGTTTACGCCGGCTCCCGATGGGTTCCTGTGGTTTGGAGAGGCCACGGTGCAGCCGTAATCACGGCAGGCGAGCAGCGCGGCATGGGGTGGGCAAACCGCTCCATGCCGCGTTTGCGGAGGCTCGATGCTCAGATACATTCTCCAGCGGTTGGTGCAGATGATTCCGGTGCTGTTGCTGGTTGCGACGATGGTCTTTGTCGTCTTGCGGCTCCGCGGCGACCCGGTGATGCAGTTTGTGCCGCCGAGCGCCAGCAAGGAAGAAATCGAACTGACCCGCAAGGCCTATGGGTTCGATCGCCCATTGGTTGTGCAATACCTGGAGTTTCTCGGAAACGCGGCTCGAGGAGATTTCGGCACGTCCTTTCGGTATCGTGCGCCCGCGCTGCCGATCGTTCTGGAGCGGTTGCCGGCCACGATGTTGCTGACGGTTGTCTCGATGGTCATCGCCTGGTTGATTGCGCTTCCGGCAGGGCTCATTTCCGCATTGCGCCAGAACTCGCCGGTCGATCTGGCCGCAACCACCATATCTGTCATTGGGAGAGCCATGCCGAACTACTGGCTCGGCATCATGCTTATTCTGGTTTTTGCCGTGCAGCTCGAGTGGCTGCCAGTGTCCGGGACGGGAGATTGGCGAAACCTTGTGTTGCCGGCGATAACCCTTGGCTTGGGCACGGCAACGACATTGACCCGCTTGATTCGATCGAGCATGTTGGAAGTCATTCGCAAAGAGTACATCTCGGTCGCGAGGGCTAAGGGCCTATCCGAGTCGCGGATCGTAGTGCGCCATGCCTTGCAGAACAGCCTCCTGTCAGTGGTGACCGTCTTCGGGCTGCAAGTTGGCTGGCTCCTGGGGGGAGCGATCATCGTCGAGCAGGTCTTTGCCTGGCCGGGCATGGGCCGGCTGATGCTTCAGGCCGTGAACACTCGTGACATGGCCGTGGTCCAGGCAGCGGTTTTTGTGACAGCCGTCATCATCATGCTGATCAACCTTCTTGTAGACCTGACTTATTCGCTGCTTGATCCACGAATTCGACGCTAGGGAAGAGTCACGATGACGGAGTGTGTGGCCAGCCGGGGACCCGTTGCCGCGTTGAATGCGCCTGCGAAACGCCGGCGTATCAGCTGGGGGCGCCTGGGCCGGAGTCCCGTTGGCCTGATCGGCGCGGTGATCGTCTTTCTGGTCATCGTTTCGGCGCTCTTTGCACCCACCCTGGCGCCGCATGATCCAGCGGCCATGAACGTCAACGCGCGGTTCTTGCCGCCTGCCTGGAGCCCTGGAGGCGATTGGGCGCGCCCGTTGGGAACCGATCAATTGGGCCGCGACATCCTTAGTCGTCTGCTCTATGGCGCGCGGATTTCGGTGCTGGTTGGCATTACCTCAATGATCGCCTCGGGCATCATCGGAGTTGCTATCGGGTTGATCAGTGGATACTACGGCTCGATTCTCGATGTCGTGCTTTCGCGGCTGATCGATACATTTCTGGCAATGCCCTTTATCGTCCTGGCGCTGGCGATCATTGGCGTTCTCGGCACTGGTCTCTTCAATCTCATTGTTGTCCTGAGCGTCACTGGATGGGTGACGTACGCCAGGGTCGTCCGGGCTGAAGTTCTGGCCGCGAAGGAGACCGAGTATGTTCTGGCAGCGAAAGTTGCTGGGCAGAATGAATGGCGAATTGCGGTGCGCCACATCTTGCCGAACATTCTGGCGCCCGTGATTGTCCTCTCGACATTGAGCATTGCCACCGCGATCATTGCCGAGTCCTCGTTGAGTTTTCTCGGATTGGGCGCGCAGCCGCCAACCATCACTTGGGGAAGCATGCTGGCAGACGGGCGTGAGCACGTAGCGACTTCATGGTGGTTGGCTACCTTTCCCGGAGTGGCGATCACCGTGTCCGTGCTGGGCATCATCTTCCTGGGGGACTGGCTGAGGGACGTGCTTGATCCGCGGATGAGCATCTGACGCTCGGAGGCCAATCTCTTCGTGACAGTCCTTATCACTGGCGCCACCGGCTTTGTGGGCATCAACCTCACGCGGATGCTCGCCGTCCATGGGCAGCGTGTCGTCGCGTTGACTCGCCGCCAGCCGGATGAGGCAACGTTGCGCTTTCTCGGTGAATACGTTGCCAACGTCCAGTTCATCATTGGCGACGTTCGAGACCGCGCGGCCTTGGTCAAGCTTGTACGGGCAGAGAGCATCGTGGTGATCGTGCATGCTGCCGCTGTCACCCCTACTCCACAGCAAGAGGAGCGGGCCCCAGCACGCGTGGCCGAGGTCAATCTTGGCGGCACGGTCAACATGCTGGAAGCGGCGCGAATGAGTGATGTCAGCCGAGTGGTCTTCATCAGTTCCGATGGGGTATACGGCTCTCCGCGGGAGAACCTGGCGCGGATACCCGAAACGTACCTTCCGGTTCCGGTGAACCTCTATTCCATCTGCAAAGTCGCGGCCGAGCAGATGTGTCTGCGCTACCGCGACCTGTTTGGATTCCAGGTAGCTATTGGCCGGCTCGGCACCGCGTATGGCCCCATGGAGCGCGCCACGACTTCTCGTCATGGTATGTCCACGATCCAGCAGCTCGTTCAACAAGCAACGTCCGGCCAGCAGTTGCGTGTGTTCGGCGCCGCGCGCCGGCGAGACTATTGCCACATCTTTGATGCTTCCGAAGCGCTGGCGCGGCTGGTGTTGGCAGATTCACTCTCCTGGGATGTGTACAATGTCGGGTCGGGCGTCGCCTCCTCCCTTGAGGAGATTCTGGAGGCGCTTGGGACGGTAATCCCGTCGGTGTCCTGGACCGAGGTTGGCGATCCAACCGATGCCGGCGTGGCGATTCTGCCGCACCAGCAACGCGGAGCTCTGGATATTTCCCGCCTTTGCAAGGATGTTGGGTTCGTGCCTACGTTCCCACTGGCGGTCGGGGTCCGAGCCTGCGTCGATGTTGACCACAGCTCCAGCGACCACTCTGCAGACATCCACCTCGCTGGCCAGGTAGTTTATCCAACAAGATTTTAGAAGCGTGAGGATGGGGGACGCCGGAAGGAGGCGCCCGGTGGCCGATCCGCTGTGCGGTTGGGCCTTGGCGACGGAGGGGGACACGGCCCTGCGCGTCCTGGCCTCCA
>CAYSXO010000146.1:0-10606 GCA_964434995.1 uncultured Sphaerobacteraceae bacterium
TCCTGTTCTTCTTTCGTACCGTGATCGTGCAAACGCTCTTCCAAAGCGGCGCCTTCTCATCCGAATCAACCGCGCTTGTCGCCGCCCCACTCGGGTTCCTCGCTGCTGGACTCGTCGGCTATGCTCTCGTCGAGGCGCTGACGCGAGCCTTCTATGCCATGCACGACACCCGGACCCCCGTGATAGCCGGTATCGCGATTATCGTCCTGAACGTCGCCATGGGCGCGGCGTTGCTCGATCGCATGGGCTACCTGGCGTTGGCGCTCTCGCTCAGCGTCAGCACGACGGTTGAAGCGCTCATCCTGATCGCCGTTCTGCGCGGCAGGCTGGGCGGCATGAGCCCCCGTGCCTGGCACTGGCTTCTCCGCGCCCTCGGCGCAACAGTACTGACCGCCGTCGCCGCGTACTTGCTTTCGGGTCCACTCACCGAGGCGACCACGCCAGGCGTTGGGCCACGGCTCCAGCAACTTCTCGTCGTCGTGATCGCGCTAGGCGCCGTTGGCGCCGTCTTTCTGATCAGTGCCTGGATGCTGCACCTGCAGGAGCTCTTCACCACGATCGACCTTGTTTCGCGCCGCGTGCCTCCCCTGCGCGGGTTGTTCGCTCGGATCAACCGATAGACGGTCCCCATTCAGACAATCGAACTGATGACAGTCGGCTATACTCCGCCACTGGCATTGGACGCATGAACGACGCGAGCGAATGAGCGACGAGACGTCACTGAACACCGCCAGGATTCGAAACTTTTCGATCATCGCGCACATCGATCACGGTAAATCGACCCTCGCCGATCGGCTGCTGGAACAAACAGAGACCGTCTCCCAGCGCGAGATGAAAGCTCAGCTTCTCGACTCGATGGATCTCGAGCGGGAAAAGGGCATCACCATCAAAGCGCGCGCGGTTCGCATGGCCTATAAGGCGCGGGACGGGATCACCTACCAGCTCAACCTGATCGACACGCCAGGGCACGTCGATTTCTCGTACGAGGTGAGCCGTAGCCTTGCCGCCTGCGAGGGCGCGCTCCTCGTCGTTGATGCCGCCCAGGGCATCGAAGCGCAGACAATGGCGAATGTCTATCTTGCCCTGGAGCAGGAACTGGCAATCGTGGCCGTCATCAACAAGATCGATCTCCCCAGCGCCGATCCCGCGAGGGTTACCGCCGAAGTCAGCCAGTTCATCGGCCTTCTGGACGACGAGATCGTCCAGGCTTCAGCCAAGACAGGCCTCGGCATCAGCGACATCCTCGAGGCCGTCGTCCGGCACGTGCCGCCGCCACGTGGAGACGCGAATGCGCCCACTCGCGCACTGATCTTCGACTCCCATTACGACGCCTTCAAGGGAGTCATTGCCTATGTCAAGGTCATCGACGGCGAGATCGGCGGCAACGACCGCATCAAGCTGATGGCCAACGGCAAGGAAACTGAACTCCTGGAAGTCGGGTTCTTCGACCCGGACATGCACCCCGTCAGCGAGCTGCGCACCGGCGAAGTGGGCTACCTGGCCACGGGCCTGAAAGTTGTTCAGGACGTTCAGGTTGGCGACACGGTAACGCTCGCCGCCAGGCCAGCAAGCCAACCGCTTCCGGGCTACCGTCCCGCGAAGCCGATGGTTTTCGCCGGACTTTACCCAGTTGACAGCGAAGATTACCCGGAGCTGCGCGATGCGCTGGAGCGCCTGCGCCTGAACGATGCCGCCCTCACCTGGGAGCCGGAGTCGTCGGAAGCACTCGGATTCGGTTTTCGCTGCGGCTTCCTTGGCCTGCTCCACATGGAGATCATTCAGGAGCGGCTGGAGCGCGAGTACGGCATTCACCTCCTCGCCACCGCGCCGAGCGTGGAATACGAGGTGGAGCTTCGGGGCGGCGAGCAGCTCAAGATCGACAATCCCGCCGACATGCCTTCACCTGGAGACATCGAAGAAATCCGTGAGCCCTGGCTCGATATCTCGATCATCGTCCCAGCGCGATACATCGGCGCAATCATGGAGTTGGTCACTGGTAGGCGCGGCGAATACAAGGAACTGGTCTACCTCGATCAGGATCGCGTGCAGATGAAGTTCGAGATGCCGCTTGCCGAGCTGATCGTCGACTTCTACGATCAGATCAAGAGCCGCACCCAGGGTTACGCCTCTCTCGACTACACGTTCAAGGACATGCGCGCCTCCGATCTGGTCAAGCTCGATGTCCTGGTCAACGGGCAGCCCGTCGATGCTCTCTCGCTGATTACCCACCGGGACGATGCCTACCCGCGCGGCCGGGAGCTTGTACAGAGCCTGCGCGGCCTGATCCCCCGCCAGATGTTCGATGTGCCCGTGCAAGCCTCGATCGGCAGCAGGGTGATTGCCCGCGAGACCATTCGCGCCATGCGCAAGAATGTCCTCTCCAAGTGCTATGGCGGCGACGTCACACGAAAGCGCAAACTGCTCGAAAAGCAGAAGGAAGGCAAAGCCCGCATGAAGCTGGTCGGCAACGTCGAGATTCCGCAGGAGGCGTTCCTCGCGGTCCTCAGCCTCGGCGCCGACAAGACCGCGGCAAAGACGTGAGCACCGTGGCCTCTCGAATCGTCATTGTTGGCCTCGGCCCGGGCGATCCTGATCTCCGCACGCTCGGCGCACAGCGTGTCCTCGACGCCGCCGACGCCATCATCCTGCGAACCCGCGTTCATCCGGGCCTCGACGATCTACTGACCGACCCTCGGGTGACATCATGCGACGATCTCTATCAGCGCTTCGAACGGTTTGACGACGTGTACGCCGCCATTGCAGGCCGCGTTGTCGAACGAGCCACGTTGGGCGGGACAGTCGTCTTCGCGGTACCGGGTCATCCGCGGCTTGCCGAGCTATCGGTCTCGAGAATCGAAGCGTTGGCGAGAGAACGCGGCATTTCGATTGATGTGCTCGGTGCGGTCAGCTTCTTCGACGCCGTGGTTAGCGCGGCGAACGTCGATGTGCTCCAGCACGGCCTGCAGATCGTCGATGCCGAGCATATCGCCGCCACTCTGGATCAGAACCCTTTCGCATCGGGGCTTCTCGGGATCGATCCCGCCCGCCCGCTCCTGGTGGCACAGGTTTATAGCCCCGCCGTTTCCCAGGCGGTCAAGCTCGCGCTCAGCCGTGTTTATCCGGATGAGCATCCGGTCACGGTGGTTCAGTCCGCGGGGATCGACGGCCAGGAGAAGGTGACGGCAATCGCGCTCCATGCGTTGGACCGCGAACGGCCCGATCACCTCACGAGCCTCATTGTGCCGCCCTTGGCCCCCCTCGACGCGGCGCGGTCGCCGGATACGCTCTCGCGGATCGTGGCCCGGCTGCGCGCTCCAGGTGGTTGCCCATGGGACAGGGAGCAGACGCACGCATCGCTCCGCAATGCCGTCCTGGAGGAGGCCTATGAAACAGTCGACGCCATTGACGAAGAGGATCAGGCCGGGCTAGCCGAAGAACTCGGTGACCTTCTTCTCCTGGTGATGATGCATGCCCAGCTCGCGGAAGAAGAAGGCGACTTTCAGATTGAGGACGTGTACGAGGCGATCAACCGCAAGTTGATTCGCCGTCATCCCCACGTATTCGGCGCGGTCGAAGCCGAGACGCCTGGCGCGGTCATCGCAACCTGGGAGGGCGTCAAGGCGGCCGAGCGAGCGGCGAATAAGTCGTCAAACTCGGAGAGACGCATCGACCGTCTGCCTCGCTCGATGCCCGCCACCCGGAAGGTCATTGAGTTCCTCGCCCCACATGCCACTTTCGCTGAAGCGGGCGAAGATCACGAGGGCGATGAGCTGCTCGTGGCGATTTCGAGCCTGATTGAGCGAGGTATCGATCCCGAACTCGCGCTGGAGGCCTCGCTCCGGCGGCGTGCTGACGAGATGGACCATGTACAACTCGTGGCTCCCGTCCCGAAGCCACGACAAGGGAAAGGAAGCGCGTGAGTATTCCCTTTGACGTCGATCCGGCAGTGACCGGCAAGCTGACCTGCGGCACCCTCCGTCTCGAAAACGTCGGCGAGCAGGTCACTCTCCGCGGTTGGACGCATCGCCGGCGCGATCTGGGTGGCCTCATCTTCATCGATCTTCGAGACCGCTTCGGCCTGACACAGGTTGTCTTCAACCCTGGGATCGCGCCGGACGCCCATGGCGCGGCGAGCGAAGTGCGGAGCGAGTACGTTCTCGAGGTGTCCGGAGTCGTCCGAGAACGGCCCGAGGGCACACGCAATCCCAGGCTGGCAACCGGCGACATCGAAGTCGAAGTTCATGCCATCACCGTTCTCAATACGGCAAAGACGCCCCCATTCGAGATCACACAAGCAACCGAGGTCGACGAATCCGTGCGCTTGCGGCATCGCTACGTCGACCTGCGTCGCGCCCGGATGCAGAAGAACCTGATTCTCCGGCACGCATTGGTGCGCGCGATGCGGGAGTTCCTCTCCGAGCGTGGCTTCGTCGAGGTGGAGACGCCGACGCTCATCAAGAGCACGCCCGAGGGCGCGCGCGACTTTCTGGTGCCAAGTAGCGGGTTCCCGGGGAACTTCTACGCGCTGCCGCAATCACCCCAGCAAATGAAGCAGCTCCTGATGGTGGCTGGGCTTGACCGGTACTTCCAGATCGCCCGTTGCTTCCGCGACGAGCCGCAGCGGGCTGATCGCCAGCCGGAATTTACCCAGCTCGATATCGAGATGTCGTTCGTCGAGCAAGACGACGTCATGGCCCTGATCGAGGAACTGTATATCGAGCTGACGCGACAGTTTTCGGGCAAGCGCATTCAGGAGACCCCATTCCCCCGCCTGACATATCGTGAGTCGATGGACCGCTTTGGCAATGACCGGCCCGATCTTCGCTTCGGCCTGGAGCTGAACGATGTCTCCGAGGCGTTCCGCTCCACACAATTCAAGGCATTTTCGCGGACGCTCGCCGATCGCGGTCAGATCAAGGCCATCGTTGTCCCCGACTGCGCCGAATACACCCGGCGCGAGATCGACGAGGTCACCGAGATTGCCAAGCGCGCTGGCGCGAAGGGGCTTGCCACCTTTGCCCTCTCCTCCAGCGGCCTCAAGTCACCCATTGCGAAGTTCCTGAGCGACAACGAGCTCGCCGCGATAACGGCCGGGATCGGCGCTGAATCGGGCGACCTGGTGCTTGCCGTCGCCGACTCGCCTTCGGTCGTAGCGAAGGCGCTTTCGGCGCTCCGCGAGGAGTTTGGCCAGCGCCTGAGCCTTGCCGATCCCGACGTTCTTGCCTACTGCTGGATCTACGAGTTTCCACTTCTTGAATGGAACGACGAAGAGGGGCGCTGGGAAGCCACGCACAATCCTTTCTCGGGCTATCTGAGTGAAGACGTCTCCCTTCTCGAGACCGAGCCCGGTAGCGTTCGCGCCAAGCAATACGATCTGGTTGGCAACGGCCACGAACTTGGCGGCGGCAGCGTTCGCAACCACCGCCGCGCCGATCAGGAGCGGCTCTTCTCGCTGATGGGTTACGCCGAGGAAGACACGGCCATGCGGTTTGGCGCACTTCTCGATGCGCTCGACTACGGTGCTCCGCCCCACGGCGGCATCGCCATGGGTGTCGACCGAATTGCCATGATTCTGGCCAATGAGGAGAATATTCGCGAGGTGATCGCGTTTCCGAAGAATCAGCGCGGGCTCGATCTCATGTTTCAAGCGCCCGACTCCGTTGGCCTCGGCCAACTGGGCGATGTTGGCCTTTCAGTCGCTGCAGAGATTCGCGTTCCCCTCTGGCAGAGCGCGGAGGCGAGCGACTGACTTCCGGGTTACATCAACTCGTCGCGCGGGAGTACCCTGACTCTGCCAGCACCTCCCGCGCGACCCGTGCTTCATCCCAGGGCCGCTTCTCCCACCCCCAGATGATGCTGCCCTCATGGCCCTTTCCGGCCAAAAGGACACAATCACCTGGCTGGGCCAGTGTGAATGCCAGCCGGATGGCCTCGCGCCGGTCTGTCTCAGCGAAAATCGAGTGCCCGTGAGTTGCGCCGGCGTTCAAGGCGCCGCCCACGATCTGGGCAATAATGGCGTCAGCATCCTCATTTCGCGGGTCTTCGCTTGTCGCTACGGTAATGTCGGCGAGGCTGGCAGACACGGCACCCTGCAGCGGCCGCTTCTCAACATCGCGCTCGCCGGCGCTGCCAAAGACAGCAATGAGCCGCCGATCCCCGTGAAGTCCTCGCAGCAACTGGAGCACCTTCGTCAACGAGTCCGGCGTGTGCGCATAATCGACAACGACCCGAAACGGCTGCCCTTCCTCGATCTGCACCATTCGTCCGGGCACCGGCGGGACGCTTGCCAACGCGCCGGCAATCGTCTCAAACGGGACGCCAGCAGCGAGCGCGACTGACGAAGCACAAAGGGCATTCGCCACATTGAAGCTCCCGATCATCGGGATCGTCACCCGCGCCGACCCGAGTGAACCGGCATCGAGGTCGAATCGAATTCCAGACGCGGCTGGCTCCACGTTGACCGCGCGCAAATCAGCCGGCTCGCCAGAGGCGCTGTAGCAAAGCACATTCGCCCCTCGAGCAAATGGTTCGATCGAACGGGCGCCCTCGTCGTCACGATTCAGGACCACGGTTCCGCCCGCGCCTGCGACACGTTCGACCAGGATCGCCTTCGCGCGACGGTATTTTTCGATCGACCCGTGATAATCGAGATGCTCGTGAGTAATATTCGTCACCGCGCCAATGCGAAACGCGACATGATCAAGACGATGCATGGCAAGGCCGTGTGACGTCGCCTCCAATACAGCCCAGTCTACAGATGCATCCGCCATGCGCCGCAAAAGTCGCTGCACATCGTTCGACTCCGGCGTCGTCTGGCGCGAAGAATGCCGATCTTCGTCATCTCCAATTCTGATCGCGACGGTGCCCACCAGGCCAGTTCGCAATCCGGAGAACTTCAGCAGGTGCTCGACGATGTATGAGGTCGTCGTCTTGCCGTCGGTACCGGTGATGCCAATGACGCCGACGTCTCGGGACGGATGCCCGAAAAACGACGCTGATAGAGCGGCAAGCGCGGTGCGGCTATCCTCCGCGACAATGCAGGGCAGTGTCGTTTCGAGGGTCCGCTCCACCAGAAGCGCTCGAGCGCCCCGCTTCTCGGCATCTGAAAGAAACGCATGACCATCGAAATCGGCGCCGCGGAGTGCCGCGAAGAGATCTCCCGGGTTGACGAGACGCGAGTCATAGACGATTCCAGATATCACCGTTTCAGGCGATCCGGTCAATCTCGCATCCGGCAATGCGGCGCATAGCGCCGACAACCGAGCCTCCCGCGTCATGTTGAGTCCACGTTGCCCCGATAAAGTCGCCGCGCCATGGCCGTCAGAAGCGGTCGATACTGCTTTTCCAGAGGTTCAGGATAGGCAACGATCTCTCCGCCAAACCGGGTCTTGAACTCGTAGAGACCGCGCCAGTCATTTCCCGTTGTGCCGGCGATGCTGTCGCCATTTTCTTTCACGGTCGAATCGGGGTCATGGTGCGGAATGCCCCAGAGATCGTATCGGAGGCAGCCCCTGTCTCTCGCCCAACGCATCGCCTCGAACTGAATGAGGAACCCGGCCCCATGCGCCCGATCCTTCGTCGAAGACCCGCCATACATGTAGATCGCTTCTTCGCCGAGCGCCGCCGCGATCACGCCAGCAACTGCCCGCCCTTCGATCTCGGCAAAAATGATCGTGGCGTCGGAGGAAAACTGGCGCATGAACTCGCGATAGTAGTCGATGCCGTGTATGCCAAAGTCGTTCCGGTTCGACGTGTCCTGCAGCAACGAGTAGAACTGAGCGACGCTATCCTCACTGTGACTGGCAAGCCGCGAGGTCACGCCGCGCCGCTGCGCCAGGCGCACGTTGTAGCGTGTCTTCTGATGCATCCGCTTCAGCAGGTTTTCG
Organism: uncultured Sphaerobacteraceae bacterium; assembly: GCA_964434995.1. GTDB lineage: Bacteria > Chloroflexota > Chloroflexia > Thermomicrobiales > UBA6265 > JACCXM01. The sequence continues at coordinate 7,887 of CAYSXO010000146.1, forward strand.
TCATCGACGAGCTCGACCTTGACACTCCGCGACGGTTGAATTGGGGCTGGCGCCTTCTGCAGGCGTTGCTCACTCGCGATTCCGGCCGGTAGTGGGACGTCTGGCTCGAGAATGATTGTCAGCGCGCGGCGATCTCGCGCGATGCGGTCAATCTGGCGCCAGAGTTCCTGTGCCGCGCCATGGTCTTCACGGGGCAGGACAGGCCCACGGGGGATGTATCCGATGCTGACGCCTGCCTTGGAGCGAAACAGGATCTGGGCCATCGCAATACCACTTCGACCCCGCACGCCGACCCGTTCAGCTTCCCAGCCGAACTGATCCTTGAATGCACCCCAACGCCATGACTGCAGAAGATGCCCACCATTCGCGATCAGCGCCTCATCCCAGGCGATGGGGTTCGCGGCGATCTCGCCGTGATCGCCCATCGTCGCGGTACGTTCGCTCATGACGATTCAGACGGGTCGAGCATGGTATTGACATCCTCGATCGTCGACTCGATGAGCTCCATATCGGCTTCGCCCGCGTCTTCGCTCAGTCGCTCCAGGGCGCGGACCGCGCCGCGTCCGCCAATCTGGCCGATCGCGGCAATTGCCGCATGGCGCACCTCGGCATCGTCATCCCCGGCCGCGTCGATGAGCAGCGGGAGTGCATCGACAGCACCGAGCCCCCCTGCCGCCCGCGCCGCTTCAAACCGCACTTCCGCCTCGTCACTCTCGAGCTCTTGCGTAATGAGCGGCAGCCACCGCGCAAGCTGGCTGCGGCCCATGGCGTAGAGTGCGCTGCATCGGAGGCCCTGGTCGTCGGAGCCGTAGGCATCTTCGATTGCGGCGGCCACTTCCGCATCTTCTCCAAGGGACCCAAGCGCCTCCAGCGAGCGGCGCTGCACGCCGTATGGCGTATCGTGGCGCGTGGCCGACTCCATCAGGAGATCGCGAAGCTGAATTGCGGCGGCGCTATCGAGTTCGCCCCGGGCCGCTTGTCCGGCAAAACGTTCCAGGGCGCGCGCGGCCTCCGCGCGGACGTCAGATGATGGGTCGGTCTGCATGAGATGCGTCAGGCGATCGAGCATGTCGCGTGAATCGTCCTCCCAGAGTCCGGCGACGGCGAGCTGCCGAACCACAGGGGATGGGTCGATCAATGCGATTCTCAGGACACGCCGAAAGTTGACGTCCAGGCGATATTCAGAGAGCTCATCGAGGCGACGGACGAAATCGGCTCGAAGATCCTCGGGTATTTCCAGCCAGGATGCCGAGACGACCCGCGCCTCGTCGCGCGAGAGATCAGAGAATCGTGCTAGCCGCGTGTGGGAGAAGTCGCCTTCCCGCACGGCGGCGATGGCCTCGGTCAATGACCGAGGCGCATCGCTCTGGCCCGTTTTCTCGTTCACGGAGCGGCTCCTTACGGCGTCGTCCCTGGAACATAAGTGTAGGAATCTTCCGCATCTGGATCGCGGGAGAATGCTCCACTGTCGTCGTGATCGAGAATCGACCGGAGAAGGGACGCGGAGATTGGCCGCTCAACGTTCACGCCGGCCAACAGCCTTGCAAAGTCGGCCGAAAAGTTGCCCTCGCGCGCATCACCAATGCGTTCGAACATTGCCGCGACGACGGCCTCGGGCCGGCGCCGGACCTTTTCATCCAGCGGCTTTTCCCCGGCAAGCCCACCGAATCGGTCCTCGGTGAGCAGCAGGGCTTCATCGACGCCACATGCGAATGTCGTTGGCCGGAAGACGTACCGAAGCGCGCGCCGCTCGTCCAGTTCCAGGAGCTGATCTCCATGAGCACTCTCCTGGAGATACTCGACTCGGTAATGCCCATCATTGTCGGTTCGCGAAACCGAAATGATCGCGCCTGGCACCAGATTCTCGGTGAAAAAGTCGTCGAGCCCGAGGATGAAGCCACCGCGATTCGGTGTGGGATAGCGGAGCTCAACCAGGTACGTCGTGAACGATTGCGGACATTCGAACGTCAACACTGCCGATTTCTGCGCTGGCGTCATTGGCGCTGGCAGCAGCTCCTGTATTTCTGCATTGTATGGGAGGAGTCCGTGAACATACTCGTAGAACGTCAGCGTATGATCGAGTGACGCTTTCGACCGGTATGCAGGCGCCTCCGGCGACTGGTCGAGGAGGAAGCGATAGTCCGTTCCAATCTCGTTCAGCTTCCGGCGCGTCGTGCCGATTTGCGGCAGGCCGCTCGTGCTCCAGAAGCGCTGGTTTCCAGTGCCAACGAATTCGAACTCACGATGCTCATTCGAAAGGCGATAGTTGAGGGCAAATCGGAGCAGGTCGAATTCCGATGAGCCGGGCCTGACGGCCAGGACATCCTGGACGAGGTCGTCGTCGGTGAGGGGTTGCTCTTTCTCCTGCATGTACTCCCGCAGGCGCCGGAGATCACCCCGGCTGAAGCGAGGAACCTTATCCTCCATCATCCACTGCTCGCCGAAGCTCGCGATTCGTGGATCCGCCCCAAGCCGATCCCGGATCGCCAGGGCGAGGTTGAGATCATCGACGTCGGCGATATCCGTTGGCTTGACTGCCTGCGTGGTGATGGTATGCGCGACGACGGCCGGCGCTTCCTCGACTACCTCGGGCTCAGGCTCCGGAACCTGAACGATCGGTTCGACGAGGTCCGCTATTGGGAACTCCTCCAGCCCAGCGAGTATGTCAAGCTCTGGCGCGGGCGCCACTGGCCGCGGGCGCTGCAACACGGGCCGATCGG
>CAYSXO010000147.1:0-10165 GCA_964434995.1 uncultured Sphaerobacteraceae bacterium
TCGCCATCCGCGAGGGCGGCCGCACCGTCGGCGCCGGCGTCGTCACCGCGATCACGGAATAAGTGGTATCATCCTCCTTCGGCGCTCGCACCGCGAGCGCCGAAGGCGACGCGTCCCTGAAATAGCGTTGTTGCGCGCGTGTTTGATTTGAGGACTCACGGGAATGGCCAAGAAGTCGAAAGCTGACCGCATCGTGATCACGCTCGAGTGCACCGAGTGTCGCGAGCGGAATTACACAAGTGAAAAGAACCGCCGCAATGACCCGTCGCGGCTGGAATTGAAGAAATTCTGCCCGCGATGCCGCTCGCATCAGCTTCATCGCGAGACGCGATAAGGCGGGGTGGGGCAGAAGAAGGCAGGGGCAGTCCGCTTTCCGCCACGACTTAGGGCTGTAGCTCAATTGGTAGAGCAGCGGTCTCCAAAACCGCAGGTTGCAGGTTCGAGTCCTGTCGGCCCTGCCAGGTGGCGGAACGGTGAAGCGGAGACTGGGGGCGTCGCCAGGAAGGCGCGCCCCCAAACGCTGTGCGGAGCCGGCAGAACGCGCTTGTCCAGTGAGGGCGACGGGAAATGAGCACACAACGCCAATCTGCCACAAAGGCTCCGGCCGCGCCGAAGCCAAGCCGCGCCGAACTCGCCCGACCACCGAAGCCAACGATTCAGCCGGAGAAGCCGGAAGCCGAGCGAAATGCGTATGTCACCAAGTTCGAGCAACTCAAGAAGCAGTGGTACGACACCGTTGCCGAACTGAAGAAGGTTACATGGCCGGACAGGGAAACTACCAAGAATCTGACGATTGTGGTGATTGCGATCTCCGCGCTGTTAGGTGCGTTACTCGGTGGTCTCGACTGGGTGCTTCAGCAGCTCTTTGCCATGATTTAGACCGGCTTCGGCTCCCGCGCGCGATTCTGCAAGGAGGTCACTGACATGGCACGAGTCTCACTTCGCGAACGCCTGATCGCGAAGCGCGCTCAGGAAGCTGGCGCTCCAAGCGAGATTCCCGCTGGCCAGTGGTACGTCCTTCACACGTATTCCGGCTACGAGAACAAGGTCAAGAAGTCGATCGAAACGCGGATCGACGCGCTCGATCTGAATGACCGCGTCTACGAGATCGTCGTTCCGACGCAAGATGAGATCGAGATTCGCTCGGGGCAGCGGCATACCGTCCAGAAGAAGGTATTCCCCGGCTATGTGCTCGTGCGCATGGAAATGGACGACGACACCTGGTATGCACTGCGCAATACACCGGGCGTAACCGGCTTCGTCAACATCAACAATATCCCGATCCCTCTTCCTGATTTCGAAGTGCAGAACATCATGAAGGGGATGACGGCCGAGGCGCCTCGGGTCAAGGTTTCCTTTGCGGTGGGAGACACGGTGCGCATTGTGGATGGGCCGTTTGCGGACTTCCGCGGCGAGATCGATGAGATCAACCAGGAGCGAGGCAAGATCCGGGTGCTGGTCTCGTTCTTTGGGCGTGAGACGCCGGTCGAGCTCGACTTCCTTCAGGCAGAACGCGAAACATAGGGCGAGAGCAGCGCGGAGGGCGGTTGCGCGAGGCGTGGCCGGCCCTGAGGTGGCGCGAGGAGAGGATCAAACGTGGCAAAGCGCGTCAAGGGATACGTCAAGTTGCAGATTCCAGCGGGCAAGGCGACGCCCGCGCCGCCGATTGGTCCGGCACTTGGCCAACATGGCGTGGCCATCATGGATTTCTGCAAGCAGTACAACGAGCGCACGCAGTCGATGGCCGGTCAGATTGTGCCCGTGCTGATCACGGTCTATGAGGATCGCTCATTCACGTTCGTGACGAAGACGCCGCCCGCGGCCGACCTGCTGCGACGCGCCGCGGGGGTCGACAAGGGATCCGGAAAGCCGAATCTGGCAAAGGCCGGGAAAGTGACGGGCGATCAAGTCCGCGAAATCGCCGAGCTCAAGATGCGCGATCTCAACGCTGTCGATCTGGACGGCGCGATCAAGCAGATCGAGGGAACTGCCCGCAGTATGGGCATCGAGGTTGTCGCCTAGGCCGGCGCGGAACCGGCCCACACGTTGTGGGAGGGGCGTCCGCCCCGCACGCACCACGGGAGAGTGCATCATGCCGAAACACGGCAAGAAGTTTGAAGAAGCCGCAAAGAAGGTTGATCCCGACAAGCTCTACACCCCGGAAGACGGTGTTGCGCTGCTCAAGGAGATCGCCTTCGCCACCTTCGACGAGACAGTCGAGGTTCACGCGAGACTCGGTATTGACCCTCGCCAGGCGGACCAGACGGTTCGTTCGACCGTCGTGCTTCCGTACGGAACCGGCAAGACCGTGCGCGTCCTCGTTTTCGCCGCTGGTGATGCAGAGCGCATCGCACGCGAGGCGGGAGCCGACTACGCCGGCACAGACGATCTCGTTCAGCAGATTCAAGGCGGCTGGCTGGAGTTTGATGCCGCCGTTGCCATGGCCGACCAGATGGGCAAAGTTGGTGGTCTCGGCCGCATTCTCGGACGGCGCGGGCTGATGCCGAACCCGCGGTCTGGAACGGTGGTGCGCGACGCTGCCGATCTGCCAAACGTTCTCAAGGAACTGAAGGGCGGCCGTGTCGAGTTCCGTAACGACCGCACGGGTATCGTTCACTTGGGTATTGGCAAGAAGAGCTTCACGGAAGAGCAAATTCGCGACAACCTTTATGCGTTTGTCGATGCTCTGCAGCGGGCCAAACCAAGTGGCGCCAAAGGTGTCTACCTGCGTACACTGACGGTTTCGAGCACAATGGCGCCGGGCGTCCATCTTGACGTGCCCTTGACCATTGCGGCGGCTACTGAGGCTGTTGCCTAGCGCCGACTTCTCGAGACGACAACCGAAATGTCCTGGCCGAAGACCGTCGGTGTGGCGCGAAGCGTCACGTAATCTCCGACCGAGGCCCGGAAGGTGATATGAGACGCGCTACCGCGCCTTTCCACGCCCCGGGTCTGTTTGGATCCGGGGCGTTTCGTTGGCGAGAATGTCAACAGGAAAGGAGGTGAACATCGATGCCAACACGACAGAAGGCAAAGACGATCGATGGGCTAAGCGAGCAACTCTCGCGCGCGCGGTTGATCATCGTCACGGACTATCGCGGACTCAAGGTCGGCGATTTGCAGGCGTTTCGTGGCAACCTGCGGCCTTCGGGCGGCGAGTTTCACGTTGCCAAGAACACCCTGACGAAGATCGCGGCAGGGAACGTTGGGGTTTCCGGCCTCGACGAGTATCTGGAAGGTCCGTCAGGGCTGGTCTTTGCATTTGAGGATCCGGTGCAGACGGCAAAGGCCGTGTCCGAGTTCGCGCGCACATCGCGCATTCTCTCGGTCAAAGGCGGCGTCATGGGCGACCGCCAGGTGAGCGCGGCCGACGTCGAGGCGATTGCCACGCTGCCGTCCCGCGAGGAGCTTCAGGCGAAGCTGCTGGGAATGCTGGTTTCGCCAATGACCCGGACCCTCGGAGTTCTAACGGGCCCGTCTCGGTCGATGGTCTATCTGCTCAACGCGCGGGCCGAACAGGGTGGCGCGGCACAGGCAGCCGACTAACTGGTACACGGTTCAGTCAACCAGTTAGCGCAACGGCATAGCATTGTTCAATCGGTCCGCCGGCGCGCGGATAGGGAGGATTCAGAACGTGGACCAGGAGCAGTTGATTTCGAGCCTTGAGAGCATGACCGTTCTCGAGCTGAACGCACTGGTGAAGCAGCTCGAGGAGCGCTGGGGCGTGAGCGCCGCGGCTCCGGTCGCGGTCGGCGTGGCGGGCGCGGCGGTGGGCGCGGCGGCGGCTGCTCCCGAGGAAGAGCAGACCGAGTTCGACGTCATGCTGACGGAGATCGGCGCGAACAAGATCCAGGTCATCAAGGCCGTGCGCGAACTGACCAGCCTTGGCCTCAAGGAGGCCAAGGACCTCGTCGACAGCGCGCCGAAGGCCATCAAGCAGGGCGTCGCCAAGGAAGAGGCCGATGCCGCCAAGGCGAAGCTGGAAGAGGCCGGGGCGACCGTCGAGGTCAAGTAGCACCGGCCGGACATCTCATGCGCCTCGGGTGCGAACGCCGCTGGTCTGTCCAGCGGCGTTCGCGCGTGTTCACCGGCATTGACATTCTTCGTGACGGCTGCTAGAGTCGCGCCGCAATCAAAGAGTGATCCGACGTTGATCGGAGCGAGTAGGCGCCGCCAAACAGGGGCGGAGCGATCCGGGGATGGTGCAAGCCCGGAGCCCATGTGGCGCCGAATGGGTCCGTGAGTCGCGTCCCAAACGGTCGACTGACCAAGTAGGCGGCGCCGGAAGCTCCCCCGTTACAGGGAGGCGCGCGATCCCTGGCCAGTTGGCCCGTCGCGCGGCAAAGTGGGGCGCGGCGTGATGCTGTGCTCAACGAGGGTGGTACCGCGGAGCGTTTCCAACGCCTCCGTCCCTTCTGGGACGGAGGCGTTTTGTGTTTGTGGCTCGCGGCGCTAGACCGCGTTTCGAGGAGGGTGCAATGGCACAGACAGTTCTGGCGGGGTCCGGAGTACGGAGCCAGCCTGGGCGCTGGTCGACGCGCCCAACGCTCGATGAGGTCGCCGCGATCGCGGAGCGTGAGCGCGGAGTGCGGGCCATCCCGATCTTCCGCGAAGTGATGGCGGATCTGGAAACCCCGGTCAGCGCATTTCTGAAGTTGCGCGCTGGTGGGCCAGCATATTTGCTGGAGAGTATCGAAGGCGGAGAGCGTCTGGCGCGCTATTCCTTCATCGGGGCCGAGCCGATTGCGTTGCTCACCATGCGTGATGGCCTGGCGACGAACGAGCGCGGCGGCGAACTGACGTCGACGAACTACCAGGATCCGCTCGAACCCCTGGCGGACCTCGTGGCAACGTATCGAACGCCCGCGGAAAACGACCTCCCTTTACCTCGCTTCTCGGGCGGGGCCGTTGGCTATCTCTCGTACGAGGCCGTCAGGGCGTTCGAGCCGCGCGTGCCTTCCGCGGCGGGCCCGGGACTCGGGCTTCCGGATGGCGCCTGGATGTTGTCCGATTCCCTCGTGGTGTTTGACCACCTGGCGCGAACGATCAAGGCAGTGGCGCACGTCGTTCTTGATGAGGCGATTCCGCTCAGCGAGGCGTACGCGCGCGCCGAGATGCGTATCGACGAGTTGATCACCCGGGTGCGGGGCCCGCAGCCTCCGATGCCGCATGGTGGCCCGCATTCTCCGATTCCGGCCGAGGAACGACAGGTCTCGAATACGAGCCGCGAGCGCTACCTGAACATGGTCGAGCGAGCGCGGGAGTACATCGCGGCCGGTGACATCTTCCAGGTCGTGCTTTCCCAGCGCGTCGACGTCCAAAGCGCGGTGCATCCCTTCTCAATTTACCGCGCACTGCGGACGATCAATCCGTCGCCATATATGTTCTACCTTGACTTCGTAGACCACCAGATTGTTGGCGCCTCACCAGAACTCCTGGTGCGGCTCGAGGGAAGCACCGTGGCCAATCACCCGATTGCCGGCACGCGGCCCCGGGGAGCGACGCCGGATGAGGACGACGCCAACGCACTGGATCTGTTGAACGATCACAAGGAGATTGCCGAGCATGTCATGCTCGTCGATCTGGGCCGCAACGACATTGGCCGGGTGTCCGCGCCAGGGACCGTGACCGTGCCGAAGTTCATGGAAATCGAGCGCTACTCGCATGTAATGCACATCGTCAGCAACGTCGAGGGCGAAATCGCGGACGGGCTGTCCGGCCTCGATGCGCTGCGAGCATGCTTCCCCGCCGGAACGGTGTCTGGCGCACCGAAAATCCGCGCCATGGAGATCATCGCGGAATTGGAGACCGACCGGCGCGGTCCCTATGCCGGGGCGGCGGGGTATGTCGGTTTTTCGGGCGGGATGGATACCGCCATCGCCCTGCGGACGATGGTCGTCAAGGATGGCGTCGTTTCCATGCAGGCCGGAGGCGGCATTGTGGCCGACAGCACGCCGGAAGGGGAGCACGCGGAGTCGTATCACAAAATGCGGGGACCGCTGCGCGCCATCGAGCTGGCGGAAGACCTCGAAGCGAACGAGCGAGCCATGGGAGCCGAACAATGATTCTGCTGCTCGACAACTACGATTCGTTTACGTTCAATCTCTATCAGGCGCTGAGCGAGCTCGGCGCGGACGTCGTCGTACGTCGCAACGATCAGGTCTCGATCAGTGACGTGTCGCAGATGCTGCCCCGGCTCGATGGCATCGTCATTTCACCTGGGCCGTGCACGCCGACTGAGGCAGGGATCTCCGTGGATCTCGTGAAAGAGCTGGCGGGCGTGGTTCCCATCCTCGGGGTCTGCCTGGGACATCAGGCTATCGGCGCCGCGTTTGGCGCGGAGATCGTGCGCGCGCCCAAGCTGATGCATGGCAAGACGTCGATGATCTCCCACAATGGCGCCGGCCTCTTTGCCGGACTGCCCAACCCGTTCCAGGCCACGCGTTACCACTCGTTGATTGTGGAGCGCTGGACGTTGCCGCCGGTGTTCGAAATCACGGCTGAAGCCGATGGGCTCATCATGGGCATGCGGCATCGTGAGTTTCCCGTCGAAGGCGTGCAGTTCCATCCGGAGTCGATCCTCACGCCAGCGGGGAACGATCTGCTGGCAAACTTTCTGGGCCGCGGCCGAGCGGTGTCCGCTCACGAGTTGGCCGTCGCCGCAACGTACGGATAACCCGCGGAAGGATTCGGCAACGTGGGCGAGCATTACGACATCAAGGACGCCATTCGCACCATCGTCGACGGCGGCATGTTGAGCGCCAGTGAGGCATCGGCGGCGATGGATCAAATCATGACCGGCGCGGTCACACCGGCCCAGATTGGCGCCCTGGCCACGGCCTTGCGCATGCGCGGGGAAAGCGTCGAAGAGATCGCGGGATTCGCCTCGGCCATGCGCGAGCACGCATTGCGAGTGGAGGTCGATGAAACCGCCGGCCCGCTGGTTGACACGTGTGGCACCGGCGGTGATGCATCGGGCACCTTCAACATCTCGACGACCGCGTCGTTCATCATCGCCGGGGCCGGAGTGAGCGTGGCCAAGCATGGCAACCGGTCGATAACGTCGAAGTGCGGTTCGGCGGACCTGCTCGAAGGGCTCGGTGTAGCGATCGAGCTCTCTCCGGGCGCGGTTGCGCGGTGCGTCGGTGAAGCCGGAATCGGCTTCATGTATGCCCCGTCATTTCATCCCGCGATGCGTTTCGTGGGCCCGACACGGCGCGAAATTGGCATCCGCACGGTCTTCAATATCCTTGGCCCGCTGACGAACCCGGCGCGGGCGCGGCATCAACTGATCGGCGTGGGCCATCCGGGCATTGCCGACAAACTGGCAAGAGCGCTCGCTTTGCTCGGCAGTGACCACGCGGTCCTCGTCCATGCTGAAGAGGGCCTCGATGAACTGGGGCTGGCTGGGCCGTCTCAGGTGACGGAGTTTGACAGCCGCGGCGGAGAGGTCCGGTCCTACACGATCTCGCCCGCCGAGGTTGGGCTGACTGAGGCTCCGCCGGGATCACTGGTAGGTGGCGATGTTGCCGAGAACGTGCGCATTACCCTGGGAATACTCTCCGGAGAGAACGGGCCTCGTCGCGATGCCGCGTTGCTGAACGCGGGTGCGGGCATCTACGCGGCGAACGCCGCGGGGTCGATCGCGGAGGGCGTCGCACTGGCACGCGCGGCGGTAGACGACGGGCGTGCCATGCAGCGGTTAGAGCACCTTATCGCGCTCACGGGGCAGCTTCAAGCCGAAGAGAGCAGCGCCAAGGCGGTGCAAGCGTGAGCCACACGGAAACGGGAACCATCCTCGACGAGATCCTGGCGCGCACGGTGACCGACGTGGAGGCGCGCAAGTCGCGGACGCCGTACGCCGACGTGGAACGGAGGGCGTCGCTGGCCGCCGCTCCGGTCAGCCTGCAGCGAAGCCTTTCCAGGCCCGGGATTTCTGTCATTGCCGAGATCAAACGGGCCTCTCCCTCACGAGGAGCATTCCCGGTCGTGGTCGAGCCAGCGCTCGTTGCGGCCGACTATGTGGCAGGAGGCGCGGCTGGCATTTCGGTGCTAACCGACGAGCCGTTCTTTCAAGGAAGTCTCAATGACATGGAGGTTGCCGCGGAGGTTGCCCATGCCGCTGATGCGCCAATACCCGTTCTGCGAAAAGACTTCATTGTCGATCCCTATCAGGTCGCCGAGGCCCGGGCGCATGGGGCCGATGCCATCCTGCTCATTGTTGCCGCGCTGGATGACGTGCTCCTGACAGAGCTCTTTGCGGCAGCGCGCGCGTTCGGGTTGGATGCCCTTGTCGAGGTCCACGATGAAGCGGAAATGGCGCGCGCGATTGCCGTTGGCGCAGGCGTCATTGGGATCAACAACCGCGATCTTCGGACATTTTCCGTTGACCTGGCGACCACTGAGCGACTCGCGCCGCTTGCGCCGGATGGCGCGGTTATCGTCGCGGAAAGTGGCGTCTTTGGACCACAAGAGATCGAACGCCTGGCATCCGCTGGGGCGGATGCGGTCCTCGTTGGGGAAGGGGTCATCACAGCGCCGGATCGGGCAGAAGCCGTGCGGGCGCTCTGGTCGAGCCGCCCAGCATGATTGACTCGACGGACATTCGGATGCGCCTGTCTCAGGGGGGCCTCGTCAAGATCTGCGGGCTCCGTGAACCGGACCACGCGGCGTTCGCGGCCGCGGCCGGGGCTGATCTTCTCGGGTTCATCTTTGCGCCCGCGCGCAGGAGAGTTACAGCTGAGGTGGCTCGTGCCTGCATCGACGCCGCCCGTGAGAGCGCGGGCAACCGAAGCATCGTCGCTGTAGGGGTCTTTGTCGACGCGGACAGCTCGGCCATCGCAGAGACCGCTCGAGCGGCTGGCCTGGACGCGGTGCAACTGAGTGGCAGTGAGCCTCCCGAGTTTGTCGCTGCCCTCGGAATTCCGGCAATCAAAGCCCTCAGGCCTCAACAAGGGACATCCGTCGCTACCGTTCTCGCGGAAATGAGCGCGTACGACGTGGCAGGACCATGCACCGCCAGTTTCCTGATCGATGGATATGTTGAAGGCGCTTCGGGCGGAACGGGCGAACGCGCGGATTGGGACCTGGCCGCCGCGCTCAGTGCCCGACGGCCAATGGTCCTTGCCGGTGGACTCGATCCTGAGAATGTTGCCGAAGCGATCGAGCGCGTTCGGCCACGGGCCGTCGATGTGAGCAGCGGCGTAGAGTCAGGGGGGATCAAGGATCCCGATCGGATTCGGGCGTTTCTTCGGGAAGCAAAGGCCGCATTCGCCCTGCACGATGAGCCGCGTCGCTGATGGCTCGATCGGTTGCTTCAGCAACGAACTCCGCGAACCACAAGCGTTCGTTGCCAACCTCCTGGGCGACGGTCGCTCCGCGGTCGGGGAGGGTGCTTGCCACGCGGTAGATTCCCTTGTTGCGGTGCATGAAGCGGTAGTCAACTAGCTCACGCCGCAGCGTTGCCACATCCTCGTGTGCCGTTCGCAGAATCTCGTTAACCTCTTGCTCCGGGTAGTCGCGGCCGGGTTCAAACAGCTCCAGCAGGCGGCGTACGACGAGGACGCGTTTCTTGCGTGACGCCGGGATCTGTCGCAGGCGCGGCCCGTCGAAGAATGTCCGAATAACGTCGTTCGCTTCGAGGGCCATGGCCGAGCCGTCCGATTCAGGAGCCAATGCGCGCGAGGCGTGGAGCAGTGGTTCCGTGCGGAGCGAGTAGATGCGTGCCTGAGCATCTGGGGTGACATCAATCAGCCCGGCGTCGGCCAGACGGCGCACGTGGTGGGAAATGGTCGGTGGCGTGAGCCCGAGCTTTGTCGCGAGCTCGTGCCCCGCGTTGGGCCGCTCGGCGAGCAAGCCGAGAATACGCAATCGGGCCGGATCCGACAGCGCTTTGAAGAGGAGTGACATGCGGTCGAGTTGAGCCTGGTTCATGGCCTGTCCTCCAGATCATTAGACGTTCTTCTAATATGATAAACATCGAAGGAATAATTGCAAGGGTTGGAACACGATTCGGTAGGCCTGAACTCCTGATTGCTCCGGAGAACTCCTGGTCAACTCGAAGATTCTGGGGAAAGTCCGTCGATATCGAGGGGCGCCTCGTCCCAACTCGCGCCGTGGCCGCAGACCCAGTTCAGGGCGATCAGCCGCTCCTGGGCCAGCAGGT
>CAYSXO010000147.1:10175-10541 GCA_964434995.1 uncultured Sphaerobacteraceae bacterium
GCGGCGGGATCTTCCAGCTCGAGCGGATCGATGATGGCCAGAGGCCTGCCGCCGATGGCAAAGCCGCCCTTGCGGCCGGGCGCCAGGATTCCCTGGGCTGTGCCATCATGAAGGACGTCCCGAATCGTCTTCTCCAGGTCCATCAACTCGCTGCCTTCAAGCAAACGACGGTACGGCTCCATGGCGAGCCGCCATTCCCAGATCTCCGCCTGCTCGCGGCGCAAGGCGATGATGTGGTCGGGCCGAAGAGTCTGTTCGGCTATCCAGTTTGCGGTCTTGTCCCATGGCATGGGAATGGCAGGAATCACCTGCTCGATCGGCGTGGAGGGACCGTCCGAGAGGCGATCGGTCAAGCCCAGAGACCAG
>CAYSXO010000148.1:0-10217 GCA_964434995.1 uncultured Sphaerobacteraceae bacterium
CAGACGGAGCGAGTTGGCAGTGCGTCCAGCGTGTGTGCCGTGAGGAGCGAGGTCCATGGAGCATCGTCTGCGGCTGCCAACCGGGCGGCAGGAGTCCGATTCGCGCCAGGCACATCGCGAGGGGAACGAGGGTGCAAATCGGCGCTGGCGATCATGTGTGCGCGAGCGCCTCGGCGATGGCTTCAGGAAGCGGAAGCGAGCGCCCCGCCGACCACGACCTCGCGAAGGAATCGGCGTCAATCCCGGCGTGAGTCGCGGACAGGATGCGGTCGTAATCAGCGCGGAGGTGCGCCGCCACTGGGGCGCCGATCTCGTCGCGGAGAGCCGCGGCAGCGCCAAGCAGGCGCGCGGCACGTCTCGCATGGCCATGCGTTACGGCCAGGCTGGCGAGACCTTCCAGGCAAGCGGCGACCGTCAGCGTGTCATCGACCTCACGGGCGAGGTTGAGTCCCGCGCCGAATCGTGTCGCGGCGCGCGAAGCATCTCCGTGCCGCAGGGCAACGGTTCCAAGGCGCTCGAGCGCGCCCGCCATGCCACGCACGTTCCCGAGCGCCTCGAATGACGTCCGCGCGTCCTCGAAGAGCTCCTCTGCCCGGTCAAGATCGCCGGTGAGCCGCACGGCAACACCGAGGCTCAGCAGCGCAGTGGCCGCTTCATCCTGGTCGCCCAGGTCTTTCCAGAGCGCCAGCGCCTCCTCCTGCAGCGCCATGGCCCGAATGTCATCTCCTTCGCGCAGGGCCACCTCGCCCAGATGCGAAAGCGCGACACCGACGCCGTGCGCGTGACCTATCTGCCGCAACAGTGCCAGCGATTCCTCCAGCCGCGAGCGCGCCAGATCGAGATCGCCAAGCTGGATGGTCATGATGCCAAGGTTGCCCAAGGCACTGGCGATGCCGCGCTGGTCACCGACCTTGCGAGCAAGCGCGAGCGCCTCCTCATGCAAAACCGCCGCTCGCGCGAATTCGCCGCGATCGTGGGCACAGTTGCCGAGATGATCGAGGGTGCGGTCAAGGTTACGCTCGTCCCCTAGCTCCCTCCAGACGGCCGCGGCCGCCTCGTGCCGCGCCACTGCCTGGCCGTAGTCGCCGTGATATTCGGCGAGCAGCCCCGCCGCGCGCAGCGCCCTGGCTCGCGCGATGGTCGCCACCGGGCCGCTCTTGGCGAGCGCCGCCTCGGCCCACGCCCGCCCCTCACCAACATGGCCACGGACCTGCCAGAAGTGCCAGAGCGCCCCGGCAAGACGCAAGGCAGAAGCCGCCTGGTCGACCGCTAGCGACCATTCAAGCGCGGCGCCCATGTTCGGGTGGTCGGCCTCCAGACGCTCCAGCCAGATGGCTTGTTCGGGCCCGGTCAGCTCGGGTTCGGCCCGCTCGGCTAGCGTCAGGAAGAAGGCGGCATGGGCCTGATTGACGGCCCCGGCCTCACCGCTCTCCGCCAGGCGCTCGAGCACGAACTCCCGGATGGTCTCCAGCATGGAGTACCGCTGCTCGCCATCCACATGCGGAACGGGAATCAGAAGGCTCTGCTCCAACAGCGATGAGACGCCGTCGAGAACGGAGAGGGTGTCGCTGCGCTCAGGGGGTGACGGCCTACCGGCCTCAGAGGGTGACGGACCTCCGGTCCTCAGGGGGTGAAGGGGGGAAGAAACGACCTCACCCCCATCACCCCCTACGCACTCGGCCGCGTCCAGCGTGAAGCCGCCGGCGAAGACGGCGAGGCGGCGGAAGAGGGCTTGCTCCGCGAGGGAGAGGAGGTCGTAGCTCCAGGCGATCGTGTCGCGCATCGTCTGTTGGCGCGGCGGCAAGTCACGCGCGCCTCCTGAAAGCAGCGGCAAGCGCTGCTCCAGGCGAGCCAACAAGGCCACCGGAGAGAGCAGGTTGATACGCGCCGCCGCGAGCTCGATCGCGAGCGGCAGGCCGTCGAGGCGACGACAGATTTCGGAGACGGCGGGCGCGGCCTCCGCCGTGAGTGTAAAGTCGGGGCGCACGTCGGCGGCCCTCTCGATGAAGAGCCGCACGGCCGCTACTCCCGCGAGCCTGGCGAGGGGAGAGTCGGCAGCCTCTGCCGAAGCTGGAACGGCGAGCGGCGGTACTGACATTTCGCGCTCGCCGCGCAGGCGTAAGCGCGCCCGGCTCGTCGCCAGAATGACCAGATGTGGCCCAGCCGCCAAAAGCTGTGCCACAAGGGGCGCCGCCAGCAACACCTGCTCAAAATTGTCGAGGACGAGAAGCAGGCGTCGCCCACTGACGAATCTGGAGAGCACCTCGGCAAGCGGCCGCTCGCCGCTCTCCCGCGCTCCGAGCGCGCGCGCCACGGCAGAGGCGACCAGGGCAGGGTCGCGCAGCGGTGCCAGGTCGACCCAGGCGATACCGTCCGGGAACTCATCGGCCAGCTCGGAGGCAACCGCCAGAGCCAGCCGCGTCTTGCCCACGCCGCCCGGCCCACTCAGCGTCAGCAACCGCGGTCCCATGGCGCCGTCGCCGCGACGCAGCAGCGCACACGCGGCGGCCACCTCGCGCTCGCGGCCAATCAGTGGCGTGGGTGGGATCGGGAGAGCCAGCCCCGCAAGGGGTATGGCTGGTGCGAGCGTCATGGCCGCCAGCTCCGGGCGCGCGGCGGCGATCAGGGCGGAAAGCGCCGCGTCATCGAGTTTCAGCGCGTCGGCCAGCAGGCGGACGGTGTCCGCGCGGGGGGTGGCGTGAACGCCACGCTCCAGATCCTGAACCCCGCGCGCGCTGACCCCGGCCAACTCGGCCAGCCCTTCCTGGGTCAGTCCGGCGGCCAGCCGGTGCTGGCGGAGGAGTGTCCCGAATGGAGAGAGCGATGTGGACATGGCTGGATCCTGCATGGCCCGCCACTGTCGTGGCAACAGGACAGTCCGGAGTGAGCGGAGTTTAGCCCACGGGTGGCCACGCGCGCCGAGATGTGCCTGAGATGTGTGCGTCGTGAGTGGAGAGAGCCAGGTCGCGGGCGCAGGATGAGCGTGTACCGCGATGGGCGGCACGCGCAGACGGAAGCCGAAGGAGGTCTCGAGATGAAGCAGGGAATCGCCGCGGTACTGATCGTGGGAGCACTGCTTTCCACGGGCGGATCGACGCTCGCGGCGGGCAAGTTGGGCGGAGCAAGTGGGATGGACGTTGTTGGCCAGTCCCGCCCGGTCTATGCCGGGAAACTGGGTGGCGCTGGCGGCATGGATGTCGTCGGGCGAGTCGACCCGCTGTTGGTCGGGTCATCGCTCGACGCGGTCGATGCAGAGATCGCGCGCATCGATGTCCTGAGCGGGCGGCTGACCACATCGGGCGACGCGGAGTAACCGGTTCGGACTCCTCGCAAGAAGCACCCTGAAGGAGCCTTCGATGACCATTCCCCCAAGCCCGATCGCCATGGCCATCATTTCAGAGCAGCGCCGCGAGGAGCAAGTCGCCCAGGCCAACCGGTATCGGTTGACAACGCTGGCCCAGGAGACTGGCGGTATTGCTCGCCGCCAGTGCAGGGCAGATCGGCACGCCGTGGCGGCCATGATCGCCGTGGCATTGGCGCTCGTGACCGGCCACGCGGCGGACGTCCCAGCACCCCCGGTCGAGTCGAGCCACGTCCATGCGGCTCACGTGGCCGCGGAAGGACAAGCGAGTGATGTGCCGTACGTCAGCGCCGTGCAGAAGGTCCGAGAGGCCGCGTCGTGAGTCGTTGCGGACATCCTGGAAACGCGAGCACGAATGTGATTTGCCCCGAGGGACGACAAGCAGCAAGAGAAGCACATCAGAAAGGAAAGGTTGATGAGGAAGCAAGCATTGGCTGTCCTGGCCGCAACAACCCTGCTGCTTTCGGCGAGCGATGGGACGCACGCCGCCGGCAAGATGGGCGGAGCTGCCGGTGGATTTGAGATCACGGGTGGCTCGGGCCCGGTCTTCGCCGGCAAGCTGGGCGGTGCTGGCGGCGCGGATGAGTTCTTGCTCGCCGAGCCGGAGGATGTTCGCAGCATCGCGATCGTGCCAGGCGGAAAGCTTGGCGTGGCAGGTGGTGACGACTAGCCGGAGCGTCCGACTCAGCGCATGCGATGAGCACAATCGTCAGTTTACGACGTCTACGTACTCACATAGCAAAAAGGAGCACAGCACCATGCGTCGCAATCTTCTCTCCATCACGGTCGTCGCACTGGCCATCGCCGCGCGGATTGCCAGCTCTCCGGCCCCCGGCATTAGCGCCCAGGAGACGGGCCTCGCCCCGCTCAGCACCCAGGATCTGAGCTTGACCCAGGCCGACGCGGTCCTCGCCGCCGCCCTGGCCGCGGCCGCGGCGCAGGGCACGGCCATGGACATCGCCGTCGTCGATGCCGGCGGCCACCTCAAGGCCTTCGCCCGCATGGATGGCGCCTGGCTGGGCAGCATCGACATCGCCGTCACCAAGGCCCGCACCGCCCGCTACTTCGATCTGCCGACCGAGGCATTGGGTGAGCTGGCGCAACCGGGGGAGCCGCTGTATGGCATCGAGGTCTCCAATGGCGGGCTGATCACCTTCCCCGGTGGGCTGCCGCTGCGGGCGGCGGACGGCACGGTGCTCGGGGCCATCGGCGTCTCCGGCTCGACCGTGGAAGCTGACCGGGCCGTGGCCGAGGCGGGGGTGGCCGCGCTGGAGAACGCGGAGGACGTGAGCGCCCTGCCCTCCACCTTCGATGAGAAATCCGGTGGCGGTGGGCTAGCTGGCGGCATTGGTGGTGGCGATAGCGTCGAGCCAGACGCTGCAGGGCAAGCAGACGGGATCGCCAGATCATCGGGCGGCCGATCCGGAGAAGAGATCCCGACCTAGTTCGAACTCTGGCTTCAGCCAATTCCCGCGCGTTCGATGCGTGGGAATTGGCATTTGCGACGATCGGCAGGCATCATGGCATCACACGCGGGAGGTCCCATCATGGCTCCATTCGCCCACCTCGTCCTTGCGTTCTTCGTCTTGTGCGCCGCCTCCGCGCCGGCCGCGGCCGGCCCTGATCCTGCGCCACTCGACCTGGCAGCGATGGCGCTGACCCCGGATGACCTGGCCGTGGCTGGTTGGGACGGCCTCGGGCTGCAATCGGGTTGGATGCTTTCCGTCGAGGAACTCGCGTACCGTGCCGTCTGGCCGAAGGGTGAGGGCGCGGAGCAGGATGCGATGCGCGATAGGCTCCTCAACGCAGGCTGGCAACAGGGGCATGCCTCGACGTTCGCCACGTTCTGGGATCCGAACCGTGCCGGCGCGGGCCGCGAGGTCACGGTCGAGATCGTCGCCTATGCCGACCCCACCGGAGCGGCAAAGGGGTTTGCGAGCGTTCCGGATGTCTACGCTACCGGTCCGCTTGAGCCAGTCCCTGGGATGTATCCAATTGGCGACGAGGCGCGGCTGATGCGTGTCGACGCGCGGGACCCTCAGGCGGGTGAGCCCGCGCAGGAGTTGGCGCTGGGATTCCGCCGCGGCCGCCTGACCGCCAGCGTGCTGCTCCGCGACTGGGCAGGCACGGAGCCAGCGGTGACAGTTGCCGAAGCGCTCGCTGCCCAGCTCCTGACGAAGATGGAGCGAATCGTGCAGGAGGGCCAGCCTGGGCTGAGCTTGCAAAGTTTGAGCGTTGAAGGGGTGGCGTACGCCGTCCGATCCGACTACTACGCGCGCTTCGCGGGGGAAGATGTGCGGTCGGTCTACGAGCCGCCGGAAGCGTTCGCCACACGCACAGCCGGCTATGGTGAGGCCATCGACGTCTTCACCAGTGGGACGGAGATCGCGGCGATTGACAGCAACTCTACCCTTGCCTTTGCGGAAATTCTCTATCGCTTTCGGGACGTGGGCCAGGCCTCGAACTGGCTCCGGGAGACGCCTGACCGCTTCGGCCAGGACGCGACCATCACCGCGTTCGCGATGAAGAGCGAGGCCGCGACGGTCGGGGAGGAATCACTGGCTCTTTCGTACTCGCGCGACTTCGGGAACGACGGCCTTGAAGTCGCGCACACCTCCTCGCTCTTCGTTCGCATCGGAGCGGTCGTGGCCGAGATATGCTTGACCCGAACGAATGACCCGCCTCCAGCAGCGATGCTCCGCGACCTTGCGGAGGCGCAGGCCGCGTGTCTGACGGCGAACGGCTGCCTCCCCGCATGATCCCGCTCCGATCTCCGTTGGCGGGGCTCAGGCGTCCGTCTTCTCCAGCCAGACGGACGTCACCCGCGCGTCCCGGCGCTCATCAAACGCATAAAGGATCGTTGCCGTCTCATCCGCGCGCGTCCAGACTGCATGCACGCTCCCTGCCGGAAAATAGAGCGCCGTTTCCGGGCCAACCTCGATCGTCTCGTCGTCAACCCGGATCAGGCATGTGCCCGAGATGACGTAGTAGAACTCCGCGTTGTCAGGGTGATAGTGAGGCGGATGGGACTGGTTCGGCGCCATCGTGAAGACGCCGACAGAAAACTCGGCCACGCCGTTAATCCAGGGGCCGATGAGCCCCCAATCCGTGCCTTCGTCCGCCGGGTTGCCCGAGAGTCGGGAGAGAGCAAAGCCCGGCATGTCCGCTTTGCGGACGACCTTGCCAGGTTGAGGGTCGAACGTGGGGAGCCACGACGAATACCTGACCTCGCGCGGGCCAGTTTGCGTCCGTTCGGGCATTGCATCCTCCTTATTCTCGCCTGTCGCGCGCTCGTTCACCCAGGGACGAACCGCAAGGGGCTCGGCTACCAACCGAAGCGGAATGAGCCTCGCGGGCCGCGCGACCGGGTAGACTGACGCATCATGGACATCCCCTCTCTCCCACGCTCTGGTCTACCCGTTCGCGACACCGATGCCCTTCTCTATGGCAACGATCCCCTGACCGGCATTGTGGCGGTGGACCATGCCGGCGGTAAAGGGGTCCGCGTCTATCGCCGATTGGGCGAAGGCGTGAGCGTTGAAGAAGACCAGTTTCGCCCCTGGCTGCTGGCCGAACGCGCCGAGCCATGGCAACGCCTGGCCGCTCAGCCCGCGATCGAGCGGCTCGCGGGCGAGCATCCGCTTCGCTATCTGGTTGAGTTTGCGGACTGGTGGAGTCTGCAGGATGCGGCGCGCGATGCCCAGAACACGGGCGAGCGCTTCTTCCGCTTGCGCTCGCCCGTCGAACAATACCTGGTTCGCAGCGGGCGCACGCTCTTCAAGGGGATGGTGTTCGCCGATCTCTGCCGCGTGCAACTCGATATCGAGACGACCGGCTTTCACGCGCATGATCCGCAAAGCCAGGTTATCGCGGTGGCGATCCGCTCGGGCGAGACAGTGGAAGAGGTGCTGGCCCTTGAGTCTGACGAAGCGGATCTGCTGGAGCGCCTGACCGAGCGGCTACGGGAACTCGATCCCGACGTGATCGAAGGGCACAACATCTTCAACTTCGACCTGCCGTTCCTGGTAGCGCGCGCGGACCGCTTCGGCGTGCCGCTGCTCTGGGGTCGCGATGGGTCCGAAGTCCGCTTGGGCTCGGGCAATGCCCGGTTCAAGGCCGGGGCGCTGACACTGCCGTACACTCCAGCCTATATCTACGGACGGCACGTGGTCGACACCTACCAGCAAATTCAGCGCTACGACATTGGTGGACGGCTGACCTCGTACGGCCTGAAGCCAGCGGTCGAGCAACTCGGTCTGACGCGGTCAAACCGGGAATTCGTCCCCGGCGAGCAGATTCGAGACGTGTGGCGAACGGATCGCGAGCGCCTCTTGCGCTATGCGCTCGACGACGTACGGGATGTGGCGGTTCTCTCCGATCTGGCCACGCCGACCGAGTTCTATCAAACTCAGCTCCTGCCACGATCCTTTCAGGCGGTCGCCACCGGCGGCCCGGGCGAAAAGTTGAATGACCTGATGCTGCGCGCCTATCTGGCCAGAGGGCATAGCGTGCCGACCGCGCTGCCGTCACGCGGCTACGCGGGTGGGCACGCCGAGCTGCTCGCCACCGGGCCATTCTGGCCGGTCGTGAAGTGCGACGTGGAGAGTCTCTACCCCTCGATCATGCTTTCGGCGGGCATAACGTCGAGCCGCGACACGCTCGGGGCCTATCTGCCCATGCTCGCCGAACTGACGCATCGCCGGCTGGAGGCCAAGCGAGAGAGCCGCCGCGCGGGCGAGGATGCTGAGCGCGCGATGTGGGAGGGGATTCAGGGCTCGTTCAAGGTGCTGATCAACTCCTTCTACGGCTATCTCGGGTATGGCGGTGGGCTATTCAACGATTATGACGCGGCCGAGCAGGTGACCCTGGAGGGTCAACGAATCGTTAAGCAGATCGTCTCCAGCCTGGAGGAGCATGGCGCCACGCCAATCGAGGTCGATACCGACGGCGTCTACTTTGTCCCGCCGGATGGCGTGCGAAGCCTGGCAGAGGAGGAGGCCTTCATCGAGGCCGTCGCCGCGGATCTGCCACCGGGCATTCGCCTGAGCCACGATGGCCGCTACGCCGGGATGCTCTCGCTGCGGCTAAAGACCTATGCACTCCTCGATCGCGATGGCAGCATGACAACAAAGGGGAGCGCGCTGCGCAGCCGGCGGATGGAGCCGTGCTTTCGCCATTTTCTCACCGAGGCCGCGCGCCAGTTTCTCATCGATGATCGGGGCGCCGTCCGCAACGATTATTTCAATCTTGCCGAGCGCATTCGGCAGCGTGAAGTGACCGCAGAAGAGATTGTGCAGCGGGGCATGATCAACGAAGAGACATTGGCGAAATTCCCCCGGCTGCAGCGCCTCATCGAGCGCTTGCCCGATCCTTCTCAGAAGCGGGCGGGGAACCGGCTGGAATTCTACGAACGGCAGGACGGTGAATTGGGGATGATCGCCGAGTGGGATCACGATGAGAACACGGGCTATCTGCTGAAGAGGCTGCGTGAAGTTGCAGAGCGGTTCCGCCCGCTCTTTGCGAGCCAGGGCGAATTCGATGCCTTCTTCCCGGCTATTTCCGTGCGCACGAATCTGGCCGCCGCGCGTCAGCAGGAGGCTGCAGAGCAACTCGGGCTCTTCGGGTAAAAGCGTTTGCCCTGGCATCGCTGACCATGCCGGCCCGGAGGATGACCATGCCGTGGCAACCTAGACGATCCACGGAGGATTTGTGAAGGCTTTTGGCATGCGCCGCCCGGATGACCGCGCGAAGTTCACCATGATGGAGAAACCTGTCCCTGAGATCACCGACGACGAAGTGCTCGTCCGTATGCGGGCGGTCGGGGTCGGCATTCACGATGGATGGGCGTTTCCTTCCAATCCGCACTTTCCGTACGCCATCGGACTGGAAGGCGCCGGCGTCATCGCGGAGGTCGGCACGGCCGTGACAGACGTCGCGGTCGGCGACCGCGTGATGTTCTCCGGAATGCCCCAGCGGAAGGGAGGGACATGGGCCGAGTTCGCCGCTGTTTCCGGCGACACCTTGACGGCCATGCCAGATGACCTTGACTTCATCGAGGCAGCGGCACTTCCCATTTCCGGAACAGCCGCGCTGGAAGGGCTGCTGGCTCTCGACCGGAGCCGAGGCGATACGGTGTTCATGGCCGGGGCATCTGGTTCTATTGGCAGCCTGGCCGTCCAACTGGCAACGTTGCGCGAGTTTCGCGTAGCGGCCTCCGCGTCATCAATGAACCGTGAGTATTTGCGGGCGCTCGGAGCCGAGGTGGCGGTTGACTATCGCGACCCTGACTGGGCGGCCCAGGTTCTGGACTGGTCTCCTGACGGCGTCGACGCGGCGCTCGCGATTCAGCCCGGGACCGCAACCACCAGCCTCCAGGTGGTGCGGGACGGTGGCAAGATCGTCACCATCTCGGGCGATCAGGTCGCGGCCGAACGACACATTACGATTCAACAGGTGGCGCATCATCCAGAAACACGTGCAGCGCTGGCGCGGTTGGCTGCAGATGTGGCAACTGGCCGCGTGCGGGTCGTGATAGATCAGGCCTATCCATTTGACCGGGCCCCCGAGGCACTGGAGAAAACCAGGCAGCGGCATGCCCGGGGAAAGATCGTCCTCGTCGTGGAAAATTGCTCCCCTGCCCGTGGGGGATAGGTCGGCTCCAATGGGCTCCTCACGCACACCACGTGAGCCTTTCCACCCGCCGCGATCGTTGGAACCATCGGTGAAGCAGAAATCGCGCACCGTGAGTCGAAGGTGAAGGCATTGGACGAGGATGAGTTCAGGCACTGGTCCGTGAAGGCCGCCGAGTGGGGCGTTGCGTACCGTGACACGCTCCGGGAACGGCCAGTACGGGCGC
>CAYSXO010000148.1:10227-10538 GCA_964434995.1 uncultured Sphaerobacteraceae bacterium
GCCGAACCAATGGAGGCAATCTTCGCGGATTTTGAAGAGACGATTCTGCCAGGACTGACGCACTGGCAGCACCCCCGCTTCTTTGCCTATTTCCCGGCGAATGCGGCGCCGGTGTCGGTGGTGGCGGAGTATCTCGTCTCAGCGATGGCGCTACAGTGCATGCTCTGGCAGACATCACCCGCCGCAACTGAGCTCGAAACGTGCATGATCGACTGGTTGCGCCAGGCCGTCGGACTGCCAGAAGGCTTCAGCGGCGTCATTCAGGATTCAGCATCGACCGCGACGCTAGCGGCGGTGTTGACCATGAGAGA
>CAYSXO010000149.1:0-763 GCA_964434995.1 uncultured Sphaerobacteraceae bacterium
CCACGCGCGTACAGCGACTTCATCGAACGCTTTGTTGGAGAAATTCCGCGGCCCGATGGCTCAACGACAACTCGGATTAGCCACCTCGACGAAGAAACGGCTCGCCTGCTCACCCAGCTAGGGGTCAAATATGTTGTCTTCAACATGAGCCAGTACCGCGAAGAGGATTGGCCAGCAGTGGACCAACAACTCGAGGCGCTCACCGAGCAAGGAATCCTGAAGCCAGAAGGCGCCCATGGCAAAGCGGCGATCTACTCGCTCAATCCGGTCTTGCCCGCTGTCCAGGCGCCTACTGTCAAGCTCTTTGCGCCAACACTCCTGACACCGAACGAAGCTTGGGCGCCGTGGGTCGGCGTTGAAAGCCCGGACGGAGAACCAGGCGTCCTCGCGTTGACCAGGCCGGCGAGCCTCGAAACGATCTGGTACGACAGCGAGGGCAGGCAGCTGTGGCGGGAACACTCGCGCGTTCCGCTACCCGTGGTTCTCGATGAGCCTCAATTGCTTTGTGACGCCCGCGAATGCCTCACCTCGCGTCCCTTCGCAACCCGCTCGCATCTCCCTCGCCCGGCTCCTTCCGTTGATTGGCGCCCAACTGATCCCGGACATTATGTGGTCCGGCTCCGGCTCGTTGGTGATGTCGAGATCGACTGCCGCGTCGATCTCGACGTCGTCGATCCGGAGGCGGAGGTGAGAACGCGGTCGGGTGATGACCCACTTCGTTGGGCCGAATGCACGGAATGGTCGGGCTATCCCATCAACGATC
>CAYSXO010000149.1:824-10529 GCA_964434995.1 uncultured Sphaerobacteraceae bacterium
AGCTCGGCCCTCCCTCGGTAACGTTTGTTGGCAATGAGGTCAACGTCGAGATCGCCGTCACGCCGCGCGAAGACGAAGCCATCCGTGCCTGGTTCATCCTCGCCCCGCCGAGTTCACCCGAGCCGTGGCGAGAGGCCGTCTTCCAGTCACCCGTGCGTCAACGGCTCGCGAAACGAAGTACACCGGCCAGGTTTGAATGGTCCGAAGCTCCCGGCGAATCTGTCGAGCCAGGCGTTTACGAGCTAACCGTGTGGGTTCACCGTCAGGGAGAGAGCGGTTGGGAGCACGCGACCGGCGGCGACATTGGGGTAGCGCCCATTGTCATTGGAGACGATGGAACGTTGCGTTGGGCGGGTCCGATCCGGGGACGTCTCTCGCGCGCGCCCCATCTGAAGGTGGGCGCATCGTCCCCGCTCGATCTGGTTGTTACTGGGACATCAGTCCGTGATCTGTGTGAAGCCGCATGGACGTTGATGGCAGAGGACGAAATCGCCGCCAGCGGCACGATGGACTGCTCTGAACCAGAGCTAGCCATTCCCGTGACCGTGGCTCCTGCTCAATACCGCCTCCAGATCGAGCTCTTTGCCATGCACGACGGAGAGCGCCGACTGAGCGATGCGCTCGTGACGCCGGTGACCGTCTCTGGAAGCGTCACTGGCGAGCCAGCATAGCGCTCGCGATGAAGCCAGGACGGAAAGTGACCCCGTGCGATGCTCTGGCAACTGCCGGCATTGCCCTGCTCGCGGTTCGTTACTGGACCGTGATCGGACCATTCCCGCCTGGCCTTGACGGCGCGCAATGGATCGCGCTGGGACGAGGGTTTCGAGGCTCGGGTCGTGCCTCTGAAGGGTACTATCCGCCGCTCGTTCCAGCGTTTGCGGCCGTTGCCAATGCGCTCACGGACAACCCGTTGGCTGCAACACGCGCGCTTGCAGTTGCAGCCTTCCTCACACTCAGCCTGGCGGTTTGGGGCGTCGCTCGCGCGGGGCTGGGTCCTTGCTGGGCGCTTCTCATCGCCGCCGTGCTCATCCCGGCTAGCGCACTGGCAGAGCCCGTGATGTACGGAGGATATCCGCAGCATGTTGCCCTTGCCGCAAACATCGTCGCGCTCTGGGCTCTCTGCACGTATCTGTCTTCCGGCAACGAAGCGTTGCTTGTCGTTGTGGCCATAGGCGCGTCATTGTCGGCCCTGTCACACCACATCTACTTCCCGCTTTTCCTGAGCAGTGGCATCGTCGCATTCGCGCTTTCAAGCACAATTCTCCCTCCTGGAATGAGACGCGAGCGTTGGCCACGTCTCATCGGGGTGCTCCTGCCGTCATGCGCAATCGGTTCGGTGATCGGAAATCGAATGCTTGCCGCCGGGTATACCGCGCCGCTCGACGCTACGTCCCAGTCGATCGCGGATGCGTGGACCTATGCAACTCGGGAAGCGCCTCTTCTCTGGCTCGCTGTCGTCGTGGCGGGCATTTCTGGGCTTGCCGTCACTTCCAGGGCGAGAAGCGAGCCGTTCTGGCTCCTCGCGGCGTCCCTTTTCGCTCCTGCAGCACTTCTGGCGACCGTCACGGGACAGGCTCGCCTTTTGCCCCCGGTGCTCATCGGTGCAGGCTTTGGCATCGGGTTCGCGGCGAGCACTACTGAGCGCCGAAAGAAGAGCTTGCGGTCATCGCTCGTTTTCGGCATCACGGTTCTCGCGGCGATGCTCCTCGTGCCGGCGCAGCAGGCAGCGAGCGCCTTCGCGTCGTTCTATCGATTGGCTGACGCCTCGATGCTTGCCGCGGTAGGCGCGATAGAAGCCGATGCCCAGGCTGGGGCGGTCGCTGTTCGCGCGGATCGTAGAGGCTGGCCAATTGGCTGGTGGATCGAAGCGCTGCAGGACGCGCCAGTCTACGTTGGCTCAGACGACAAGTGGCTCGCCTATACAGATGAGCGAACACGAGCCAACCAGGCACGTTCCCTATTTGATAGCACGCTTGCCCCCGAGGAGCTTCGCGCTCGCGCATCAGCGATGGGCGTTCGCTATCTGGTCGTGCGTAAATGGGACTGGATTGGTTGGGAGCGATGGACCGAAGATGTGACGATTCCACTCAGTGCAATTCATGACGACGATCGCTACGTCGTTTTCCGCTTCGAGCCATAGCGCATCTCAAAGCGCTGCCTCGTGCAGACGTTCCCAGAGGCCGTGTGCAGTAAAATGCCGGGTAGGCTCATCAATCGTCGTGAGCGGGAGGCGTGGAGGTGCGGCGACAGTGGACCTCGCGTCTCTTTGTCCTGTTGGCAATGGTCATCGCGCTCTCGTCCACGGCACAGGCCCAATACAGTTCGGGCCTCCCAGCTGGCATAGTCAGTGTTGAAGTTGATAGTCAGCCGATCGACGCTGTCTCTGTTCCTACCACCGACAGCGCGACTCCGCGGATAACCGGCGCGGTCGAACAGCTTGTCCCAGCGATCGAGCTGGCGGTTGCCGACGGCAATATCATCCGATTTCCAGCGGGCGTGAATGCGAATGGCCGTTTTCGCGCGCCCGTCCCGCGGGCGCTCGCCGATGGTGTGTACTCGCTCTACATCAACGACGACCTCATTGGAACGTTCATCGTATCCGGGGCGCCGACCACAGACCGCGAGCCTGGCCGCTTGCTCGATATCGCGCGCGTGGTTCCCTATCCAGCCGACTTCAGCCAGGTGATTCCAGGGATTGGCTTTCTCGACGGCCGCTTCTTCACGCTCGATGAAGAGGCAGCGCGCACCTCGGCCGCGGGCGGTGAATCCGATGAGTCCGACGTCCGAACGCTCAGGAGGCAATTGGCAGAAGCCGGGTGGCTGCAGCGCTACGAGAGCAGGCTGGCGGCGCCAGGATCAGGCGACCCCCGCTCGTTCAGCGTCCAGATCTCGTCGTTCATCGTCGAGTATGTGTCTGGCGCCGATGCAAGATCAGCCTTCACCACGGTCGTGGGCAGCGATGCGGGCGAAGACTTCGCGCAGGTTGGTGACGAGTCGGTCCTTACGCTCTTCAGTGGAAGCACCCCCGACACGGGCACGGAGTTCCAGGCTGCTCGGCTCGTCTATCGTGTTGGATCCATGCTTGGCATGATTATCTACGCGGATCTGGAAAACGCGGAGCCGGACCGCGCGTTGCTTGAACAGATCGCGCTGGACGTCGCCGCGCGGGGCGTTGTCGTGGCAGACCGTCAGGTCGCACCACTTGGCAGCATGATCCTCCAGATTGAAAGCCCAACCGAGCCAGACAATGTTGCCCAGCAAGACCTCTATGACCTGCGCGGAGGCGAATTCACACCGTGCTACGGAGAAGATGCGAACTCGATCGCTTCCCGGACCGAAGACCTGAGTGGGGCAACAGACGTATTTTCGTCGTCCACCAGCGGCAGGTTTACGCGGGGGGGGCGAGCCCGTGATCGCTCGCCTGACGAAGCAGAAGCAGTTCAGCAAGGTGACGTGCCCGGGTCTCCGATCTCGGTCATCACGATAGAGAGCGGCGACGCTTCACAGTTTGCCGCGACGCCGGAGGCCGAGCGGATGCGCGAGGGCGATGAGAAGGAAAGCACAGCCACGGTCGCATTCAGCAGCCTTCTTGTGCTCTTTCCGGGAGAAGCCGAGGCTGAAACCTGGCTCGCGCGTCAGCGGGACGACATCCGCGACCAGATCGCGTCCGGTGACACTGCCTATAGCGAGATCACCGATAGCCCAGCGCTTGGAGACGCCACCTTCGCCTTCGCGACGAGCAAGCCCATAGGCGACGGTGATGTTGCCGGCTCTGGGTACCGAATCGCCACGAGAACCGGCGCGATCGTCGCCACGATCGAAATCGTGAGCGACTCCGGGATTTCTGCCCGCGCCGTTGCTGGACTGATGGAGGAACAGCTCGCCTGTATTGCCGCCGAAGGATGCTCCGGTCCAGCCGCCCTACCCGCAAGCCTGTTTGGGGAGTGAATGCATGAGGCAGCTTCTGAGGATACGGAGGCGCAATCAGAGCTCGCGGTGGGCGATCAATCCACGATTGCGGCTATCGGCCGGGCGACCAGGATCCATCGGTAAGCATGTCCAAGACGATCGATGACGCTCTCAGGAAACGGATCAGCCTGAACCGCTAAATGTCTTCGGGCCGCAGCCCGACGGTCGGTGGACGCCGGATGATGCCGATCGAACGGTCATAGACGAGGCGCCGGTCTGGATCGCTCAGGCACTCACGAGCCTCAAGGATCTCGCGCATGCGAGTAGACGCCTCCGGATCGGTCGACGTGTCGGGATGATACTTCATGGCCAGGCGCCGAAACGCGGCCTCGATGACTTCGGGATCGGCGGAGGGGTCGACCTGCAAGGCCTGATAGAGCGTCTTCGTGCCGGTGTCGTGCCCGTTCTCGCCAATCCGCGGCATGCCGCCGCTGGCTCGCAATCTGGCGACCATCTCCTCTTCGCTCAGCACCTGGTCCAGAATTGCCTGCCGCATATCTGGCGGCACGGCGAACCGCTGCGTGCAGGAGCGGCACTCGATAACCGTCTGGTCGCGAAACGATAAAGTCGGAATCGAGTAGACAGTCACCTTTCGTTTGGATTCGTAGACGGCAAACGGCCCCGAGAAGTGACACTTCTGGCACTTCAGCAGGAGGAAGCCTCGCGGTTCCAGATAGTCCTTGGCGCTCAGGCCATACAAGAGGGGCAGAACCATGAATTGGCCAGTCGTTCTCCAACCATACATTGGCGGTCGAGCATCGCGTTAGAGATGATACCCCGCGAGGCGCGGGCCAGTGGAGCGGAGGGGGCCCATGCATTTACGCTTCGTTGTGGACCAGGCGCACAACACTCGCGAGATTGTCCGGGTTGGTGGCCGGATGAATGCCATGCCCCAGATTGAAAATATGGCCAGGCCGCCCATCAGCTCGACGAAGGATCGCGGCCGTTTCTCGCTCGATTTGCGACAACGGCGCCAGGAGCATCGATGGATCAAGGTTTCCCTGAATGCCGACGTCCTCTGGCAACATCGTCCATGCGATATCAAGCGGTAGACGCCAGTCGACACTGACGGCGTTACACCCGCTTGCCGCAATGAGCGGCAGGATGTGGGATGTTCCGGTGCTGAAATGGATCGTGGGCGCCAGCGGAGAGATTTCGGTGAAGATCCGGCGCGTGTAGGGGAGGACACTGGCCTGGTAGCTCTCCGCATTGAGGAGGCCGAGCCAGGAATCGAAGAGTTGCACCGCGTCGGCGCCGGCCGTAATCTGGCGTGCAAGGTAGTCAATGGTGACGGTACTGAGTCGTTCCATCAGGCGATGCCACGTGACTTGATCCCCGTACATCAAGGCCTTGGCAATCGGGTACTCGCGGGATGGGCGGCCTTCAATCAGATAGCAGGCCAGCGTAAACGGCGCTCCCGCGAACCCGAGGACAGCGGCACGGTCGCCAAGCGCCGCTGTTACCAGGTGAATCGCCGACATGACGTACGGCGTCGCCTCCTCGGCAGTCAGTGTCCAGAGTCGATCGACATCCGCGGCCGTGCGGATGGGGTGCTTGATGACCGGACCAACCCCAGGCTGAATCTCGAAATCGACTCCTAGACTGGCAAGGGGCAGCATGATGTCGGCGAAGAGGACCGCCGCATCGACGCCTAGCCGGTCAACCGGCATCAGCGTTGCTTCGGCCGCCAGTTCGGGAGTCGTCGCCAACGTCATGAAATCGTATCGCTGTCGCAGCGCGCGATACTCGGGCAATGACCGCCCCGCCTGGCGCATGAACCAGACCGGCGTGACATCGACCGGGATGCGGCGGGCGGCAGCGAGAAATCGCTGCCGCCCGGTCATGATGGGGCTGCTCGCCAGCCGCCGCGATTCAGTCTCCAGATAGCTCATCGTTCAGGCGAGCACCACGTCCCGGCTGATCGCCAGGGTTTGCAGCATCTCCCGCGCCGGCATGGCCACGCAGGTAAAAATGGGTATGTCGGAGAGCGTGTAGGCACTCGAGACGGAGCTACGCAACTCCTGAACCAGATCGAGAAAGTCCGCGGGCACATCCGTTTCAAAAGCCAGAACAAACTCCTGATCGTCCAGCCCAAAGGAATAGGTCGTGTTGATCTTGACGGTGGAATATGTCGCTCCGACAGCGATATGATCGTTCATGATCTGCTGGCGCTCTTCCGGTGATAGCCCATACCACTCGCGCAATTTTGTCAACGGGTAGACGAAGAGATACTTGTGAGCGCCCGGCGCCAGAGAAATTCGAGTCGCGCGGTCTTGCCCCGGCCCCGCGTACTTCTCAACGTAGGCCGAGTGTTTCGTCATCGAGAGGTATGAATACGGAATCGTCAGGTAGCCGCCGAGGTCGGTCCCCAGCATCTCACCGGCCATGCGCTGCACGTCTTCGAGGTCGTAGCTCACCTGCCAGATCATGAAATCCGCGTCACCGCGAGTGCCGATGGTCGAATAACCGCGGATCAGGCTCTTGCCCGTCCATGACTCGACAACGTCGGCGAATTCGGCCAACTGCCGCTCCCGCTCGCGCGGCTCGAGCCGGCGCCACTCCGGCGCCACCTTGAAGAAGGTGAACTTGACGAACTGGCGTTCACCCGGTCGTGTTTGAAAACTGCTTGCGATGCTTTCGGACACGAGAACCCCTCAATTCTGCGCTGCCTGGGTAACGATTCTAGACACCCCACTCGCTGAAGACGTCGACGGTCTTTCGAGCGGCCAGAGCGCCTTCGCGCATCCAGCGCGACGCCTCTCGCGCGTGATAGGTGATGATGCGGCCAGCGCCAGCGCGCTTGAATGCCGTCAATGTCTCCATGGTCACGCGCCGCTCGTCGATCCAACCGAGCTGGGCCGCGGCCTTGACCATCGCGTACTCGCCCGAAACGTTGTACGCCACCAGGGGTACATCGAACCGATCCCGAGCCTGGCGAATTACGTCGAGGTACGCCAGGGCTGGCTTGATGATGACCATGTCCGCGCCTTCATCGAGGTCGATGGCGATCTCCGTCATGGCCTCGCGCACGTTGGCCGGGTCCATCTGATGTGAACGCCGATCGCCAAACGCCGGCATGCTCGCCGCCGCCTCGCGGAAGGGTCCATAGAACGCCGAGGCATATTTGACCGCGTACGACATGATCGGCAGGTTGACATGCCCTGCCTCGTCCAGCGCCTTCCGGATCGCCAGCACACGGCCATCCATCATGTCCGACGGCGCGACGATGTCCGCGCCGGCATCCGCCTGGCTGACCGCGATTCTTGCCAGGAGGTCGACGCTCTTGTCATTGTCAACATCGCAACCATCGAGAATCCCGCAGTGCCCGTGATCGGTGTACTCGCAGGCGCAGACATCGCCGATGACGAGCATGTCAGGATGCGTTCGCTTGATTGCGCGCATTGCGCGCTGCACGACTCCGTTGGGATCGAATGCGCCACTCGCTTCGCGATCCTTCTCCTCGGGAATGCCGAAGAGGAGGACCGAGCCGATACCCAGTTCAATCAACTCATCGAGCTCTCGCGGCAATTCATCAACGGATAGCTGGAACTGCTCGGGCATCGAGGAAATCTCGCGCCGGATGCCATGCCCATGCGTGATGAACAGCGGCTGGATGAAGTCGGCAGGCGAAACCACCGTTTCGCGGACCAACCCGCGGATTGCCTCACTTCGCCGCAACCGCCGGGTGCGGCGAATTCCACTTATCGGCGCGGTCCGCGGCTCACGTCCCACTACCTCATATCGCATGTCTGGCAGCCACCTTTCACCCACGTCAACGGTTTTGACCGTTGAAACTGACCTGTAACTCCGGAGCTATGCTTCGACCGCACAGGTACGCCGCGAGCGCATCCGCCATCGCGGACGGACCTGGGTCGGCACTGGCAATGGCAATGCGAAATCCCGCATCGGTGGCGGCCCTGGCAGTAACTGGGCCCGCGCAAATCGCCGGCACTCGCTCAGGAAGGCCGGGGCAATCCGCAATCAGCGCCATCAAGTTCTGCACGCTCGAAGGCGAGGAAAACGTCAGCGCGTCAATCGCTTCGGACTTCAGCTGTTCAAGGACCGCGGGATCGACGTCAGGCTCGGGCACGGAGTGGTATGCAGCAAGCGCCACGATGTCGACTCCCGCCTCTCGCAGTCGTTGCGGCAATACATCACGCGCGAGAGTCGAATGAGGGTACAGCACCCGCTCGCTCGACCGCACCACGGACGCAAGGTCTGAAGCCAAAGCCTCTCCAGTGGGGTTCGACGCCGCCAGCGCGATCCTGAATCCGGCGTTCCTCGCGACCCTGGCCGTTGCCTCGCCCACGACTGCCGCCTTCAGGCCGGCGCACCGCGACAGGTCGATGCCCAGCGTCTCGCATCGGGTGCGAACGGCACTGACCGCATTGACGCTCGTGAACGCTATCCAGGCAAAATCGCCCTGGGCAGCGTCGTGAATGGCTCGATCAAGCGCCAATGAGTCGTCAATCGGTTCGATGCGAATCGTCGGCAACGACAGCGGGTGCGCTCCTCGATCGGCGAGAGTGGCAAGGAGTTGACCGGCCTGGTCGCGTGGCCGCGTGACAACCACCCGGACGCCAGCGAGGTCCTGCCGGCCGTCCTGCCAGCCGGCCCAGGCCTTCAAGGCGATGGGGGAGCCGATATCTGCCTTCATGCGGAGTGCGATTTCAGCGGCATGATCCGCTTCGACGCCCAAATCGAGGAACTCATCGGCGAAGGCAATCCTCTGGTCCGATTCTGACGCCAGCATCGCGACCAACCTGATACGGCCGCCTTCCTCGCGGGCAAATGCGCCGATCGGCGTCGTGCAGCCCGCGCCCAATGCCGCCAGGAACGCGCGCTCGATCCTGACTGGTCCCGAGACTCGCGGATCATCGAGCGCGGCGAGCAGCGCTGCCGCCTCGGCGCCCAGCCGAGCCTGAACGGCAAGTGCGCCTTGGCCTGGCGACGGCACCAATCGGTCGGCAGGAAAGATCTCGGTCGCCCGCTCGCTCCAGCCCATGCGATTCAGGCCCGCCGCGGCCAGCACAACGGCGTCAAACTCTGACCCATCGGCCTTGCGCAGACGCGTGTCGATGTTGCCCCGAATGCTCACGACGCGAGCATCAGGCCGCAGATGAAGAATCTGGGCCGCCCGCCGCCGAGAAGACGTTCCGACGATCGGACTCAGCGGCAGCTTGTCGAGCGGGGCATGGTGTCGAGAAACGAGGACATCACGAGGGTCGTCACGCGCCGGGAAGGCGACAATAGGCGCTTCATGCGCGAGGGATGTCGGCAAGTCCTTCGCTGAGTGGACCGCCACGTCCACGTCGCCCATCAGAATTGCGCGCTCGATGGCATTGGTGAAGACACCCCGGCCACCAATCTCGGTGAGAGGGGTGGCCTTGTCGAGATCGCCTTCCGTCTGAACGACAACGATTTCGGGAGTGTATTCCGGATAGCGCTTGCCAAACAGGTCGACAATGGATCTCGTCTGCGCCAGCGCTAGTTTGCTGCCGCGAGTACCAAATCGAATGGTGTGGACGCCGCCGGGGTCTGAAGGCATCATCCCTTCGTGATCCGAACAACACGCGGCGATTCGGACGAATGCGGCACAATTCGTACGAGAACGAACGCCAATGCCATTCGTCTTCCCACGTCGGGCAAACCTCTGTAAACCTTGCTATTCTGTGCAAATCTTGCACATCTCTCGATTCTAGGAAAGCCCAATTGCCGTGTCAAGGACGTTCGCGG
>CAYSXO010000150.1:0-10467 GCA_964434995.1 uncultured Sphaerobacteraceae bacterium
GCTCGGCTCGGAGATGACAATCCCCTTCCCCCGCACGTACACCAGCGTGTTGGCGGTGCCGAGATCGATCCCGAGATCTCTGCTGAAAATCCCGAAGAGTCTGGATAGGGGTCGGAACAACAGCGTGCTCCTCTTATGCGCGGACAGTCCCCAATTGCCGGAGCGAAGTGGCCGCGTGCGCAATGTCACCGCGACCCGCGCCGGCTTCGACGTCGAGATTGACGGACGTCGCGGGAAACGGGTGGAGTATAGCATGCAGCCGTGCCCAATAAACGGTCGAGCCGATGACTTTTTGGCAATGTGACCGATGGATTCGGCAGCGATTGTTTGACGCGCCGACAGGAACGTCGTACAGTTAACGCCGGGAAACGGCCCCGCCGTGCCCATTGGCGTGCGCCTGGCATAGCCGCTTCGAGCCGCTTGCCGACCAGAGCGCATTCGATCCCGTGAAGGGAGTTTCGTTGGACGCTGGCAGTCCCTGCTTCGTATCAATCGAGTTCCTCCAGGACTAGCCGGACCAGCGAACCCGTCCGTTGCACGGACGGCCGCCGCCCCTGGTGAATCCGGGGGCGATCAGTGGGCCTCCCGTGGGCTCCTGAGAAAGGCGGCACGTTTATGCAGCAGCCCACTCGTTACTACATCACCAGACGCGGCGGGGAATCGACCGTGCGTAGTGTGCGCATCGCCCGCAGCGTATCGGATCAGATTGACGCGCAAGAGGTTGACACACGGAATCAGGGCGATCGCTCGTCCACCGAGTCCGAGCGGCAAGATCATCGCTTCGACGTCAAGAAACTCCTGCCGGGAGCAATCAAGAAGCGCGTTCCAGACATGTAGCCATCGCCCCGCGATGCGTCGTGTATTGCTTGATGTCGTCCAACTTCCCGGAGCATCCACTCGCGACCCGGGTCGCTGAAATTGAGGACCGAACCCGCCAATGCACGATTTGGGGCGCTTGCAAATCGATCATGTGATCGGTGCGTTTCAACGGGAACGCCTGAGCATGGCGCTGGCCGCGACGCATCGCGCCGGATTCGGCCCAAATTGCCGGGTATTCGATGGCGCGCGGGACCACACCGCGCGCCAACTCGACCGCGCCGGATTGGCCATACATGGCGATGCCGCCCCCGCTGGAGATGCCCTCCTGATCGTCGTTACGGCGCCTGGCCGAACGTCGTTTGTCGCGGAACTCTATAGCGAACTTGGCGCCGAGGCGGTGTTCATGGCAGGACGGCGCGTGGCTTCGGCCTCTGTCCTGCTCGGCGCACGTGTCGAGCAGCCCGATGTCCGCGTAGACAGACCAGCAATCGAGTAGTCTGGACGGGTCTTGCCGCTACTCGTTGTTTTTCCCGGCTTCGCTTGCCGTGTGAACTTCCACGTCTCGAGGCGGCTCGCCCGCGGATAGCTCACCCTCCGTGGAGGAGCCTCTGACGGGAATGCTCTTTGGGCGAGCAATATCGGCCTTCGGAAGGGTGATGGTCAGGACGCCATCCTGAAAGTCGGCCTCTGCCTTTTCCGCATTGACCATGCTCGGCAGTGAAACTGTCCGCTCGAAGGCGCCAAACCGGCGTTCTCTCAAGAGCCATCGCGAGCCATCGCCGGATTCTTCCGTTTCTTCCTTGCGATGGCCTCGTATGCGCAGCGTATCGCCAAGAACCGAAATGTCGATAGCAGCCGACGGGACCCCCGGCACCGATGCGATGATGACAAAGCTCTCCGGGGTCTCCTTGACGTCGAGGGCGAGGCTGGAGGCCATGCCTGGACCCGGCGTGCCCGGACGAGGGCGAACGAAGCTCTCCTCGAGCAAATTATTCATGGCCTCGCGAAGGCTGACGATGTCACCCCAGGGATCCCAACGCGTGGTGCTCATGGCGTGTTGCTCCTGTAGCTCGAAGCGCACGATCAACCGCGTGCCACGGTCCATTCGAGCCTCCGAGAATGATCGCCCGGCTCGCGGGCTCGCGGCAACGGCGCAATCAGGATAGGTCCGCCTGGCAAACTTCACACGCAAGGCGGTCGAACGTTGCCCAGTCGAATGAGACGCCCGCCGATATCCCGCCCCCCAGGGCGAATGCGCCGTTGACCGCGGCAAGCGGCTCGGTTGTGAGATCGTCAACGAAGTACGCGCCCCCCGGAGAGAAGTGGTCGCCGGGAAGGTCGATCTCGGGCAGTCCGTTGAAATTGAGGTTCATGGCCTTGCCCCAGGCCGAGTCGAGCATGCCGCCGATCCAGGTGCGGACCCCGCGGGAACGGCAATAGCGGGCGATTTCAATGGCCTCGGCAAATCCGGAAACTCTTGGCGGCTTGATGTTCACGATCAGCCGGTCGAGCACATCGTTCCGGTCCCACAAGGCCACCGCCGCCTCGGTGTCGCGCAAAGAGTGGATGCTTTCATCGAGGCAGATCGGCGTCCGCAATTCGCGCGAGATGTCGCTGTGCAGCACGATGTCATCATCATAGAGGGGTTGCTCGATAAGGAGGAGATCGAGATCGTCGAGTGCCTGGAGCCTGCGCCAGTTCTCCGTGGAGTAGGCGGAATTGGCGTCGACTTGCAGGAGAATGTCCGGGAAGCGAGCGCGAAGCGCGGCCGCAACGTCAACATCGAACCCTGGCCAGATCTTGACCTTCAACCGCCCATAGCCCTGATCGACCGCGCGTTCGGCGAGCTCGATGACCTGGTCGAGCGTTTTGCCACCAATGCTGACGCCGACAGGAACGGTCCGCCGTTCGCCGCCCCAGAGCTTCCAAAGCGGCTCGCCAGCGCGCTGCGCGAGGATGTCCCAGAGCGCGGCTTCAACCGCGCTCTTGGCGAACACGGCGCCTTTGATCCAGGCATAGCTCTGCCGAAGTTCGTCAACCGTGGCGATTGCGCCCTTTTCGCGCTGCCATTTCTGGATGCATGGCAGGATGAACGATTCGAGCGACGTCAAAACGGCCGGGGTGTCGACTTCCGCCTTGTAGGCGGGGTCAAGGAGGGTCGGCGCCTCGCCAACGCCCCGCGGCCCGTCGCTCGACTCGATGACGACGAAGGGCCGGTCGAGTGTTTCGTACGTGCCGAACGAGGTCGTGAACGGCGCTCGCAATTGGAGTGGAACGCGGTATACGGTAATGCGGGTTAATGATGCGGACACGAAGCGTGCACCTCCAACAGGTCAGGGTTGACCGCCACGACGGCGCAGAACATACCAGTTCTCGCGGTCGTTGGGGGTGCATTCCGTGCTGGCAAAGGAGACCACGTCGTACGCTCCTGGCTGGACGTTAATGCCAACATCAATCGGAGACGCCGCGGCGGCGCCAGCGCTGCGCGCTGACTTGATCGTCATGAATGGCGTCAGCGCGGCGCGCATCTCGGCGCGCCATGCGTGCGCCCGGCTGGGATCGGTTCGCATCAGGTCATCAATCTCCGCCGGAATGCGATAGCGAACCGCGAGCGGCATTTCGTCTGCCAGGTCCGCGGCATTCTCGGCGGTCACTTCCGTCAGTGAACGCACGGCCTCAGGATCTGGCCCGGAGTAGCGCCCGGTCCGGACATCCTCGAGCCGGCCATGAGTGGACGCCGAAACGAGATCCCAATGTGTTTCGAACCGGTCGCTCGGGACATTTCCGTAGAGATCGCTGCGCAGGGCTCCGTACTTGTCGAGGGTCAACCGGCGGACCGTGGCCCCGAGTTTCTCGATATTCAACCGCGCGTTCGC
Source organism: uncultured Sphaerobacteraceae bacterium (assembly GCA_964434995.1). Lineage (GTDB taxonomy): Bacteria > Chloroflexota > Chloroflexia > Thermomicrobiales > UBA6265 > JACCXM01. The sequence goes on from CAYSXO010000150.1 coordinate 3,696, forward strand.
GCCGCGCATCGGGTCAAAGGTCCAGATGGCCGAGCGATGCCCGGTTCGCAGCGCCTCAAACGCCTGCAGGATCTTGAGGTGCCAGCCGAGGTCGCGGGTGCCGCGTTGTTCCTCGCGAACGCCAAGCATATGTGAGACGAGAGTCCCGGAACTGCCGCCCGCGGCAATGGTGAACCCCAACCAGCCATCGGCGTTGAATCCGGACTCCTCGCGGTAGGCAACGAACACCGATCCGCCGGTATCCGGCAGGATGGCGAGCATGTTGACCGGAACGACATCTTCCGGCGGCATGCCCCAGACGCGTTGCTGGAGCCGGACGACCAGCGCCAGGGCATCGAGTGGATCACGCTCACCGTCGACAATGTCATACGACGGGCATTGTGCGTGCTGCCAGCCAAGGGGAGCAAAGACGACGTCACCAATGCCCGGAAAAGGCTTTCGCCACCCGTCACGGTGGCGGCGCATACCGAATCGCTCAGGATGAAGCGCGGCAACGGCGAACTCAATATCCGCTCGCTCGCGTGTCGCACTGGCAGTTTCTGGCGCAACTGTCTGCTCTGGCATCGTGGGTGCATTCTAACAGTGCGCATCATCACATGCGGACCGGCCGGACTTGTGCAGCGATGAGTATTGACGGTCGGATGAGAGCAACATATGATCCGCCCCGATGCGCTGACAGTTTCATCCCGGCTTTTGGATGCCCGGAAGTCGTCGGACTACCGGCACGGTCATTCTTCCCGAGTCGTTCCGCGCAATTCTCGCGGCGCCAAGAACCGGGTCACAATGCGCATCGCTGGCCGGGCTTTGGCAGTCGAGCACGGCAAGATCCCGCGAAGACGCGGGCGCAAACATGGGAGCAGCGCTCCGGTCCTCCGGGAACATGGCCGGGCGAGCGGCCACGGAGAGTGCTGGCGAGGTCGCCAGCATGGTTCGAGAAGGAGTCGAACAGATGGCAGATCGACGCGTACACGAATTGGCGAAGGCGCTCTATTCGGGGCGCATTGACCGACGCGCGTTTGTGCGGGGCATGGCGGCCCTGGGCGTGTCCGCCACCGCGACCAACCTGTTCCTGCGGGGTGCGGCTGCCCGGCAGGGCGACATGGCCACACCCGATCCCGAGGGCCTCAAACCGCCGGTTGTGGCGCAGCCATGTGAAGGTGATGGCTGCCTCTGGGCTGGCAAGTCGATTACCGTTCAGGTGATTGATGCGTCGGTCAAGGTGCCGCTTGACGAAGTTCGCGGCGAGTTCGAGGCGGCGACAGGCGCAACCCTGACCGTGGTTGCCGACCCGATCGAAGGCGCATTCACCAAATTGATGGACGATGCCACGTCCGGAACCAACGCCTATAACGCCTCGATGATCGCCATGCAGTGGCTTGGCGAGCTCGTTGAAGGCGACCTGGTCGTGCCAGTTGACGAGTACTACGCCGATACCAGTGGCAAGTTCCCGGCGTACGACATCAGCACGGAGCCGGAGTCACTGCGGCAGCTTCGGTACTATGGCGGCCGGCAGTATGTCGTCCCGTCCGACTGCGACGGGCAGGCGCTCTACTATCGGCGCGATCTGTTGAATGATCCGGAGCATGCGTCGGCGTTCGAGGCCGAATACGGCTACGCGATGCCGGTGCCCCCTCAAACATGGGAGCAGCTCCGCGACATCGCGGTCTACTTCAATGGCAAGCCAAACGGCATCACTGGCGACCCGATCAGCGGCGTCTCCTTGCATCTCAAAGTCGGCGGACAGGGGATGTACCACTACGCATCGCTCTCTGCGCCGTACGTGATCGGCCCGAACAACACGAACATCTGGTGGTTCGACCCTGACACGATGGACCCGGTCGTCGAGAGCGCGGGTCACGTGAAGGCGGCCAACATTCTCAAGGAGCTCTTTGGCCTTGGGCCGGAGGCGATGGCAAGCTGGGCGCTGGGCGAGGCGTGGGACTATTTCCTCAAGGGGAATGCCGTCTTCACCTACTCCTGGGGAGATGTAACGCCGCTTGCAATTGAACAGGGTCAGCCGACTGTCGGTCTACTCGGCTGCGCTCAGCTCCCCGGCTCGATGGCCTACACGCATCCCATCTCCGGCGAGGAATTCACGGTCGAGTCGCCAAACATCGTTGGCAACACGACTGGCGGCTCCTGGTCTGGCGTGGTGATGAAGGGCGCCGCGGACCCCGATCTCGTCTACTACTTCCTGGCGTTGATGGCCACGGAGCCAAAGCAGCGCTTCTATGCCGCGCGCGGAACCGATGGCGTCGATCCGGGGCGCTCGTACCAGATTCCGGAGCCATACGGAACTGGGAGCATCGACGACTACATCGCGCAGGGTTGGGACGCGAAGGATGCCGAGGAGTACACCAAGGCGTACCTCGACACCTTCTCCAATACCCTCCAGTTGCCGTACCTGCGCATTCCTGGCGCGGAGCGATACTGGTCGGCGCTCGACATTCGATTGTCCGAGTTCTTCACTGATCAGGTGGCAACGGCCGAGGAAGCACTGGCAAACGTGGCCGCCGACTTCAACGAAGTGACGGATGGGCTCGACCGCGATCTGCAGCTCAGCTCCTACCGCGTGTCGCTCGGCCTCGAGTAGACCGCATACCAGGCGCGGGAGCCGGGTCAATGATGCCCCGGCTCCCCCGCGGGTTTCCCTTCGCGTCGATCCGACATTGACGACCTGATCACCACAGGGATTCTGGAACTCCACCGGAGACGTGATGTCGCAACTCGATACGGCCCAAGCGCCAGCGCTCTCCCGGGCGCTCACCGCGGCAAGACCTGAACAGGCAGAACGATCCGTGAGAACCTGGGCGCCGAGGGCGGCTATGGTGCTCGCCATGGCCATTGGCGTTGTGCTGGCGAACACCCTTGCCGCCGTCACGCTCGATGGCGGCGCGCTTCCCTTGAGCGAGGTCGCCGCCGCGATCACGAAGGAAGGCAATGGCTGGGTCATGACCCTGGCCTGGCTTTCCGGGATTATCGCGCTCATCTCCGTTGTGGCGTTCCCGATCGAAGAGCGGTTTATCCAGACGGTTGCCATTTCGCTTGGCAGCCTGATGGTCCTGGTGCTGCCGTTCTACGTTTCGCAGAACCTGACGGCGATCGATCCCAAAGCGCTCGGGCTGGGACCGGGACTGTTCGGTCTGGCGGCGGCGTTCATCTTCACGCTGGTGGCCCCCTGGCTGAATCTGCTGTGGTGGAACCGGATGAAGCCGGTGCTCGGCCCCGCCTGGCAAAAGTGGATTTTCGTCGGCCCAGCCGCGCTCTGGATCCTGGCCCTGACCGTTTTCCCTCTGGCATACGCGATTACCACCAGCCGCTATGCGTTTCGCACGGGAAAGATTGTTAAAGACGTTGGTTGGGGAAACTATCGGAAGCTTTTCAATGATGTACTTTTTGATCCCGTTCAGCGCGGGCCAGCGATTCAGCACACAATCCTGGTCGGCGTGGTCGCGGCCGTTGTTGTCCTGGCGATCAGCGTCATTGCTGGGTTGATCACCGACCGGGGAGATTTGCGCCAGTCGTTCCGTAGTGCTCGCCCCTGGATTCCGATCGTCGTGGTGCCGGCGATCCTACTCTCGATCTCGGGTGATCCGAAGGCGCTGCCTGGTCTCTTCGGGCAGCCTCTGCCGCTGGCTCCAATCCTCGACAAGGACGTTTCGTTTACGTTGTCGGTCACGTACATATTCGTGATTGGTGCTGTTGCCGTCGAGATGGTGTTTGGCTTTTTGCTCGCCCTTCTCTTCAATCGCGAAATGCGGGCAAGAGGGATCTTGCGCACGATCATTACGCTGCCGATCTTTGCCACACCCGTCGCCATTGGCTTCCTTGGGCGGACGATCTTCTACGAAGGCGGCGGTCCGGTGAACTCGTTCCTCGAATTGTTCGGCATTGTGCCTCCGCCCTGGCTTTCGGACCCGACCTGGGCGCGGATAACCACGATCATCACCGATGTCTGGGAGTGGACTCCACTCGTCTTCATTATCGCCCTGGCTGGGTTGCAAGGGTTGCCGCAAGACGTACAGGAAGCGTCTGAGGTCGACGGCGCGGGCTGGTGGTCGACCTTGCGCTTTATCACCCTTCCGCTGATGGCGCCGATCCTCTGGCTCATCCTTCTCCTCAGAACCGTCGATGCCTTCAAGGTCTTCGATCTGGTCGTGGCCATGACGCTCGGCGGACCGGGACAGGCAACCAGGTACTACTCCTATTTCAACTATCTGACGGCCAGAAAGCAGTTCTTCTATGGTGAAGCAGCGGCGCAGGCATTCTTGCTGCTCCTCATCGTCCTGATTCTGGTTTCCCTGCTCTGGGGCCGCATCAAGCACATCTACGAGGATCAGGAGGCTGCAGCATGACGGCCCAACGACAGGCATTTGACCTCCGGAAGTTCCTGGGTTCGGCACTCTTCGTCATAGTCGTGGCGATCGTCGTCATCTGGACCCTCTTCCCGATCTACTGGGCGGCGATATCGTCGATCAAGTCATCAACCGACAACTACGGAAATCTCTGGCTGCCCTGGGTCCACTTTCAGCCGACACTGAAGCCGTGGCGCGACATGTTTGCGCTCCCGGAAATCCGGTCGGCCACGCTCATCAGCACGCAGCTCGCCGTCGGCGCTGCTACCGTATCTCTTGTCCTGGGCACGCTCGCCGCGTACGGGATCGCGCGTTTCCGATTCTTCCGGCCGCAAAATGGGAGCCTGACGACCTGGTTCCTCTCCCAGCGCATCGCGCCACCGGTCATCTTCGTGACCCCCTACTTCCTGCTCATGAGACAAGCTGGCCTGCTCGACACCACCTGGGGGCTGATCATTCTCAACGCCACGTTCAACATGACGTTTCCCATCATCATTCTGACGCAGATGTTTCGAGAGGTGCCCATCGAGCTGGAAGAGGCGGCCCAGGTCGATGGAGCGTCGCGTTGGGAGATGTTCTTCCGCATCTCCCTGCCCCTGGTGGCGCCCGGTCTGGTAGTGGCATGGATGCTGGCGCTGGCGTTCTCCTGGAACGAGTTCTTGTTTGCCTTTTCAAGCACCGTGCAGAACCGACCGCTTTCCGTCGCTGTCGTCGGCGCGGAGCAGACTCGAGGGGTCGACTACCAATTCGTGGGTACCAGAACGCTCTGGGCAATGATCGTTCCGCTCATCGCGGCGCTGCTGGCGCAACGCTATATTGTGCGTGGCCTCTCGCTCGGCGCGGTCAAGGGGTAGGGAGTAGGGGTAAGCGGCAGCGTGACGTTGCTTCTCGGAATCGACGTCGGGACGACCAGCATCAAATCGGTCGTCTATCGCACGGATGGCGTTGCGGTCGCTGTCGCCTCTCTCCCAACCCCGACGCATGTGCCGCGTCCCCGTTGGGCCTACTACTGAAGAGTTGTGGGGAACGGTGGTGGCCACCGTTCGGGGGGTTCTGGAGCAAATCGAGAATCCCAGTCAGATCGCTTCAGTCGCCGTGGCCTCGGTCGCCGAAGCGGGGGTCTTGCTCGACGCTTCCGGTAAAGCGACGACGGACACGATTGCCTGGTACGACACGCGCACGCGGCCGCAGGCTGAATGGCTGGCGGAGAGGATCGGCCAGGATGTCCTGTTTGAGCGGACAGGCCTGTCTCTTCAACCCATCTTTTCGCTGAACAAGATCTTGTGGCATCGGGAGAACGAGCCCGAGGCCTGGCAGCGATCGGCGCATTGGCTGCTCATTGCCGACTACATTGCCTTCCGGCTCTCAGGTGTAGGCGCGACCGACTTTTCTCTGGCCTCGCGCACGCTCATGATGGATCTGGCCGGTCTGCGCTGGGATGAGGTGACGCTGGCAGAGGCCGAGGTCGACCCGGGTTTGCTGGCGCCGCTGGCGCCAGGCGGAACGCCGCTTGGTCATGTCACCCGGGAGGCCGCTCTCGAGACTGGTCTTCCCGTCTCCACGCTCGTTTCCTCCGGTGGCCACGACCATGTTTGTGGCGCACTGGCGGCAGGGGTGACCCGGCCGGGGCAGATGCTCAATTCCCTTGGCACTGCCGAGGCGATCTTCCTGCCCACCGCCGAGCCGCTTTCAGATCCGAAGGTCGGCCGGCAAGGGTATACGCAGGGCGCGCACGTCATAGGCGGCGGTTACTACGCCTTTGCCGGTCAGTACACGTCTGGCGCCTCAGTCGATTGGCTGCGACGATTGCTTGGGTCGGTAGACGACCCCCTCGCCTACGATGCCATGATCGAAGGAGCGGCGCGGGTGCCGGTTGGCAGTCTCGGCGCGATGTTTTTGCCGCACCTCCGGTTGGCAAATTCTCCCTACGACGACCCGCGCTCGCGTGGTGCTTTGATTGGACTCACGACGGATATCGAAAGCCACGCGGTGGCGCGCGCGGTCCTGGAAGGATTGGCATTCGAGAGCTTGAGCACCTTCGAGCCGCTGCTCGAGTATCCACAGATCGTCGCGCCCAGTTCGGTGGTGGCAATTGGCGGCGGCACTCGCAACGAACTGCTGATGCAAATCAAGTCCTCGTTGACAAATCTGCCGCACGAGATCGTCGACGCGGAGGAGGCGACCGCCCTTGGCGCGGCGATTCTGGGTGGCCTGGGGGCCGGCGTGTACCAGAATGTGGAAGACGCGCAACGTGGAATGCGCTACGGCCGTCACCAAGTCACACCTCGAGCTGAAGATGTCGAGTCATACCGGTCGATCTATGACGGCATCTATCGTCGGATCTATCCGACCATCGCGCCACTAAGCCAGTCCATCAGCGATATGCAGGCCGCCGAACCGCGGGCGGCCGTGGCTGA
>CAYSXO010000151.1:0-3387 GCA_964434995.1 uncultured Sphaerobacteraceae bacterium
CGCGCCGCGGTAGCCTAACGCATCGCCTCAGCGCCGGGAACTCGATAGATCCAGGTCCGGTGTTAGCCGCACACACAACGCGTGCGCTCCGCCCTTCACCTGTGCCACACTACCCTTCTCCACACCTCCGGTCTTGTGCGGGTGTCGCACCGGAAGGTCATGGCACAATCGGATTTCCCTTGCCGCCGCGCTGATAACCTTGTCCGCCGGGGCTACTGCATTGGGAGAGGCGCATGATCAGGACCGGAGACGAATACCGCGAATCGATCCGTGATGGCCGCGAGATCTGGCTCAACGGGGAGCGCGTCGGGGACGTGCCGACCCACCCGATGTTCAAACCCGTGGTCGATATCCGCGCCCGCATCTACGACATGGCGCACGACCCGGCCACGCGCGATCTGATGACGACCGTCGATCCCGTCACCGGCGAGCGCTTCGCCGTCGGCCCGCAACTGCCGCACACGCAAGCCGACTGGAAAGCCAAGCGGCGCGCCGTCGATGCCGTCATGGACGACATTGGCGGCGTCGTGACCCGCGTCGGCGATGAGACGGTCGGCGAGATGTGGTCGCTTTATGACGGCCAGGACGTCCTCAACGAGATCGATCCTCGCTTTTCGGAGAACATCCGCCGCCACGTCGAGATTGCCGCTCTGCATGACCCCTTCCACGTCTCGGCCAACACCGATCCCAAGGGGGACCGCTCCAAACGTCCGCAGGAGCAGGACCCCGACATGCTCCTCCATGTGGTCAAAGAAACCGATAACGGGATTATCGTAAAAGGCGCCAAGTTCGAGACGGCGGCGGCGTACGCCAATCAGGCCTTTGTCAAGCCGACCATCGCCAATTGGGGCGACAGCGAGCTATCGGACTACGCGGTTGGCTTCATTGCTCAGATGGGCGCGCCAGGGATGAAGCACATCTGCCGCACCGGCTTTGCCAGCCGCGCCCCGCGCGAGGACTATCCTCTGGCCAACCGCTTCGACGAGGTCGATACGCTCATCATCTTCGACAACGTCTTCATCCCCTGGGAGGACGTTCTCTTCTACCAGCACACGAGAGCAGCCTCATACATCCGCGCCACCCTACACCGCTACAGCGCCTTTGCCTTCGTGCAGCGCATTCTGCGCTACGCCGACATGATGCTCGGCACGGCCATGTTCAACGCCCGCCAGACGGGGCTGGAAAAACAGCAGGCGGTGCAGGAGAAGCTGGCCACGCTGGCGGTCTATCGCGAGGGGATCAACGCCTACCTCACCGCCGCCATCGCCGAGGCGGAAGAGAGCCCCGGCGGCCTGCTGATGCCGAACCAGAGCCTCCTCTACTGCGGGCGCGTGCATGCCTGCTCGCAACTGGCCGAGATGATGCACCTCACGCGCGATCTCTGTGGCGGCCAGATCTGCGTCACGCCCGATTTCGCCGCGTTTGTCAATCCGGAAACCGGGCCCTGGCTGGAGAAGTTCTACACGATCAACCAGAATTGGGATGCCAGCGACCGGCGCAAGCTCCTCGCCTACGCGCGCGATCTGCTCAACTCCGACTACGCCGGCCACCGCCTCACCTTCCAGCTCTTTGCCCAGTCTCCCCCCTTCGCCCACCTGCTGGCCGTCTACCGCAACTTCGACTTCACGGAGCCAATGCGCATCGTTAAGGAATCGGCGGGCCTCTCGGAGCGGGTCAAGGGGCTCAAGGGGACAAAAGCGCTCAAGGGGGAGAAGCAAGGCGAGTCGCCCAACGGGCAAGAACCCACTCCCCAGCCTGACGCCGTCCTATCCCCCTCCGCGGTGGCGCGATGACCACGCATCGCCGCATCCGGCCCTTCAACACGCGCGACACCTATCCGGAGCAGAATCTCGACAACGACCTCTGCCAGGCGGTGGTGGCCGGGAACACGATCTACCTGCGCGGGCAGATCGGGCAGGACCTGGAGACCCGCGAATCGGTTGGCGTCGGAGATGTCGCGGCGCAGACGGAACAGGCGATGGCCAACATCGCCATGCTGCTGGAGGAGGCGGGATCGAGCCTCGAGGACATCGTCAAAATCGTCGTCTATCTGACGGACGTCCGTTACCGTGATCCCGTATACCAGGTGATGGGGCGCTGGCTGAAGGGCGTTTTCCCCGTTTCGACCGGCGTCGTTGTCTGCGCCCTGGCTCGTCCAGAGTGGGTCGTCGAGATCGATGCCACGGCGGTCATCTCGGGTGATGAGGTCATGGGGTGATGGGGTGGTGGGACTATCGGCCGTTGGCGTTCAGTTCCTTGCTCCATGCTCCGTCGTTCTCCCCATCACCCCATGACCCTCTCACCCTCTCACCCACGGAGAAGATCATGACCATCTCCATTGCTGGCCGCTGCGCCCGAACAGGGCAATTTGGCGTCGCCATCTCGTCGTCATCGCCGGCGGTGGCGGCGCGCTGTGCCTGGGCGCGGGCAGGCGTCGGCGCGGCCTGCACGCAGAACATCACCGACCCGCGCCTCGGTCCGGCACTGCTCGACCGCCTCGAAGCGGGCGACTCGGCGCGGCAGGCGATGACAGCGGTGGTGGCGGCGGAGCCGCTCATTGCCTATCGCCAGCTCACGGCCATCGACCGCGCCGGCGACACAGCCATGTGGTCCGGCTCCGGTACGCTTGGTACGAACGACGCGGTCGATGGCGATGATTGCGTGGCGGCGGGAAATCTCCTTGCCAATGGGGACGTGCCGCTGGCGATGACGCGCGCCTTCGCCGAGCGGCCAGAAGACGAGCTCGGTACGCGGCTGGTCGCCGCGCTGGCGGCGGGGCTGGAGGCCGGCGGCGAGGCTGGCCCGGTCCACTCGGCCGGCCTGCTGGTGGTCAGCGACACCCCCTGGCCATTGACCGACCTGCGCGTCGACTGGTCAGACGATCCGATTGCCGAGCTGGCCGCGCTCTGGCGCCTCTGGCGGCCCCAGGCCGAGGCCTATCGCCTGCGCGCGCTCGATCCGGCCGCCGCGCCGAGCTACGGCGTGCCAGGGGACGAAGAGTGATGGAACGGGGACGGCCGCGGTTCCTGCAGTTTTCCCTGACACCCTGAGGCCCTGAGGCCCCATTCCATCATTCATCATCCATCGCGCGGAGCGCACGGCGGCAGCCAACTCGTTCAGGACGGATGCGAGCGACGATCCGCGTTGGATGCTCCGGCAGGGAGAAGGCGACGTGATCTTCCGTGACCCTCCAGCCGCTGGCGGCAGGGGTCGCCGTGTTCGCTTGAGCTGCACGGCCGTGTGACTTCAACAGGGCGGCCACGCCAGTCCCGAGCCCGCCGGCGAGCAGGCTTCGGCGGGACGGCCGCGCCATAGGCGAAGTACGGCTCTGAGAGACGCCGACTCGCGAACCCGGGCGCATGCAGACGACCGCACGCCCCTCCTTCT
>CAYSXO010000151.1:3487-10451 GCA_964434995.1 uncultured Sphaerobacteraceae bacterium
GGCCGTCAAGTGGCCCGCTGCCTAGTCATCGTTCTGTCGCTTGCAGCGCCTGTTCCGGCAACGGAAGTTGCGGCAGCAGTCGCGGTTCTTGCCACAGTAGTCGTTATTGAGGCCGCAGCCGCGCCGGTATGCGCAGGTCCCCTTGAAATTGGCCTCGATGTACGGGTTCTGCAACTCTTCGCAGACGAGGCCATGGCAGCAGTCATTGTGATCGTTGCAGCCGTAGTATTGCCGGCCGCAGCGGCGGCGCTTGTTGTTGTTGCGTCCCCTGCGGCGGGCATCGATCTCGCCAATCGATGCTTCGAGGCCCGTGGCGCCAATGATTCCTGCCACCAGGCCGCGCAGCGCGACACGGCGTGTTGACTTGACGCCAAAGGTGCGAACCAACCGATCGAAGTGGTTGCTATCCATCTTGCCTCCTTCCGCAACGCGCCCAACATCCCGTCGCTCGCTGGCTACTCACCATCATTCTGGCAATCTGGACCCATGTGACACGAGGAATTGAGGAGTCATTGGTCCCTATTCTGAAATTCATCCTGGGCGCAGCGAAAGAGAGCGCCGGACCCGGCGCTCTCTTTCGCGAAGGACTACTGCCGCCGTGACCTCAGCGTGATACTGAAGCCGCGGGACGGCAGGCTACTTGCGCTTGCACTTCCTGTTCTGGCACTTCAGGTTCTTGTTCTTGCAGCAGTCGCCGTTGTTCTTGCAGGCTTGACCCTTCTTGCCGCCGCAGTTGCTCTTGTACTCGCACTTGTCCTTGTTCTGGTTGCAGATCAGCCCCTTCTTGCAGTCGCTATTCGCGGTACAGGAATCACCCTTGAAGCCATTGGACTCGGCCTCGACATCCTGTCCGAGCGCAACGCGACTGATCGCGCCGAGCCCGAGCATGGCCAGCGTGCCACCGGTGGCCGTCTTGAGGATGCTCCGTCGATCGGTCTGCGCGCCAATGACTCTCGTCAGATTGTCGAATCGGTTTCCGTCCACACGTTCCTCCTTGGGGTGTTCCCCCATACTGTGCAATTGACCTCCACAGTTAAGTGTAACACACCATCTGTCCACATTGCTGGTGGCCTACATATGGCAAGATCATCTTCGTTCACCAGCAATCGCCCATGCTGCCGGACTGGCGGGCGACCCATCGATGCGATGATCGGAAGAAGTGCCGGATCGCCACGCAACTATCTACCATACGGAGCTGTCGATGATTTGGATCACGTCTCGCTTCAGTCCTCATGCGTCAGGCATTGGCGCCCCTGGCGAGGTCAACCGCGGCGCCACCATGACGCCGAAACCGTGCCCATGTGTTCAACGCGATGCGGCTGTCGTGGCCTGGTCAACGCCGGGCACGGACACGGGGCGTTCATCGAAACGCCCCGTGTCTGCAGGTTGCGTTAGCCCATCGGGCAAACCGCGTCCGCCGAACCTAGACCCGCTTGCACTTCTTGTTGCGGCAGGTCAGATTCAGATCATTGCAGCAGTCGCTGTTGCTCTCGCACGACTGGTCAACCCTGCCGCACGTATCTGGCTGCCGGTACCGGCAGCGGCCAGTCTTGCCGTCGACCAGTGGGATGGGAACCCCCGGCCCAAATGGCGTGCCGGCAAGCGATCCGCCGAGGAGGCCGCGGCTGCTCCCCTCGCAGATCAGTCCTGTCTTGCAATCTTCATTGGTGACACAGACGTCCCCATCGAAGCCCGTATCGGCCGATGCGCCGCGGCGCAGTGCGCTGACGCCGAGAAGGGCCAGGGCGCCACCGGCCACCGTCTTCATCATGCTCCGGCGGTCAGTCCGGGCGGCAACGTTTCGGGTCAGGCTATCGAATCGGTTTGCATCCATCGTTCATTCCCTTCTCGGCTCTCGGGAGCCGGTCGTTCGCTAAGCGGTGTATCCCCCGACAGTCAGTTTCCGCGTGGTTTCTCGCTTCCCCGCGCTTCTCCTGAGTCTCCTGCATGCCTACCGTCGCTGGCAGGGGAGATATGCCCTCATCACCATTGTTGAGCTTGTGGTTGAAGCACGCATCATGGCCGAACAGAACGTCTGAACTTCCACTCCACATCCACTCCTTTCACGCATCGCAATCGTTTCTGGCCATGACTTCCCATCGTCGTGTTGGTCCGCACATCCTGTGCCATTTGCCCGGTAACCTGGCGCTGACGGGCCAGGGTCCGGCATACCCCGTGGCGAGCTTGCAGGCCGCCCAGGGGCGGAAGCCGGCGGCATGTCCGTCTCGCGCTCAGTGACGATGGGCGCGTTTACCGAGCGCGGCGAGTTGGCTGGTCGCACGCTTCCCCGATAAGCAGCATCGATACGAAAGAGCGCCGGCGCTGAACGGTACGCCGCGCGCCGGGCCGCGCGCAGCAACTGCGCACGCCGTTCAGCATGTCGCCATGAGTCTGGCAATAGTGAAGCGAGGCGGCATCACCCGATCGGGTGATCCGAGCGGGTGATTTCGTGGTCGCCCGAGACGCTTGAAGGGCTCATCCCCCTGACCAGATCCTCCAGGCCAGGAGAAACGCTGACCAACCGTCCCAGTTGGTCACGGGGCAAGGCGCCTGTTCGGTCCTCCAGCACTGCCGGCGCCGCCAAAGTGGGCCAGCGCTACTCCATGGGCAAGCGCGTAGGCGGGCGGTACGATAACGTTGTCTGGACAGTCGTGCGGAACCTGGCTGGCGTGCACGACATGGAGCAATGCGGCCGACCGCAACATTCTCTTCGGACGGCCAGACGGAACCACGGGCACGGTCACCCGGCGCCGATCAGTTCGAAGCCAGCCAGCCAGGCGTTTCGACGAGCTGGCGAATGGGACGTGGCAGCAGTGGGCCGTGTCTGCTGCACGTTGTGGAACGGGCAGGCCGCTGGGGATTGACCGGAGCGAGGTGCACGCGCGAGCACAGACACGAGATCGGAGGGATGCAACAGCCATGAACGACTTCTGGTTGGTCCTGATCTGGTTCGGCTGCGTCATCGTGGGCGCGTTCGTCGGCTACTGGCTCGGCCACCTCCTCTGGCAAGCCGGTTTCGAGTTGATCGGCGGCGCGGTTGCGCTGGTAGGCGCGGGGCTCGGTGGAATTCTCGTCTTCTTCGGGTTGATGCGCTGGTCGGAAGGGCGCAACTAGGCGACCGTCTGTCGCCCCGCGGCATCGGGTAACAGCGGCGGCTCGTCGAGCGCGAGGGAATAGAGATGGGCGACGTCGTCGTCAATATGCTGCCGTTGATGGCCGGCGCGGCGTTGGTGCCGGTCTGGATCATCATGACCGTGCTACTGCTGCAACGGCCGGATGGCCTGACGGTGGCCGGCGCCTTCGTCGGCGGCATGACCGTTGTCCGCCTGCTGCAGGGGATCGTGTTCGGCTATTTCATCGTCGGCGCGACGGCCTCGGATGGCGACGACAAGCCCGGGGTCATCGTCTCCGTTCTGCTCCTCGCCCTCGGTCTCCTGATGTGGACTTCGGCCCTCAAACAGATCCTGGCCGGGGAGGACCCCGATGCGCCGCCTCCCAAGTGGATGACCTCGCTCGATGCCATGTCGCCGCTGACCGCCTTTGGCATCGGCGCGGGGATGCTGGCCATCGCCGCCAAGCATTGGGTCATCACGCTGGGAGCGCTGGGCATCATCCGCGAGGCAGGGCTCGGCCAGGTGGATGGGACCACCGCCTACCTGAGCTTCATCATCGGCGCGGAGTCTGTTCTCCTTCTGTTCCTTCTGTATGCCGCCGTGGCGAAGGAGCAGGCGGCCGCGGTGCTGGGGCGCTTCGGCGACTGGCTGGAGCAGCACAACCGCCCGATTACCATCGCTGTCTCGATCCTCTTCGGCAGCCTCTTCCTCTGGAAGGGAGTTACCGGGCTGCTGGCGTAGCGGCTACTGGCTGTTGGCTATTGGCTGTTGGCTTTTCGCTGTTTTGTCTGGAAGGGCGCTCGCTCCTGTTAGGGCGCACGAACCACGATGGGCCAACAGCCAACAGCCAACAGCCAACAGCCAGTAGCCCGTCACTCCCACGCCGGGAACGTCCGCGGCGCCAACTCGTCGATCGAGCGGCCAGCCCAGTCGCCCTTGTGGACATTGGCCCACATCCGCTCGCCGGCCGCCTGCAGGTCGCGTGTCAGCGCCGCGATGTCGACGCCCAGGATTTCTCGCCCGCGCATCCGCACCTCGCCGTCGATCATGACCGTGTCGAGGTCTTCGGCGGAGGCGGAGTAGACGATGTTGCGGATCGGGTCGCGCAGCGGCGTCATGAAGATCGAGTCGCCTCGCCAGAGGAGGAGATCGGCCTTGGCGCCGGGCGCGATGCGGCCCAGATCGTCGCGGCCGAGCGCCTTCGCCCCAGCCAGCGTGGCGGCGTTGAAGACGTCGGCGGCCGTGGCCACCTCCGTCTGGCGGTCGACGATCTTGCCGACCACCGCCGTGTAGCGCAACCCCTCGATCATGCTCTGCGGGCAGGTGTCGGTGCCGAGCGTCATGTTCACGCCGCGCGCCAGGTAGCGGGCGAAGCTCTCCATGGCGATGCCGCGGCGGGCGAAGACCCAGACGCAGTGGGCCACGTTCGTTCCCGTATCTGCCAGGATGCCGATGTCGTCGCCCGCCCACTGCGTCCAGGAGCCGGGGGCCAGGATGATGCAGTGGCCGAGGATGACGTCTGGCCCGAGAAAACCGATGTCGCGCAGCCACTCGATCGGCGTCTTGCCGTGGCGGCGGGTCATCTCCAGGAATTCGTTGACCGACTGCGAGGTGTGCAGCGCCATCGGCACGCCGAGGCTGGTGGCGGCGTCGCGCGAGCGGCGCAGCAGATCCTCCGTGCAGGTATCGACCTGCGAAGGGGAGAGGAAGCCCTTGATGCGGCCATTCTGCTGGCCGTCGTACTCCTCGATGAAGCGGATGGCGCGTTCCATGCCGCGCAGCCCGGCTTCCTCGTCCCAAGCGTACTTCACCTCCTTGCCGTCGTCGGTATACCAGCGGCCAGAGCGGTAGCCGGGACCCATGTAGAGGCGCATGCCGACCCGCTCGGCCTGGCGCACAGCCTCCTCGGGGTACGAGCCGATTTCCATGACGGTCGTGGTGCCGGTGCGGAGCAGCTCGGCCATCGAGTAGGCCAGGCAGGCGTGGGCGGCCTCGTCATCCATCGCCCGCGAGCGCACCGGGAGATACTCGAAGAGGCCGGAGAGGTAGAACTGCCGCCGACCCTTGTCCTCGACAAAGCTCTTGTCGAGTGGCGACTCGTAGAGGTGCGTATGCGTATTGATGAAGCCGGGGGTGACGACCATGTTGCTCGCGTCGATCGTCTCCTCGACCTCGCCCTGCCAGCTTCCGGCCGGGCCGACATGGACGATCTCGTTCCCCTCGATGACGATCGTGCCATTTTGTAGTTGGCGGTGCCCGCCATCCTGATAGGCGATGACATGCCCGGCATCAATCCGCTTGCGAACCATGCGTCTCCCTCCCCCCGCGACGATTCAACAGTGCCCGCGAATGCTGGCGCAATCACAGCAGTCCGCCGCCCAACGCGCAAGGAGGGTGGCGGGGTGTCGGATCATCCGTGCTGATCGCCGATAGCCGATAGCCGATAGCGGATAGCCGATAGCCAATAGCCAACAGCCAATAGCCGAACGGTCCCTGCGCCGGGCGCGTTCGTGCCAATCCGGCACGTCGGGCAAACCAAATCGCCACTTCGCGCGTAGTACTCAATAAGCGATCTCACGGCGATACGCCCCCCGCGTTCAAGGGGCACACGCCAGAAACCGGCGTGAGATGGCACGGTCTATGCAATGTCTCTCGACGATGGCGACGAACGGCCGCCCGGCGCGCAAACGCGCGATGGACGAAGTCAGAAAATCCGTTCGGAAACCACTTGACAGGGAGGCAACGAAATAGTACATTCGTTCTAGGTAAGGCGAACCCCGCAAGAGCGCCGGAAAGCGACCCAGCCACCGCCGACCGGCCTCAATTCTCGCCCGCGCCAGTCCTTCCCCCACGGAGGACATGACCCCCGCACAGCCCGCACCCGCGGAGATGGCTCCCGCTTCCATCTCCCCCGCATCGAGGAAACGCGCCAGGCGGCCGGGAATTCATCCTTCCCTCCCGCTTCGGCAGGCCGGTCACTGGCGCGTTGCCTTCGATGCTCTGGAGCGAACGAGTTATCGGCGGCCGCCACTGGCAAAGTGCGGGCGGCTCCGCGAAACAGGGGGTCATCATGTATCAGCACCATCGGCCATTGTCATTACCCGAACGTCTGCTCGGTTCCGCCCGCACGCTTGCGGCCATCGTGCTCACCGCATTGCTTGCCTCCGCGCTGACCGTGCATTGGAGCGATGCCCTGGCAACGGGCGACCCGACTGCCTCCGTGACGGAGAGCGGCCTGATGACCAGCATCCCCGTGACCATCGAAGGGTCAATCGTGGGCGCTGGCAATGGAATGATTGCCCTGATCGAGCGTGGGGCATCTTCCCCGGTCGCCTTTCCAGTCAGCGATGACGCGAGCCTGATGCGCGGCGGCCAGGCCATCCCGGTTGATGCCCTCCGTGTCGGCGATTCCGTTCGCATAACGATCGACGGTCAGACGGGCCAGGTCTTGCGGCTGCATGCGACATCCCCGGCGACTACGCCGTTCCCACTCCACGTGCCCGGCTCTGCCGCGCTGCTGGCCGCGCTGGGGCTGATTGCCGGGGCGACCGCCCTGGCCATCTACAACATTCAGCGCCTGCCTGTCCTGCCGGCCCGCTTCCATAGCGCGCGGTTGCTCCCCGCCGCCCGCTAGTTTCACAGCCGACCATTCCCGGAGGGACCCTCCTCCCTCCCCCTCTCCCCCTTCTTCCTCTCAAGGACCCTGGCGACGTCGCCAGGGTCCTTGAGGCACGTGGCGAGTCGGAAGTCGGAAGTCGGAAGTCGTGAGACGGCTAGACGGCTAGACGGCTAGACGGCCAGAACGGACGTACGCTGATAGCCAATAGCCAATAGCCAATAGCCAATAGCCA
>CAYSXO010000152.1:0-1833 GCA_964434995.1 uncultured Sphaerobacteraceae bacterium
CGGGTCGGGCACGAAGCCGTGTCCGGTGCCGAACATGTCCCACGCCTCGGGCTTGGCCCGGTTCTCCAGGACCGTCGCCCAGTCGGTCACCTGTAGGTCGACAGTGATGCCGACTTCCTCCAACTGCTGCTTGGCGACGATCGCCTCGCCATACATGTAGGAGTATTCCTGGGTGGTGAGGAAACGCAGCGGCGTCCCGTCGTAGCCGGCTTCTTCCAGCTTCGCCTTTGCCAACTCCGGATCGTTGACGTCGTAGAACTCCTCGCCGGCAGTGGTGTACCAGGGCGTCTGCTGCATCATCAGACCTGGATCGAGCCGGATGAACTCGTCACCGCCCCGGCCCGATTGCAGCATCGGCAGGTGATTGAACGCCGCCTGCACCGCTTGGCGCATCGCCAGGTTCTCCATCATCGGCGACTGCCAGTTGAGGAAGAAGACATCCCAGTTCGTTGGCGTCAGGATTTCGGCGATGATCCCCGGGAACCCTTGCAGCACCGCGTACTGGTCGTTCCCGATGTCGAGGCCAAGCTGGTAGTCGCCCGCCTGCAGGCCTGCCACGCGCGCTGCCTCGTCTGGCACAGGGATGAACTCGATGACGTCCGCGTAGGCGAACTTCTTGCCGCCATAGCCGTTTGGTTCGTCCGACGCCGACTGGTACTCATCGAAGCGCTCGAAGCGCATCGAGGCGTCGCGCTGCCAATCGACCAGCTTGTACGGCCCGGTGCCGATGTACTGGGCCGGGTCGGTCATTGGCTCGTCACCCGCGGCATCCAGGATCGACTTGGGAAAGATGACGCACGCCTGGGTATTGTGGGCGAGAGCGATCAGGATCGTGCCGTACGGCTCGCTCAGCCGGAACTCGAGCGTGTAGTCGTCGACCTGCGCCAGTTCGCTCGTCTTCTCCATCAGGCGCTTGCCAACGCCGCTGATGCGGCCCCAGCGCTCGACGGAGGCAATGGCATCAGCCGCCTTCAGCTCCTCGCCGTTGTGGAACATGACCCCCTGGCGCAAGGCCATGGTGTGCGTCAGCCCATCCTCGCTTACTGTGTGCGTCTCAACCAGCTCGGGTATGGGCTGATAGGTCGCGTCGTACGTGAAGAGCCCTTCGTAGGCGCAGTAGCCGATCACCGCGATGATCTCGGCGGTCGACTGGTGCTCGTCGAGGTGCGGCGGCTCACCGATGGTCGCCACCCGCAGCGTCCCACCCGGCGTGCCCGCGGCCGGGTCATCCTGCAGGGCGTTGAGCACCGCGGCAGAGGCCCGGCCCGGACCATCGCGGCCAACCAGCATGGCCAGCGCGGTGGCGCTGATGCCCAGGGCCGCTGCCCGCCGCAACAACACCCGGCGGTCGAGCCGGCCGGCTTCCCACTCCTGGAGCGTGGCCGCCACATCGCGGCCAAGGGAATTGGTAAAGGTTCGGGCATGTCGCATCGTTGCTCCTCCTCGAGCTCTCGGCGTCACGGCGACACCGCGCCTCGACGGGACCAGGGTAACCGGCATCGCTGAACGTGCCTGTCAAGCCAGAGTCCACGCCACTCCTGTCGCTTCACGATCCAATGTCGCTGCGGCATCATAATGTAGGCTGCAATGATGTCAACCACCAGTCATCACGCCGCCGCGGCAAACAACGCCCGCGGCGCCTCCATAACGTGACGACCCAGCTCCGGGCGCCATGCTGATCCCGGTGTCAGCTGCACCAGGATCAGCACCCGAGCTTGACATTGAAAAGCTATGACTACGCGCGTCGCGGTGGCCTCATCGAGCTGGCCTGGGAAGATACTGCCGGCCTGATGCGGCAACTCTCCGAGAAGATCGACCGCCATCAGGTCGACC
>CAYSXO010000152.1:1843-10449 GCA_964434995.1 uncultured Sphaerobacteraceae bacterium
GCAGCACGCGCGCGATGGCCTGCTCGATCGGGCCGCCCGCGCCGGATTGTTCCCCGCCACCACCGTCGCGTGCGCCCTGCGCCGAGAGTTCTATCCCATCCGCCTCTCCCGGCGGGAAGGCGATCAGGTCAGGCACGAATCACCTGACTGGCGAGTCTTGGCCCCCGGTGCGGTTTCCGGCAAGCGGGTCGCGCTCCTCGACGAGATCGCCGGCGCCGGAGAGACCCTTCGCATCGCGGCCCAGGAAGCCGCCACCATGGTCTCGTCGGCTTTGCGCGGCGTGCTGCCAAGCTGTACGTAGAGGTACGGCAGATCGTCGCCCGAAAGGCCCAGCGCCTGCGCCCGTCGGCAAGGGGCCACCGCTTCCGCTTCCCGCCCCTGGACGTCGAGCGCTCCTGCCAACGCGAAGTGCGCGAGGGGATCGTCCGGGTACTGGTCGCCAAGGACACGCGCCAGGTCCAGCGCCGTGTTCTCCATTCCCTCGCGATTGAGCGGCCAGATATGCGCGACCTCCTGCTCGAAGCGGTGTCCGGCGTTTTCCAAGGTCATCACCAGCATCCAGGGACATCGTTCACGATATTGGCGCGGGCTGAAGCGTAGCGCCAATTGCCTCGACATCCAAAGGCGTGGCATGCGAGGTGCGAGACGTACATTCGGTTCGGGAGGTCGGTTCGCCTCAGTTTGTGAGCCTCGCGGAGACCAGCAACCCTCGGGAACAACTCCGTGGCGCGAGACTCACTAGGATCAGGAGTTCATGGATGAACCATCGGATCAACGCGGCATGGCTGGGAGCTTTGGCTGGCGTCGGCACATTGGCCGAAACGGCCGCGCAGGGTCGTTTGCGCGACCGATTCTTTGGCGACGGCGATGACTTTACTGACGTGGCTTCGGCCGGGAATGGCGGCGTGGCGACGGCTTCTGCCAACGGCGGCGCGGTTTCTGTCGGCAACATCAACAGCGGCGGCAACGTCTGCAATGCCATCGGCATTGGCGACACCTACGGGCTAGATCCAGCCGTCTACGGCGGCGACTGCCTGAACACTACCGCGCTCGGCATTACGGTCGACGGCGGAACGGCGATCGCCGATGCCTCTGGCGGCAGATACAACCTCGCGTTTCTCAGCTAGGCGCCAGGTGAGGGCTCCGGCTCGTGGGCCGGTAAGGTACGCAAACACTCTGACGGCAGGAGCGCCAAGCCAGGAGCATGGCCTTCAGCACCATACAGGAGAACGCGGAGCGATCGGTCCAGCGTGGTCCAGAACTCGCTCGCATCGCCAAAGACGTTCAGCGCGACTCGCCATTGCTCTGGTTCCGAGACAGCAAATCGCTCGAAGCCATCCAGAACGAGCACGACCCTCTCCACCGGCATGACGCTCGGGTCGGTGAGGCAGTCGTAGACCGCATCCCAGTTGCGCCCGAAGTAGCTCGGGAAGGACAGCGCGTTGGCTAGCTTATCGAAAAATACCTCCCGGCTTTCGACACCGGACCCCTCAATGACCACCGCACGATAGCCCTCCGGGAGCGCGCCGGCACGCAACATCGCCGCGCGCTGGCCGGCGTCGATACGATAGAGCCCCGACAGGCAATCATCAGCGAAATCGGTCACCATCGCTCCTTCCGGGCGAAAGCATACCGGGGCAGGCGCCCAGGATGCCGCGTCGTCGGTGTCGCGATCCCGTGCGGCAACCCCGCCCCCTTGCCCGGTGCGATCGCCCCCCCGACCACCCCGGCTGGCCGTCCCTATTCGGCAGCTTCCCCCGGAGAACAGATCACGACGTGGCGCCACGCGAAGCGCTTCTCCGCTGAGACCATGCACGGCTCCGTGCCACGCGCCCGAGGCCGCTTGCACGCTATGCCGTCGCGGCCTCCGCTTCCACGCCACTCAGGAACTCGTCGAGCACCTGCATGTACCGCTCCGGCTCCTCGGCGTGCGGCATGTGCGAGCTTTCTTCGAACAGGACCCAGCGCGATCCCGGTATCCCCTCATGCACCGTGCTCGCGATCAGCGGCGTTGCTTCGTCGTAGCGGCCGGACGTTACCAGGGTAGGAACCGCGATCT
This sequence comes from uncultured Sphaerobacteraceae bacterium, assembly GCA_964434995.1. Lineage (GTDB taxonomy): Bacteria > Chloroflexota > Chloroflexia > Thermomicrobiales > UBA6265 > JACCXM01. The sequence goes on from CAYSXO010000152.1 coordinate 3,903, forward strand.
CGCCGAGCCGCGGGATGATGTCCCAGGTCTTGATTGTGCCTACCACGTGGAACTCACTCGGGCCGTTCATGGTGTGATAGACCTCGGGATTACGGTCGATGGATTCGAACGAGCGCGAGACGTAATCGGGATTCGGCACGATGCGACAGACGTGCCGATCGTAGAAGACCTGCATCGCTGTCTTGTACTCGGGATGGTCATAGGCGCCAGCGGCCTCATGGCGCAGCAGGGCTTGCTGCACCTCGGGCGGCAGCTCCTCGCGCAGCCGGTTCGCCTCCGCCACCCACTGGATCATGCTCGCGGGCGAGCTGGCAATGGTGACACTCGCCAGCCCTTCTGGCCGCGTTAGCGCATACTCCATCGCCAGCATCCCGCCCCACGACTGCCCAAGCAGGTGAATGCGGTCGAGTCCGAGCGCCCTTCGGACGGCATCGACCTCCTCCACGTAGAGGTCGACCGTCCACATCTCCGGCTTCGACTCCGGGATCGACGAGCGGCTGCAGCCGAGCTGATCGTAAAAGATGACCCGGCGCCCGGTTCCCGCTATCTCGGCCAGCGGCTCGAGATAGTCGTGCGCGGCGCCCGGTCCGCCATGCAAGAGCAGGAGTGGAAGCTTCCCCGGTTTCTCATCCGCTCCCACGATGCGATACCACGTTTGATACCCCTTGAATGGAATCGTTCCCTCTCGCGCGGTCAATGCCACTGCCAACGACATCTCCTCTCCGGCCATGCGTTCAGCCCGACCCGATCCTTCGATGATCGCACACTCGTACAACCGGCCCGATTGGCGCGAGGCCGCGTGAAGCCCCTGGTACGGCATTGAGCAGGGCGTCCAATCGGGCTACCATCGAGAAAGAACGGCCAGCGTGACTCATCGCCCGTCGCCGCCTGGTGTTCCCGGTCGAACGCCGCGGCAGGAGGAGAAACGATCATGAAAACCCTGCTCATCCTTCGGCACGGCAAGGCGCAGCAGGATCAACCAGACGGCGACCATGCCCGCAAGCTGACCATTCGGGGCGTTCGCGGCGCGGAAACCATGGGCGCGTACATTGTGGACAAGATCGGCATGCCGGACGCCATCCTGACATCGGACGCGGCACGCGCCGAACAGACGGCCGAGTTGGCGGGCATCACCATGGGCTACACCGGTAAGCTGACCATCGTGCCGTCCATCTACGACGCGGAGCTGCCAGTTTTGCAGGCCCTGGTGCGCAGCATCCTTGACGAGGTTGACACGGCGCTCATCGTTGGCCACAACCCCGGCTTTGAAGAGCTTACCGCCTCACTCGGCGGCATTGACGAGGATCGTGTACGGCTGCCAACCGCCGGGCTGGCCCACCTCGAGCTCGACGTCGATCGCTGGGACGATGTTCGGCCAGGCAGCGGACGCCTGCTGAGAGTCCTTTCGCCAAAGACGCTCCAGGCAGTCTCAGACGGAGAAGAATGACCTGGTCGACGGGTGCGGCGGGCAGTAGTCGTTGACGGCCTCTGGTATCGCCACCTCTTCCTCCGGACCAGGAAAGAACGAGCCCCACCATTGGCGCCGCATCATCGGCCGTCCGTCAGAGAGCACGTTGTCCCATTCCGGCATCGCCGGCATGTTTCCAGGCCCAGGGAACGACAGGGTCGAGCCGAGGATGGTCGCGCCAGCTTTACCGAGAGTGGCCAGGACGATCAGCGGCGGCCGGACTTTGTCAGAGCATCTCGCGCTACGGGAACGCGGTCGCGTGCGCCGGAGAAACGCTCAGCGACCACGGACTCCGCTTCGCGCGCGGAGACGTCGTCAAGAACTCGATGTACCCCGGCGCGGAACTGAGGCGCCTCATCGGCATAGATGCCATTCACCAGTCGCGGAACGACCTTGCGGCGCGACTTGGCGGCGACTTTTGCAAATTCCGGGTAATGCGTCCCGGCATGGCCTTCATGGCCCCGCCCACATCTGCCGCTCCCAGCGCACTGGCGGGGTATCCTCTGGGTCGCGGCCGAGGGTGAGGGTGAACGCGGCGATGGCCAGGGTTCACCCGGATTCCGGAATACACCGCGCCTTGCGCGATCGCTTCCTGCAGTTCGGCGCCATTCTCGTGACGCCGATCGAGGCCGAAAATGCCTCGCTCGGACTGACCGAGCCTGATTGCCGTGAAAGGCCGCATCAGGCCACGAGCGAGCCGAACTGCGCGTCGAACAAGCGGCGGTAGATACCATCCTCTGCAATCAGCTCGTCGTGCCGGCCCTCTTCGGCTACGCCCAACTCATCGACGACCACGATCCGGTCTGCATGCTGAATCGTCGCCAGCCGGTGCGCGATGACCAGCGTCGTGCGGCCCTCTGAGAGCTCGGCCAGTGACTGCTGGATAGCGCGCTCCGTCTCCGAGTCGAGCGCGGAGGTCGCCTCGTCGAGGATGAGGATCGGCGGATTCTTGACGAACATGCGGGCGATGGCCAGCCGTTGCTTCTGCCCGCCGGAGAGCTTCACGCCGCGTTCGCCAATGACCGTGTCAAGCCCGTGCGGCAGGTCAGCGATCACCATGTCCAGCTTCGCCCGCCGCGCCGCATCCTCGATCTCCGCCTCGGTCGCATCGAGCCGCCCATAGGCGATGTTTTCCCGGATCGTCCCCCCGAAGAGAAAGACGTCCTGCTGCACGATGCCGATTTCGCGGCGCAGCGAGGCAAGGGTCATGTCCCGGATGTCGATGCCATCCACGGTAATGCGCCCGCTCTCGACCTCATAGAATCGGGGCAGAAGCGACGTAATCGTCGTCTTCCCCGCCCCGGAGGGCCCCACGAAGGCCACAGTCTCCCCGGCGCGGATATCGAGATTGACATCGCGCAGGACGGTCCGGCCGGAGCCATACCCAAACGTGACCTGCTCGAAACGAATGTCCCCGCGCAGCCCGGAGACGACGACGGCATCGGGTTTGTCGACGATATCCGGCGCCGTGTCGAGCAACTCGGCATAGCGACGGAACCCGGCAATGCCCTTGGGATAGACCTCCAGCACCGCGTTGATCTTTTCCACTGGCCGGAAAAAGACGCCCACGAGGAGGAGGAAGGTTACGAAGCCGCCCTCGCTCAGTTCACCGTGAAGTACGAGGTAGGACCCCGCCAGCATCACCACGAGTTGCGTGAAGCGCATGCTGAAGTAACTGAGCGACATGCTGGTGGCCATGATGCGGTAGGCCTGCAGCTTCGTGTCCCGGTATCGCGCATTGTCCGTGGCGAAGAGGCGCCGCTCATGGTCCTCATTGGCGAACGCCTGCACGACCCGCATGCCGCCGACGTTCTCCTCGATGCGCGCGTTGAAATCGCCAACGCGGCGGAAGAGATCGCGCCATGTCCTCGTCATGCGGCCGCCATAGCGCGTGGTGACCCACCCCGTAATGGGAACGATCGCCGCGGTGATAAACGCCAGTGTCGGGTTGACCCAGAACATGAGGACGAACGCCCCGACAAAGGTCATGATGGCGATGAAGAGATCCTCCGGCCCGTGGTGCGCCACCTCGCCGATCTCTTCCAGATCCCTGGTAACCCGCGCGACCAGGTGGCCCGTCTTCTGATCGTCGTAGAAGCGGAATGAGAGCTTCTGCAGATGGTCGAAGCTCTTGCGCCGCATCTCGGTCTCGATGCTGATGCCGAGCTTGTGGCCCCAATAGTTGACGACCACCATCAAGCCAGTGTTGACGAGGTAGAGCGCCAGTAGTGCCGCGGCGGCGAGGAGGATCAACCCCCAGTCCTGACCCGGCAACAGGCGATCCACAAAGACGCCAACCGCCATCGGAAACCCGAGCTCGAACACGCCGGACAAAACCGCGCAGCCGAAGTCGAGCGCGAAGAGCCCGCGATGTGGCCGGTAGTACGCGAAAAACCGCCGGATCAGGGCGGTATTGTTGCCCCTTTGGGTGGTGGTCGATGTCGGTGTTGCGGTGATAGCGGCCATGGACTCCTATTGCGGTAATCCCCTTGCCGGGAACGCGGCGCAAACTCGTCAAGTGTGCCAGAAACCGGCGTCCTCGCGCCGCCCGCGCGGATTCGATTTCTGGCTGCACGAAGGAGAAGCTGGGGAAACTTCCGCGGTTCACAAGAATGTTACGCAATTACAGCGAAATCCTCACACATCTCTGCTTCCGAAGGCGTATCGTGTTCATGTAATGGAGGTTCCAATTGGAGTAGCGCGTGCAGGACCGTCGATCCCGCCCTGTTGAAACGTCGCGCGGCGACATAGCGCCGATCGCCAATCCCAACGCGATCGCCGCAACGCCACCAGATTTCAGAGCAACCGGGCAACTACGCCTCGGTTCGGGCATGCGCCGATCCCGTCGCGGTGACGGGTCGCGACGTGTTCGGCGAACACACCGTCACTCCTCTGGCCCGGCCGCGGGCGCTGCCCCAATGGATCGAGACCCGGAAGCCTCACGGTGCCGGTTTTCCCGATCGGCCCGGCGCTGGACGCTTCAGGCCGATTGCATCGCCACCGCGCCGATTACGCTGCCCCGTGGCGTCACGCTCGACGGCAACGGGAAGACCATCACGCTCGCGGGCAATGCGGAACAGTTCGAGAGCGCGGCGATCCATGTCCGCGAGGCGTCGGTCCACGATCTGGCCATCGACGGCCAGAACCTCGCGCCGCACTGCCCATCGTATTTCGCTGCTCTCGTCGTCACTGGTCCCGGGAAAGTCGGGAACGTCGCCGTGGCCAATCTCCGGTTCGGTGATCGATGCGTTTCCGCTATCGGCATCGAGATGAGCGTGTTCGACGGCGAGGCGGCCACTCTCGAGAGCGTCACGGCAAGCGGGATTGATGGAGCGGGCGTACTGCTCACGGGCGATGGCCAGGTGACCATCGCGGGCGCCTCGGTCCATGATGCCACCACCGGAATTCAGGTGATGAATGCCATCGAGGCGTCAGTGAACGGCGTGGCCAACGATCGGGTTGCGGCTGGCATCGTCGTGACCGGGCATGCCCGGGCTCGCATCCGCGACGACGATGCCCCGGACGCGCTCGGCAGCCTGAGCGCGATGGACAATGCCCTGGCCACGCTGGGCAACCTCACGCTCGCGGGGTTCGGGGCGGTCAGCTCGGCCGCGATCGAGGCGCCTTCACTCGCGCCGATTCCGCCAATGCCGAGGCAATCCGGGCGCTTCTGACAAGGCGCCTACCAGCCGCCATGAGGCTGCCCGAACAGCGCGACGATCCCGGCGCCGATCGTGCGCGGTGGTCGTGGCTGTTCATCCGGCACGGCCGATGATGCTCATCTTGTCGGCGCCGGCCCATCGTAGAATCGCCAGATATCCCCTATTGGCGGTTCCCGCTCGCGAGCCGGCGTGGCGGGAGCCGCTCGCGAAAGGCGACAGCGGTGTCCTTCAACATCAAGCGACGCGGCAAACTGACCTACTACTTCACGGGCGAGCGACCCGTCCTCTCGTCACTCGTCACGGAAGCGTTGCCGGATGGCGACCTCAAGATCTCGTTCGCCGGACTGACCGGCGGCTACTCGGCGCAGCACGTCCTGGGCTTGCAAGAACTGGTCGAAATGGACCCCAGGCGCGAAATTCCGCTCGTCTTTCAGTGCTGGGAGTATTGGCTTCAGGAGGCGGGCATCTGCGAGTCGCTGCGCGACGTCGACTTCATCGAGATTCACGCCTTTGGCTGCCAGCCCAAGGCGCCGAATCCCCTCGTCGATCCCGCCGGGTTCGCGGCGGAACAGGCGCGCCTGCGCCGTGAATATGCCGAAGCCTATGCCGACTACTTTGCCACGCACCTCCCGGACAATGGCGTTCCGGCGCGGTTCACCGTCCACGTCGTCGACGTACCCGACACCGCCGCATCGTATGAGTTCTACGGTACGGCGTTGTTGCAACGAAGGTAATGGGTGTCGGGGAGCGCAAAGACGGATTCATGCCAGGAGGAATGAGTCACCGGCAACGAGCCATCACCCCTTCCACCTGGCAACCTGAGACCCCGTCTCCCCCTCGTCACGCCCTCGCCTTGGGGTCGAGCACGTCGCGCAGGCCGTCGCCGACGAGATTGAAAGCGAATACCGTCAGCAGCAACGCCAGCCCCGGACCGAGGGAGTAGAGCGGCACCTGCACGAGATGGACGGTGCCTTCGCGGATCATCTGGCCCCAGGTCGGGGTCGGCGGCGAGACGCCGAGGCCGACGAAGCTGAGGCTGGCCTCGAGGCGAATTGCCGAGGCGGTCCAGAGGCTGGCGAAGACGAGCAGATCGCCGCTCACATTCGGCAGGATATGGACCCGGAGCAGGCGCCAGTCGCGCACGCCGATCGAACGCGCCGCCTCGACAAACTCCCGCCCCTTCACCGCCAGCGTCGGCCCGTAGGCGATGCGGGCGAAGCGGGGCGCGATGGTCAGCCCGATGGCGAAGATCATCTTCCAGAGGCCGGGGCCCAGCACGGCCAGGACCAGCAAGCCGGTGATGAGGTCCGGGAAGGCCAGGAGGATATCAGTCACGCGCATCAGCGCCGAGTCGATCTTGCCGCCGAAGTAGCCGGCGGCCACTCCGATGGCCGTGCCGAGCGCCCCGCCAATCAGC
>CAYSXO010000153.1:0-10442 GCA_964434995.1 uncultured Sphaerobacteraceae bacterium
AGCACGATGGCCGTCATTGACGAACGCGCGCCAGACGCTATTGTCCAACCAGAGCAATGAACTCAGGCTCATCCCCAAGGCCATCGATGAACGGCTCGGGGTCCGGCGTGCCTGTCACTGAGTCAAAGCACAGGATTTGCCGGCTCTTCCGGCTGGCCACATAAAGCTTCCCGTCCGGGCCAAAGGCCATGCCGGCTGGCGCGTTCAGCCCGCCAGAGCGCGTCGTCACGAGCGGCGCGGCCTCGCCAGTGGTGGTGTCAATAGCCAGGACGGCATCGCGGTCGCGGCTGCCAGCCAGCAATGCGCCATCGTCGCGAAAGATCAGGTGAATCGGGGTGGTCAGATGATGGTGCCGGTACTCCCGCCGCAGCGTGCCGCTCTGCCCGTCATATCGCTTCACGCTGTCCGCATCGCGGTCGGCAACGTAGAGATCGCCGTCGCGGCCAAAGATGGCCCGGCGCACGCTCCGGACGCCACTCGGCACATGCTGGTGCGAGGGAACGAATGTGCCGGGCGGCGGGTCCTTTGCTTCCTTGAGGAGCGCCTCGGGGTGCGGCATGGGATCTCCCTCCGCGCCACCGCTCGTCCCCGGCCCAAAGTAGCGTCCCACCAGATTCGTCTCCTGGCTTGGGACGTAGAGGTTGCCGTCGGGTCCGAAGGTGACGTCAAAAGGGTGCGCCAGCCCCGGATTGGCCGTGTGCCGCTCGACAAAGACCTCGCGAAAGGCATGCTTGCCGTTCGCACCGGGCGTGCCCGCAAAACGCAACACCTGCGACGCGCCCTTGTAGGCATTGGCGACGAACAGATCGCCATTCGGCCCGAAGGTGAAGCCGCGCAGCTCTCTCAACTCCAGATCGCCACGAAGCGAATGCGTGTCGAGCGCCTTGCCGAGCGGTTGCCCGTCGAGATCGAAGACGTGAATGTTGTTCCAGTCACGCGGCGCGTCGCCGCCATGAAACGTGACGTACCAGCGCAGCACCGCTTCAACTCCATGGCGAGCGTTTCCGTCGCGGCGCTGATGCGCCATCGCATGGCCCCTCGTCTGACCAATCCGCGCATGACCCCTGGGGCAAAGCGAGTGTAGACGATCGCGGAAGCCGCTCCACCGCACCACCGCTCCAGGGGCGGGTCCGCGCGCTCGCGGTTCGGCAAACCAGAAACTGGTGCGGCGCTTCGGGCGTCTAAGCCTGTACCAACCGCAAGCAAGGGAGGTTGTGGCGATGGACCACCAGCACTTTGACGCCCTGACCCGCCTCTTCGCGGCCGCACGCACGCGACGCGCCGCCATTGCCGCGCTGCTTGGCGCCACCGTCCTTGGCTTCGGACAGCTTTCCAGAGCGGCGGAGCAGGGTACTATCGCCAGCGAGCATCGCCGCCGCCGAAGGCGCGGCCGCCGCTGCAAGCGCGCCGGCCAGCGCCCGAGTTGGCGCAAGCCGTGCTGCAGGGGATTGATCCTCGATGTGTCTGGCCGATGCGCCTTTCCTACTATTCCCGAATGCTCGTTGAGCTGTTCTGGCTGTTGCGACGGTCAGACCTGTTTCGCGGTCACCAGTCCACGAGCGTGCGGCGTGGGCGGACAGCCATGCGCGGAGTGCGCGCCATGCCAGGCATGCACCGGCGGGGCTTGTGTTCCCGATCCCGCGCAGAATGGCATCTGTTGCCGGAACGGGTCAGGCGTTTGCGCGAACGGAACCTGCTCCCCCTGCGCTTCAGGGCAGCGTTGCGTCGGTCAGCAATGCAGCTACTTTTGCGATGCGCAGAGCTGTCCGCACGGGTGCTGCGACTCGCGGGGCATCTGCCAGCCAGGGAACACCGCCGACGCCTGCGGCACGGGAGGCGCGCCCTGCTCGGCCTGCGCCAATCCGAACCCGGTCTGCGCGAATGGCGCATGCACGGCCTGCAACTCCGGGGCAGCTCCACCGCGGCCGTGCCCGGTTGGCTGCTGCGATGCGGCCGGGAGATGCCAGCCTGGAACCGCGAACGAGGCCTGCGGCACGAGCGGCACATGCACCACGTGCTCGGCCCCGAACCCAACGTGCAGTGGTGGGACTTGCCGGCCCTGACAATCTCGAGATGACGGCCGCGCCCGAATCCGGCCATGCACCACCCAAGGCCAACGACGGGAGTCGTCATCGCTGATTTCGCCAGCCCGCCGCGCACGATCAGCGATCGGGCGACGCGTGAGTAGACTTGATTACGAAGTGCTCCTCGTCGATCGCGGGCGATGGTGATCGCTGCACGTTGACACCGGCGTCCGCTGGGAGGTGCAGCCATGGTGATCGCTCAATTCACCGATCGCGCGCGCCAGATTGCCAGCCTCGCCTCCCGGCGCACCATGCTGTCGTCTCTGCTAGGCCTGTTGCTCCTCGGCCACGCCTGCTCGTTGGCAACGGGTGCGAAGCGGAAACGGAAGCGCCGCCGCAAGCGGCGCCGGCCGCATGCCAGTTGCCGCGCCATTTGCAAGGGTTGCTGTGATGGCGAGACGTGCGTGGCCGTAACCAGCGACCAACGCTGCGGGTTCGATGGGGAGCCGTGCGCTCCATGTCCGCCGGACAATGACTGCATCTCCGGGATCTGCCGGATGATCGTCGTCGATCCGTCATTCGGGAGTGCGCTGCCACCGCCCGCGTCCACCTGATGGTTATCCGGCAAGCGGAGCAAGCCCTGCCTGAAGCAACCGGACGATCAGACCGGCGTACGCGCCGTCCGGATCGAGATCGGGGTCGAAGATGGTGACATCGATTCCGATGCAGCGCGGCGAGGCCACGAAACCACGCAGCAGCGCGGCAGCCTCGTTCTCATCCAGGCCGGGACTGCCCGGAGAGTCGACTGCCGGCATCACGGCCTGATCGAGAGCATCAACGTCGAAGTGCAGCCAGAAGGGGAACCCCGGCTCCCGGTCGAGCGCGGCGAACGCGCGGGCCAGCACCGCCTCGCCACCCTCGTCCCGCGTCCAGAACATGTCGATCTGGGTGATAGCGGTCTCCAGCACATCTGGCCAGGCAAAGTCCGCGTCTCGCCCCTCGCGCTCGCCAATCTGCACGACCCGCGCATCGGGGACCAGCGGCGCGGGCCGTGCATCCCACTCCGTCATGAGCGCCTCGCCCCGACCCGTCGCCAGGGCCAGATCCATCCCCGCCACGGCGCTGATGCCCGCACTGGCATCGTAGTTCCCTGGGTGCCGAAAGTCGCTGTGGCCGTCGAGGTGGACGAGCGCGAGCTCGCCATGGCGGCGCGCTCCAGCCAATGCCCCAAGCAGGATCGAGCAGTCTCCACCAACAACGACGGGGAAAAGTCCATCGTCAAGACAATCGTCGACCAGGTCGGCCAGAGCGCCATTGAACCCGCGCATCGTCTGGCCGTTTCGCAAGCGCGTTCCCGGCTGTTCCTCGAAGTCGTAGAGGGGCCGTGGCATCGCAACCACCGCCTCCGGATCCAGGGCATCATCCAGTCCGGCCGTCGCCAGCGCCTCCGGCGCCTGCCATGTACCCGGCTCCTTGCCGGGCGCGGGTGGCCGCAGCCCGAGGTTCGATGGCGCTTTGATCAGCGCGGCTGGACGCGCGCCGAAAGTACCCGCGTTGGCATGGATCACAGTGTGTCTCCTCGAATGCCTGTTGTGCCCATGGCCAAGGGCGCGAGCGTCGCCGCTCAGACCTTGCCGGTAGCCATCTCAGGCCGCCATCGAATGGAGTACGGCCCTTGACTACCGCTCACCCTGATGCGGATTTCGGCGTCGTCCTTTTCAGTGAGACGTACCGTGGCCCGCCTCGTGAGAGTGTCGCGCCGATCACGTGGGTCTGCTGCCTGCTGGCACGCGGCGGGCCGAGCTATGGACTGAACCAGGTGACGTTCTGGAGGAAATGTTGTGCGATCCACCGGCCATCTCACCAACGCGCGTCGCGCCGGCAATGGGCCTCTTCTTGCTTGCCCCGCTCATGGGCGAGTTTCTGCTTGGAAACATGGCGATCGACGCTCTTCCGGCCCTCATCATTCTCGCCCCGCTCCATGGCGGCGGAGCCGTGCTGATCCGCGAGGTGACCCGGCGCGCGGGCCGCGGCTGGCCAACCATGGTCCTGCTGGCCCTGGCCTATGCCGTCTTCGAGGAGGGTCTGGTCACCCAGAGCGTCTTCAACCCAGACCACGCGGGCGCGGATCTGCTGCGCGTCACCTACGTGCCGGCTCTCGGCATCGGCGTCTGGTGGACCCTCTTTGTCCTCACGCTGCACGCCATCTGGAGCATCTGCGTGCCAATCGCCATTGTTGAGTCGTACGTGCCCGACCGGAGCAGCCTCCCGTGGCTGGGCAACCTCGGCCTCGGCATCGTCGTCCTGCTCGCGTTCGGCGCGGCCGCTACCTCCTACGGGACCTCTATCGCATTCCCCTTCATGGCATCGATCGGGCAGTTACTGGGCACGATCGCGGTCATCGCGGCGCTGATTGCAGCGGCATTTCTGCTCACCGGCCGCTGGCGGCCCTGCCGGGGCGGCGTCGCGCCCAACCCATGGCTGGTGGGCGCATTTGCATTTGGAGCCTCGAGCATCTTCATGCTGGCCACGATGATGATCGACCGCCTCTCTGGCTCGGTGGTGGTGTTCATCTACCAGATCGTCTACGGCGCGACGCTCGGCGCCCTGCTGACCTGGTCGCGCCGCGCGGACTGGAGACAGATGCACGTGCTCGCTTTGGCGGGCGGCGCTCTGCTCACCTACGCCTGGCACGCCTTTCCCCAGTGGCCCGTGATCGGCTCAGCCGGGCAAGTCGATCTCATTGGCAACGTTGTCGTCGCACTGGGCGCCCTCGCCCTGCTCGCGGAGGCCATTGCCGCTCAGATGTCGAGTGCCATGAACGCGGGCGCATAGCGGGCGATGCCTGCTTCGTCGCCAAGACTCCCCGGCTCCAGCTCGATGGCCATCAGGTGCGGCCCAGACCAGGGAGTCTGCAAGCGGCTGGCAAGGGCGGCGCGAAATCCGAATCGGGTGTAGTAGGCCGGATCGCCCAGCACAACCACCGCCACGATCCCGCGCTCCCCGCATCGCCGGAGACCTTCGCGCGCCAACGCCGAACCGACGCCCTGACGCTGCCACGCCGGCAGGACTGCCAGCGGCCCAAGAGCGGCGGCGGGCACGGTCTCGCCTGTCGCCCGCGTGATCGGCAATCGCGAGAAGAGAAGGTGGCCAACAGGCTCGCCATCGACCACCGCGACGAGGCCGAGGACAACATCGCCGTCGGCGTGAAGCCTCTCGACCAGGACAGCCTCGCCGTCAGCGCCAAACGCGGCCCGGTTGATCTCCAGCACCGCCGCGCGGTCAGCTGGCGTTTCCGTCCGCACGACAATGGGTTCGCTCACGTGACTCCTGCCGATCCTTCAGGTTGCTGATCGATTATCCAACAAACGGGAGACGAAGCGAGGCCCCGGCCGGGATGGCAGCCGGGGCCTCATTGAGGGACGGGGCGCCAGGGGAGGGAAGGGGAAACCTGGTCGCCTCGTATAAGTGCAACGACGGTCAGTTCGAAAAGGTTCCCGAAGATCCCGCCGATACACCTGGAGATGCTGCAAACCATGTGCCAACCGATCAGACCGAGCGTAGCTCACGCTCAGTTTCTCAGACTACTCCAGTGATCATTGACTGTCATGATCGTTTCTGGTAGTTTATGATCTCTCTCGTGCTCATTCATGGAAGGTTCTGTATGTCTGATGGAATGCGGCGGCTCGCGGAAGACCTCATCAGCTATGCGCGCCGCATCGCCAGCCTCGATCTTGCCCCGAACACCCAGGGCAACCTCAGTGCCCGCGACCCTGGGACTGGCCTGATCGCCATCACCCCGCACGACTTCGCCTACGAAGCGATGACGGCGGACGATCTGGTCATTCTCGACCTCTCGGGAGCGGTCGTCGCGGGGCCTCGCGAGCCATCTCACGAGACAGCCGTCCATCTCACGGTCTACCGCGAGCGCCCGGAGGTCAACGCCGTCGTTCACGCCGAACCGATCTATATCAATGTCTTTGGCGTGCTCGGCCGGCCCGTCCCGCCAGTCGTCGTCAGCCAGTTGTTGGCCGTCGGCGGGGACACGCCAGTCATGCCATTCATGCCGAGCGGGTCGGAAGCATTCGGGCTGGAAATGCTCCGCGTCATGGGCGACCGCAATGCGGTGATCTGGGCCCAACATGGCTGTCTGACTGTTGGCGCTGATCTGGAATCTGCATTTCGGGTCACGGTCGCGCTGGAGGGAGGGGCCAAGATTGCCTATCTCGCCTCGGTGCTCGGTACGCCGAACGCGCTCTCGATGGCCGACCTCGTCACCGCGGTCGGCTAAGGGGCGAGGCGGACCCGCCCACCAGGTTCGGGCACAAAGGCTGTTCGAGTGGATTGGGCCACTCGGGCGGGAATGCGCAATACACGATGCAAAGGAGGATCGCATGGACACCAGACTGACTCGTCGCCGCCTGTTGGGCACGTCCGCGGTCGGGACGACTGGCCTCCTCACGGGCCTTGCCTGGCGCGGTGAGGCACGGGCCGTTCCGTTGCTCGCGCAGGATGCCGTGACCGTTACGCTCGAATCGTGGTCGCCAATTCAGCAGACGACCGACAAGATGATCGAGGCCCTCGCCGCCGAGCACCCCAACATCACGGTCGAGCGCACGATCTTCAACTATCCCGACTACATCCTCGATCTCAAGACCCGCGCCGCTTCGGACAGCCTGCCCGACATCATTGGGCTTGAGCCCGGCGCGTTGACGCAGGAGTACCGCCAGTTTCTCATCCCGCTCGAAGACCTGGCAGCCGGGGTCTGGGGCGATGACTGGGAGTCGAATTTCTTCCAGATCGGGCTCGATCAGGCGCGACTCGGCAATCCCTCCGGGGATGAGAGCTACTACGGCCTGCCCGTGCTTACCCAGACGATCAACCTCTGGTACACGCTCCCCCTCTTTGCGGAGGCCGGGCTCGAGCCGCCGAAGACGTACGATGAGATGAAGGCCGTCGCCGACGCCTTCAACGGCATGGGCGTTGCTCCGCTTCTGCACGGCGCGGCAGATGGCTGGCAGCGCCGCGACGTTTACATGCAACTCGCGCACAATCTGGCGCCTGGCCTGATCTACCAGGCCGAGGTGGGAGATGCGCAATTCACCGACGCGGCGCTTGTCGAAGCTCTCGCCTGGTACAAGCGGCTCTTCGACGACGGCATCGTGCAGCCAGGCGCGCTCGGCCTCAGCGCCTACCCGAACTCGGCCGAAATGATCCTCGCCGGGCAGGCCGCCATGTTCCCGATGGGCGCCTGGTGGCAGCAGGAAGCCGCGAACGAAGATGCGCCAGACCTGGCGCAGGGGCTGCAGGGATACGCCCCCTTCGCCTTCCCGGACATTTCGGGCGCGGGCGCCCCGGAAGACCTCCTCGGCGGGATCGACGTCATGTTCGGCATCACCAGCAGCGCGGCTGATCCGGAGGCGGCTTTCCTGGTGCTGGCAAACTTCATCAGTGGCTCCGGCGGCCAGGCGCTGATCAACACCTTCAACGACCTGCCGGCCGTCTCGGGCCTCAACCCCGAGGAGTTTGCCAGCGATCATCAGGAGCAGGTCTGGACGACCTTCACCGAAGACTGGATGCCGAAGGTGAAGTACGCTCGCCAATTGCGCGATGCGGCAGTCAAGCAGGCGCTGGAAGATGCCCTGGCCGGCGTTGCCGCGGGCGAAGTCGCGCCGGAAGATGGCATGGCCGCGGTCCAGGCCGCCTGGACGCCGCCAGCGTGACGGTGGGTGTTGGGTGATGGGTGATAGGTGATGGGTTTCTGGCTATCGGCTATCGGCTATCGGCTATCGGCCGCTGGCCATGCGTCGTTGGCTTGCCACGTCTCCTGGCACCCTGGCGCCCTGCCACCCCATCACCCGCGTCCCATCACCCAGCACCCATCACCCATTACCCCGTAATGGCCAATCGCGCGCGGCAACGGCAGGAAGGACTCCTCTTCATCCTGCCCGCCTTGCTGCTCTTCGCGGTCTTTGTCGTCTACCCGATCGTCTACATTGGGCGCGCCAGCCTGCTCGATTGGGACGGGATTTCCGCCGGCACGTGGGTCGGGCTCGACAACTACGCCCGGCTCCTAACTGACGATCCCGTCTTCCGCAAGACGCTGCGCAACGCCGTCCTCTGGTCGGTGCTAACCATTTTCCCGCAGATGTTCATCGGGTTCGGGCTGGCCGTGTTGTTGAACGGCCCAATCATCGGCCGCACCATCTACCGCGCCATCTTCTACCTTCCGGCGATCATCTCGCCGATCGTGATCGGCATCGTCTGGCAACGCATTTACGACCCGTTCGGCGGACTTCTCGCCGACGTGGCGCGCCGCGCCAATCTCCCCGCGCTGGCGCAGCCCTATCTGGCCGACCCGAGCCTGGCGACCTACTCGACCATCGCCGTCAATGTCTGGCAGTGGACCGGCTTCTCAATGCTCCTCTATCTGGCAGGGCTACAAGGATTGCCCGGCGAGGTGCTGGAGGCCGCGAGGATCGACGGCGCCACCGGGTTCCAGCGCATCCGCCAGATCGTCTGGCCGATGTTGCGGCCCGTGCACCTGACGCTCATCCTGCTCGGCATCATCGGCGCGCTGCAGACATTCGCCCTCGTCTTCATTCTCACCAAAGGCGGGCCGAACAACGCCTCGCAGACAATGCCGACCTACATTTTTCAGCAAGCATTCCAGCTTTCCAGCATGGGCTACGGCGCGGCCATCTCGGTCGTCCTGCTGATTGTGGCGCTTGTGGCAAGCCTGGGCCAGATGCGGTTCCTCGGCTCCCGGTTCGTCGTCGGCGAGGGAGACTAGGCGATGGCAACCCTGGCAACCACATCAAGAAAGCCGCTGCCAGCTCGGGAGGTCGCCCGCCGCATTGGCACGCAGGCGCTGGTGACCCTGCTGGCGCTGATCTGGCTGGTTCCGGTGGCGATGATGGTGACCGTCGCGCTGATGCCTTCCCGATCGCGCGACGTCATGCTCGGCGGCCTGATCGTTCTTCAGCCGACGTTCGACAACTTCGTGCAGGTTTGGCAGGAGAACCCGCTGCCCCGGTTCTTTCTCAACAGCCTCCTGATCACCGTCCCGACCGTGATCCTGGTGCTGGCCATCTCCTCGCTCGCCGCCTTCGCCTTCTCGCGGCTACGCTTCTGGGGCAGCGGTTTCTGGTACATCCTGCTGATGCTAACGCTAATGATCCCGATCCCGACGCTGGTCATTCCCCTCTTCCAGACGGCCAAGACGCTCGGCCTCCTCAACAACTACCTCGGCTTGATCCTGCCATACACCGCGCTCGGCATCCCCTTTGCCGTGGTCGTGCTCACCAGCTACTTCGCCCGACTGCCGCGCGACCTTGAGGATGCCGCCCGGCTCGACGGCTGCAACTCCTTCCAGGTCTACCGTCAGATCATGCTGCCGCTCTCATGGCCAGCGATGGCGGTCGTCTTCATCTGGCAGTTCATGGTCTCCTGGAACGAGTTCATCCTCGCCCTGGTCCTGATGCAGGATGAAGCGCGCAAGCCGCTTATCCTCGTTCCCCTCGTTTACAACGGAGTCTATCTCTCGAAACCGGGCGCGCTCTTCGCCATTCTGGCCATCATCACCGTGCCGGTGGTTCTCATCTACCTCTTCATGCAGCGCTATTTCATCAGCGGCCTCACCGCTGGTTCGCTCAAGGGCTAATCTGGCATGAGCCTGCTTGGCATCGACGTCGGCACAACTGCCTGCAAGGTGGTGGCGTTCGATCTGGACGGGGCCATCCTTGCGCAAGCCTCGCGCGATTACCCCCTCGCCACGCCCGCGCCGGGGCGCATCGAACTCGACGCCAACGTCGTCTGGGACGCGGTCGCGTCGTCGATCCGGGACGTCAATCGTGGCCTCACCGACCCCGTCGTCGCGCTTGCTGTCTCTTCTCAAGGCGAGGCCGTCACCCCGGTCGGGCCGGATGGCGCTGTCCTGGCGGGCAGCCCGGTGACCTTCGACACACGCGCGGTCGATCAGGCCGCGCGGCTGGAGCAGGCAATGGGCCGTGATCGCCTGGCGCGCATCACTGGCCAACCGCCACACCCCATGTTCACCATCGCCAAGCTGATGTGGTGGGCCGAGCATGAGCCAGAATTGCTGGCGAAGACTGCCAGGTTTCTCTGCTTCGGCGACTTCATCGCGTCGCGGCTGGGAGCAGAGCCCGCGATCGACTACTCGATGGCCGCACGAACTATGGCCTTTGACATCCACGGGCGCCACTGGTCCGACGAGATCCTGGCCGCGGCGGGCATCCCGGTCGAGAAGCTTCCTCCTGCCGTCCCCGCTGGCTCGCCAATTGGGCGAGTTTCGCCAGAGATCGCCGCCGAACTTGGTTTCACCGGGACGCCGTTGATCGTCGCCGGAGGCCATGACCAGCCATGTGGCGCGCTCGGCGCGGCGGCCACCGCATCCGG
>CAYSXO010000154.1:0-10406 GCA_964434995.1 uncultured Sphaerobacteraceae bacterium
AGATGGGGATCTGGCGATGAATGAAGCCCTGCATGATCACCTGTCCGGCCATGGTGCCGACCGTCGATGAGGAGAGCCCCGAGGCGAGCAATGAGATGGCGAAGATGGTGCTGGCCGCGCCACCAAGCAGCGGCGCAAGCGTCTGATACGACTGCATGATGATATCCGACTCGGCGGTAACCGGGATGCCCCGTTCCCAGAAGGTCGCCGCGGCCATCATCAGCATCGAAGCGTTGACGAGGCCGGCGATGCCCATGGCGATCAGGATGTCGATCAGCTCGTAGCGGAAGATGCGCCGCTTGAGGGCCGGCGTGCGAGCCACGATGCGGTTCTGCGTCAGGGCCGAGTGCAGATAAATGACGTGCGGCATGACCGTGGCGCCGAGAATGCCGGCAGCCAGCAGGACGCTTTCGGTTCCGGCGAAGCGGGGGTGGATGACGGCCCGTGCGGCCAGTCCGAAATCGGGCTTGCCGAGGATCGTTTCCACCAGGTAGCAGAGGCCAATGACCCCGACGAACCCGGTGATGACCGCTTCCAATGGACGGAAGCCGAACCGCTGGAGCGCCAGAATGCCGAAGGTGACGACGGCGGTGAGGAGCGCCGCCGGCAGCAGCGGAATGCCGAACAGGAGATAGAAGCCGACGGCCGCGCCGAGAAACTCGGCGAGATCGGTGGCCATGGCGACCACCTCGGCCAGCGCCCAGAGCGACCAGGTCACCGGCTCGGGCGCCTCCTGGCGGATCATTTCCGGCAGGCTGAGGCCGGTAGCGATGCCGAGCTTGGCGGAGAGCGCCTGCACCAGCATGGCCATGAGATTCGAGGTCAGCACGACCCAGAGCAGCAGATAGCCGAACTGCGCGCCCCCCTGGATGTTCGTCGCGAAGTTTCCAGGGTCCATGTAGGCGATGGAGGCCACGAAGGCCGGGCCGAGGAATGGGAGAAGTCGGCTCAAGAAGCCCTTGCGGGAGGCGCCATCCAGCACCGCTGAAGCGTGGTCGTAGGCTGGTTCGGGAACCGCGCGTTGGTCGGACATGGCCTCTCGCGAGCCAGAGTGCCGCGGCGAGTCGCGAAGTCACGTGGCAGGAGAGCCAGCAGCCAACTGCCAATGGCCAACAGCCGATGGCCACTCGCCGAAAGCGTATCACCCATCACGCGTTTCCGGTGCAATCCATCTCACAAACCGGGTTGGGTCACGTTCTATGAGCGTGGCACGGGTCGACAGCGTGTCGCTCGCCGGAGAGGCCACGGACGGCAAGCAGCACGCGCTTTCAGGAGTCAGCCATGCATAACTGGTTTGCGATCGAGTCAGAAGCTGAATTCCGACGGCAGGAGTGGGCGCGGGCCGTTGAGGCGGACGTGCGTAGTTCCCGTGCCCTTGCCCAACTGAGTCAACCTCGGCGCTTCCATCTGCCGCGCCTGGCGATGCCGGCCGTGACGCGCAAGGCCGCGCCAGGCCTGACCGTGACCGGGTTCCAGATGCCGAATCGCCGCGCTGCAATCTGATTTGCAGGTTGGGCTGTATGGTTAATGGGTCGTCTATGAGCGCCCGAGCGCTGTTCGTGTTGTGAATGGAGGAAATAATGAGCTTCGATCCGGCGGTTACAAGCCTCTTTTTCGCGCTTGTCGCGCTTGGGCTGCTCGCGGTGACGTCAATCCGCTACGGCGTCGACAGCCGAGAGGATTTCACCGGCGACACCCGTGTTGTCGTGAGGCGCGGCATCCTCTAAACCGGTCCGCCGCGCGCATCGCCCCCGTTCGTTCATTCCCCCACCTCCCTATCCCCGAAGAGCCCGCTGGACGATCGTCCAGCGGGCTCTTCCCCGTCCGCGCAACCGAGGCGTGGCGTATACCTTCCCATTGCCCATCACCCGCTACCCGTCGTTGCCATGCTTGACATGCCGCACTGAAGGTGGTTCGATCCCATGACCAGGCGCCGCCGCCTGGACAGGCCACATGGTGAAACGCCAATGGACGCGAAGGAGCGACCCGATGCGAGATGACCTGCTGCGCCATCACTTCTCCCGCCGCGCGAACCGGAGATCGATCCTCAAGGGAGCCGGAGCCTCGTTGACGCTGGCCGCGGCAACCCCCTTCTTCCGCACCGGCGCGGGAGCGGCGACGCTGCGCCAGACGCCGACGACGATGGATATCTCCGGCACCAGCCTCAGCATCCTCCTCTGGAGCCACTTCGTGCCCCGGCACGACGAATGGTTCGATCAGTTCGTTGCCGAATGGGGCGAGGAGAATGGCGTAACCACCCAGGTGGACCACATCAATACCGCTGACGTCCCCGCCGCCATCGCCGCCGAGATCGCGGCCGGCGAGGGGCACGATATCGTCGAGCACATCGCCTCGCTGGCGCAATACGAGAAAAGCGTGCTCGACATGACCGACGTGGTCGAGGAGATGAACGACCGCCACGGCCCGCAATTGCCGATGGCGATGCGCAACTCCTTCAACCCGACCACGAATGTCTACTACGGCTTCTGCCACGGTTATGCGCCCGATCCCGGCAACTACCGGCGCTCGCTCTGGGAGCAGGTCGAAATGGGCGATGGGCCGTCGTCGTGGGACGACCTGCTTGCGGGCGGCGCGCGGATCTACCAGGACCAGGGCGTGCAGATGGGCCTGGGGATGTCGAACGAGATCGACTCCCGCATGGCGGCGCAAACCCTGATGTGGGCCTACGGCGCGGCGGTGCAGGACGAAAGCGAGAACGTCACCATCAACTCGCCGGAGACCGTCGCCGCCGTCAGCTACATGAAGGAGCTGTTCGAGACGGCGATGACGCCGGAGGTCTTTGGCTGGAACGCGGCGAGCAACAACCAGCTTCTGGTGGCGGGGCGCGCGTCGTACATCCTGAACTCGATCTCGGCCTACCGCACGGCGCAGAAGGATCAGCCGGAGGTAGGGGCCGATGTCTTTTTCAAGACGCCGATCGTCGGCCCGGCGGGCGAAGAGGCGGCGCTGGCGCACGGCCATGCGGTCTTCATCTCGATGATCCCGAACTTCGCCCAGAACAAGGACACGGCGAAGGAATTTCTGATGCACCTGGTTGGCAATTACAACCTGGCGTGCGAGCAGAGTGAGTTCTACAACTTCCCGGCCTGGCCCGCGACAGTGCCCGACCTGCCCGGATGGCTCGAGAACGACCCGTATGGCTCCGACCCGGTGGACAAGTTGAATGTCCTGGCCACGGCCAACGACTGGACGACGAACCTCGGGCATCCCGGCCCGGCAAACGCGGCAATGGGCGAGATCTTCGCCCTGCCGATCCTGCCGAACATGATGGCCCGTGCCGCTCAGGGGCAGCAGACGCCCGAGGAATCGGTCGCCCAGGCCGAGCAGGAGATCACCGCCATCTTCGAGAAGTGGCGCGGCGAAGGCTTGATGGGCGGCGGCGCGTAGGGCGCCGGGGTGTCGGGGTGTCAGGGTGTTAAGGAGAACGAAGAACCTGACACCCTGACACCCTGACACCCTGACACCCCGTAAAGCTATGGTAAATGTCGAAGTCCAAAACCTGACCAAGCGGTTCGATGGCTTTGTTGCCGTCGATGGGATCGATCTTGCCTCGACGGACGGCGAGTTCCTGGTGCTGCTGGGGCCATCTGGCTGTGGCAAGACGACCCTGCTGCGGATGATCGGCGGGCTCGAGCCGCCGACCAGCGGCGATGTGATCATCGGCGGGCGGGTGGTGACGGAGTTGCCGCCGCGGGCTCGCCAGATTGCCATGGTCTTCCAGAGCTATGCGCTCTACCCGCACATGTCGGTCTACAACAACATCGCCTTTCCCCTGAAGGCGGCGAAGCTGCCGAAAGCGGAGCAGGCAGTGCGGGTGGCCTGGGCGGCAGGCATCCTTGGCATTGATACCCTGCTCGACCGCAAGCCGCGCCAGCTTTCAGGAGGGCAGCGGCAGCGGGTGGCGCTGGCGCGCGCCCTGGTGCGCGAGCCGACCGTCTTCCTGCTCGATGAGCCGCTCTCCAACCTCGATGCCCAACGGCGCGCCTCGGCGCGGGACGAACTGCAAGGCTTCCAGCGCCGGGTCGGCACCACCACCATCTACGTTACGCACGATCAGGTCGAGGCGATGGGCATGGGCGACCGCATCGCCGTCATGGATAGCGGGCGCATCCGTCAGCTCGGCACGCCCGCCGAGATTTATGACGAGCCAGCCGACACCTTCGTCGCCACGTTTCTCGGCTCGCCGCCGATGAATCTGGCCCCGAGCCAGGATGGCCGCGAAGTGCTCGGCTTCCGGCCCGAGCACTTCGTGCCGTGGCAGGCGAACGGCGCGATGGGCGATAGCTGGGCGCGGTTCCCGTTTCACGTGCATCGGACCGAGTATCTGGGAGCGGAGCGGCTGCTCTATGGGGAAATTGGCGCGGCGCGGGCTGTGGCTCGCTTCCCAGCCAACGCGGACATCGCCGTCGAACTGGGCGAGACAACCGAGTTCGCGGTGCGCCATGCTGATCTGAAGCGGTTCCACCCGGAAACCGGGCTGCGCATTGGCCGGAACGGATCGGGGCCATGAGCGCCGGCGCCCGCGCCGAGGCTGCGCCCTCCGCCGAGATTGTTGAGGGCCGCTACTGGCTCGACCGGGAGCAGGTGCTGGGCCCGTTACTGCTCCTCCCTGCCGTGGTCTACATCATCGGGCTGGTCGGCATTCCGCTGGTGCTGGCCGTGGTTTACAGCCTGAGCGACGTCACCATCGGCGACCAGAGCATCGACTTCGCGGGGCTGAAGAACTTTCAGGACGCGTTGGCAACACAGACCTTCCGCACGGCGCTGCGCAATACCTTTCTCTTTACCCTCGTTTCGCAGATCGTGGTGATCTTCCTGGCGAACATCCTGGCCCTGGTTCTCTCGACGGATTTTCATGGCAAGCGGCTGGTCCGCTTCCTGATCCTGCTCCCCTGGACGACGCCGATCGCGCTGGGGGTGCTCGGCTGGCTCTGGACGCTCGACAACGTCTACAGCCCGATCGACTACATCTTGCGCCAGATTGGGCTGCTTGGGGTCGACAGCCCGCTTGGCCGGGGCTGGACCGGCACCAACGCGCTCTGGCTGGCCTATCCCGATCGGGCGCAGTTTTCGGTGATCCTGGTGCAGGTCTGGCGCACGCTGCCGCTGGCCACGGTGATTCTGCTGGCGGGCCTGACGGCGATCCCGCAGGATATCAAGGATGCGGCGAATGTCGACGGCGCCGGGTTCTTCCGCCAGCTCTTCTTCATTCGCCTCCCGTTGCTGCTGCCGATCATGGCCGTGGCGATTCTCTATGGCATCGTCTTCACCTTCACCGACATGACGGTGGTCTACATCCTCACCCGTGGCGGCCCGACCGATTCCACGCAGGTCCTGGCAAGCTGGGCCTACTGGAAAGGGATCGACGGCGGAAGCCTGGGCCAGGGCGCGGCCATCGCCCTCTTCCTCCTCCCCGTCCTCGTCGCGGTTGCGGCGTTGATGCTGCGGCTGGCGCGGCGGACGGAGACGACGTGACAAGGGTGTCGGGGTGTCGGGGTGTTAGGGAGGGGATGCGATGACTGAGACGGTGCGGACATTTCGTGACCTGAGAGTTTGGCAAGCGGGGATGGACCTGGTCGTGGGCGTCTATGAGTTGACGAGGATGCTGCCGAAGTCCGAGACCTACGGATTGTCGAGCCAATTGCAGCGAGCGGCGGTTTCAGTGCCAGCTAACATCGCGGAAGGCCATGCTCGCCGGAACCTTCGGGAATACCTCAATTACCTCTCAATCGCCCGGGGCTCCCTGGCAGAAGTGCAGACATACCTTGAATTGGTTCCACGGCTTGCTTACGCATCGCACGAACAAATCCAGCCCCTGTTCGAGCTTTCTGCATCGGTCAATAGGCAACTCGTAGCGCTGCGCGATTCGCTGTCCCGTCGCCTGCAAGAAGAGTCGATTTCCTATGACCTTGACACCCCGACACCCTGACACCCCTACACCCCATCACCCTTCACCCTTCAGCCTCCGGCTGAAGCGCATCGGCGCCCGCGGCGTGCTCTACGCGACGGCGGTGTTCTTCGCGCTCTTTGCCGCGCTGCCCTTTGCCTGGATGATCTTGACCATTTTCAAGCAGAACACGGACCTCTATGACCCGAACAACATGCCGTTTCTGTTTAACGATCCGCCGACCCTGGGGAACATCACCTATCTCTTCGACAATACGGAGTACCTCACTTTCGTGCGGAATACGCTCATCGTGTCGGTGCTGGTCGTGCTGATTACCCTGATCGGGGCCGTACCCGCCGCCTATAGTCTGACGCGGCTGGCCGGACGATGGGGGGAAGGGCTGGGCATCGCCATCTTCCTCGTGTATCTGGTCCCACCGACGCTCTTGTTCATTCCGCTCTCGCGGGTGGTGACCGAGCTGGGTCTGCGGAACAGCCTCTGGGCCATGGTCGTTGTCTACCCCACCTTCACCATCCCCTTCTGCACCTGGTTGCTGATGGGCTTCTTCAAGTCGATCCCGCGCGACATCGAGGAGCAGGCGATGATCGATGGCTACAGCCGGCTGGGCGCCATCTGGCGGACGGTGCTGCCGGTTTCTCTTCCCGGCCTGCTCACGGTCGTTGTCTTCAGCTTCGCCCTGACGATGCACGAGTTCGTCTACGCGCTCGCCTTCGTCACCTCGTCGCAGCAGAAGACGATCTCGATCGGCGTCACCACCGAGCTGATCCGCGGCGACGTCTTCTTCTGGCAGTCGCTGATGGCCGCCGCCGCTCTCGTCGCCATCCCGATCGCCTTCCTCTACAACATCTTCCTCGACCGCTTCATCGCCGGATTTACGTTAGGAGCGGTGAAGGGGTAACCCGCGACCCGGGCGCCACCGCGCTGCCGATGACCTTCTGGTCGGGCCGAGGTCGACCGGCATTTCCGATTCTCCACGGCACCTGTACAATCACCGTTGGGCGATAGATCACGATACTTTGGCCAGGGACCGTCGCATGGCCTGGCGCGAGCAACGTTTGCGAAGCTGCCCACGCCAATGCGAGATCAGCCATGAGCGAGGCGCCAGCGAGCAGCGCGGGAATGCCGCGTTCGCTCGAACCCACCCCCGCGCCAGTGTTCCGGCCACAAGCGCTGCCAACTCTGCTCACACCGCTTGTCGGTCGCATCCACGAGCGGAGCGCGCTGATGGCGCTCCTGCACCACCCGGATGTCCGCCTGGTGACGCTGACCGGGCCGGGCGGCGTCGGCAAGACGCGTCTGGCGCTCGACGTGGCGGCTGCCTTGGGGGACGACTTCGCTGATGGCGCGGCCTTTGTGGATCTGGCTTCCGTCCAGGCGCCCACCCTTGTTGGCGCCACCATTGCCCAGGCGCTTTGGGTGCGCGAGGCGGGCGACCGGCCAATCGTCACCCGCCTCATCGAGCAACTCCGGCGCCGGCGCCTTCTCCTGGTCCTCGACAACTTCGAGCATCTGCTACCGGCCGCCCCCCTGGTGACAGAGCTCCTGTCATCGTGTTCGCATCTCACCGTGCTCGCGACCAGCCGCGCTCCCTTGTCGCTCGATGGCGAACGCATTGTCGCCGTGGCTCAGCTTCCCCTGCCCAGTCCCGCGCCCGCCGGCGATGCGTCGGACGTGGGGGCAGTCAAGGCGTCGGATGCCGGCCGCCTCTTCCTCGACCGCGCGATGGCGGCGCCAGTCGATTTCAGGTTGACGGAGGGAAATGCCCCGGCCGTTGCCGAGATTTGCCGCCGCCTCGATGGCCTGCCGCTCGCTTTCGAACTGGCGGCGGCGCGTTGCCTGGCGCTCGCGCCGGAAGCTCTCTTGGCTCGCATGAACCGACGATTGCGGCTGTTGGCTGATGGGCGGCGCGATGCTCCACCCCGCATGCGCTCGCTGCGCAAAGCCGTGGCCTGGAGTTTCGATCTCCTGTCGCCGGAGGAGCAGGCCACGTTTCGCCGCCTCGCCGTCTTCGCCGGAGGCTTCACGCTCGATGCCGCCGAGGAGGAAGGGGAGACGGCCTGACGGCCTCAGGGGGTGGACCTTCCCTTCCTCACCCCCTGAGGACCGAAGATCCCTCATCCCCCGAGCGCAGCGGCGTCCCTTCGACGCTCGACCTGGTCACGGGTCTTGTTTCCAAGAGTTTGCTCACACGACACGATCTGCCGGACGGGTCGGTGCGGTTCGGCATGCTGGAGACAATCCGGGAGTTTGGCCTGGAACGTTTGGCGGCGAGTGGCGAAGAAGCATCGGTGCGGCGCCTCCATGCAGCGTATGTTCTCGACATGGTCGAGCGTCAGGATGGTCTCATGCCGCGGCCCGATCGCTGGTGGGAGCCGTTCGAGGCGGAATGGGCCAACATTCGCGCCGTCCTTGCCTGGGCTGTCGTGGCGGGAGAGACCGGAATTGGGCTGCGGCTGGGGGGGCGAGATCTTTGGCTACTGGATGATGCGGGGGCAGGTTGGCGAGGGGATCGACTGGCTGCAGCGGCTGCTGGCGGTGAGCGCCGATGAGCCGCCGGCGGCGCGGGGCCGGGCAGCGCTGGCCCTTGGCTCCCTGCACTGGATTGCCGGTGATCTCGATCAGGCAGAGGTGCTCGTCGTTGAAGGAGTGGCCCTGGCTGAGGCCGCGGGCGACATTGTCGGCGTCGCGGTCTCCCGGTTTCTGGGAGGTCTCGTCGCGGAGGCGCGCGGCGAGGTGTGTGCCGCCGCCGAGCAGTTGACCATGGCGCGCGAAATCTACGCGGCGGCCGCGCTGGAACCGACGGCAGCGGCCGTCGCGGCCCATTTGGGCCGGGTCGTGGGCAGGCTGGGTGATCCCGTCGAGGCAGAGCGATTGCTCGCCGCGGCTGTCCCGATCCTCGACCGAGAGGATGGCGGGCTTTGGGGGGGCGGCGCTGGCGTATGCCGATCTAGGGCTGCTCGTGGCCGCCTCAGGAGACGTGCCGCGGGCGGCGGCGCTCGTCGAACAGGGATTGCGCCGCCTGGCAGCGATCGGCGACCAACTGGTGTTCCTCATCGCTTTGGCCTCGGCGGCGCAGATCGCGGCGACGGCCGGCGATGCAGCGGCGGCACGCCTGCTCGGCGCCGTGAGGGCGTTGCGCGCGCAATGCGGTCCTTCGATCTGGGCCGTTGCCCGGCCAGTCTACGAACGCGCGGCGGCGCTTTCCCGCCGATTCCTTGACGAGCAGCGGTTCGGCGCGTTGTGTGACGAAGGGAATGGGCTGAGCGTGGAGGCGGCCATTGCCGCGGCCTCGGCGGCACTCGAGCAGATCACATCAGTTTCGCTGACCGCAACGCCGCAAGCCCCACCTCCGACGCCGGTACTCTCGCCGCGCGAACTGGCGGTGCTGCGGCTGGTCATGGTTGGCCAGACCGACAGCGAAATCGCGCTTACGCTCGGCTTGCAGGTGCGGACCGTGAACACCTACGTGGCGAATGCGCGTCGCAAGCTTCGTGCGCCCTCACGCGCCGCGGCGGTGGCCGAGGTCATCCGGCGCGGGCTGGCCTGAGCCGGTTCCGCGCGCTGATCTCTAGCCCGCCGGAACGAAGATGAGGTTGACCGACGGGTTGGGGTTGTCGTCGTTGAGCACAATGGCTTCGAAGCCCGCGTCGTCAGTCGACGCGCCGTCAATGTGATCGAGAACGTAACCGGCCGGAGCAGCGCCGATCGCCCGTAGCTGGTAGCTGCCGTAGGGCAGCCCAGGCCAGAAATGGCTGACCGCGTGCGATTCACCGTCGTCAAGCGTCAGCACCATCTCGTCCGGCCCGGAGAGCACGATATCGCCGTTGAAGATTTCGTCGGTCGCGTTGCAGCCTCCCTGCACGGCGTTCGTCGATGGGCAGAGAAACCCTTGCACGGAGATCGAGCCGCTGGTCTGCATGCTCCCGGCAACGCCGTGCGCCAGCAAGAGCGCCACCATGCTGGCTGACGCGCCACGCCATAACATGCTCCGCCGTAACCGCGCCCGCGGCAATGTGGATGCGCTGAGGCCATGCTGTCGCTGCTCCATGTGCGCTCCCCCGGTCATCTCAGGACCCACCAACGTCAGCTCCATCGCCGCGATCCCATGGCTCGGCATCCCCGGCTCATCCTCCTGATGGTCGCGTGAGCGTACCGGGAAGTCGTCCGATGCCGCCATCCGCGAAAAGGCGGGGCATGGATCAGCGGCCATGGCGGCCAATCGCGCCTACCGTCTTTTTGCGGATGGCAGCCGCGCCGCGGGGCCTTTATGGTCCATCCGACGATGTCCGGCAACAATGCATTCGAAGGGCCATCAGGGGCGCGTCCGGCTCGCGGGCGTTGCCGCTGATACGGAATCCGGATGATCAACCCCTGGTTCGCCCGCGTGCCTCGGACGCCGCGCTCCCCGCTCCCAGCGCACTAGGAGAGGGGTTGGGGTGAGGGCGCTCTCCGCGCATCAGGCACTGATCAACCGGGT
>CAYSXO010000155.1:0-10352 GCA_964434995.1 uncultured Sphaerobacteraceae bacterium
CCCCGCTCCCATCGCCATGGGAGAGGGGTTGGGGTGAGGGGTCGTCGCGGCAACGCCGTTGCCTGAGTCAAGCCCTCCCCCTGTCAGCCAGCGCCAGGGGGGTCACATCGTTGTGGCAAATCACCTCGTGACACGTGGGGCCAGTGGGCGTAGGCCAACGCCGGCGAGACTTCAGCCGAATCTCAGCCGGACCTCAGAACCATCTCAGGCAGGCATGCGACGCTCCGGGGCATGATCCCGATCCTTCTCCGGCCCGCGCGAGGCTGAACCATGCTCCAGATCTCGGTGGAAGGCCATAGGGTGCGCATTGGCGAGCGGTTCTCCGTCTCGTTCCAGCGCACCCTGCGCATCCCCGACGATGGCCGCGCCTACCCGCTGCCCCCTGGGCTCGGCGCCTTCCCCGTGCAGCGCGTCGCCGATCACCGCGAGCGCGTTCCGCCCGCGTGGCTGGAGCAAGAGAGCGTGCTGATCCCGATGTATCAGCGCGAGGCGCTCTGGCTCGGCTTCGACGGGGCGGCGTGGAAGCCGAACGCGGTCAAGATCGGCGCGGGCGGAGTCAACGCGGTCAGCGGAAGCCCCTGGGACACGTCGCTTCATGCCGATCCGCAGGACTACGTCGTCTGCCCCGACCAGCCCTGGTTGGATGGCATCAATGCCGGCAACGGGGTGGTTCGCCAGTTCGTGGCCGTGCCGCTCGGCCTCGGTTACACGATCGAGGCCCAGGTGACCGGCATCGAGACCACGGGCGGCATCCAGGTGGTGGTCTTCGAGCCGAAGCCGGGCCGCTTCCCGGACGAACCGCCGCCCGAGCCGGAAGACATGCTGGTCATGGAAGCGGCCCTGGAAGCGCCAGCCGGCATGGGCTTGGCCGCTGGCGGCAGAATCGAGCAGAAGATCTACCCCGACGACTACGGCATCGACGCCTGGGACCCTGACAACCGCGGCGATCTCTTCGTGCATATTGTCAATAGCGAGCAGTACCGGGAGTTGACGGGAGAGGAGCCGCCGCCGTCGCCCATCACCGCGCGGACCTACACCGACTATGGTTTTCCCTGGTTCCGGCTCTACGACGAGGACCGGGCAAACCTCCCGGCAGGCGAGCGGCTTGCTGGCGTGAAGTCGGTCAAGGAACTGGACGAGCAACGCGGCCTCCCGGTGGGGCGCGAAGAAGGCACGGTCGAGATCGACCCGCGCCAGATCACCCGCCTGCGTCCAGAGGAAAGGGGGAAGCGGCCGATTCATGACCCCCCGGCAGGGTAGTGAGCCAGACAGCTTCTCCGGCAATACCGTTTCGCATCATCACCAGAAGAGGAGCACCGGCCATGGCAATGAAGACGAATACTCCAGAGGCCACCGAGGCCGAGGAGACCACGTACGACGAATCGATCCAGATGTGCGTCGACCGCCCTCTTCCGCCCGAACAGGCGGCGGAAGCGGCGCGGGTGGCCATCGCCGAGAACCCGGCAAACGACCCGACGGGGCGTCTTCCGCGTGAAGTTGGCGTCGGCAACATCCCGATCGAGGAGATCGCGGTTCTCATCGGCAAGCGCTGGCAGAACGGCCGCACCCTGCGCGTGCGCTTCCTCGATGGCGACCCGGCCGTGCAGCAGAAGCTGCAGCCTTTTGCCCACCAGTGGAGCGACTTCGCCAACATCCACTTCGCGTTCGGCAACGATCCCGACGCGGAGATTCGCATCTCCTTCAGAGATCGGGGCCGGTCGTGGTCCAACCTCGGCACCGACGCGCTGCTCGTCCCACGGAACCAGCCCACCATGAACTATGGCTGGCTGACGCCGACCAGCAGCACTGACGAGTACTCGCGCGTCGTCCTGCACGAGTTCGGTCACGCCCTGGGCTGCATCCACGAACATCAGAACCCGAGCGCGAACATCCCCTGGGACCGGGAGGCGGTCTATCGCTACTACGCCGGGCCGCCGAACAACTGGACGCGCGCGATGGTCGATCAGAACCTCTTCCGCCGCTACGGCGCCAGCCAGACGAACTTCTCGGCCTTCGACCGCAAGTCGATCATGCTCTACGCCATCGACAACGCGCTGACCGTCGGCGACTTCTCGGTCGGCTGGAACAGGGTTCTCTCGCCGGCCGACAAGCAGTTCATCGGCACGATCTATCCGAAGCCGTAGGCAGAAGCCGCGACGGGCAGCACAGGAGAGCTGACGGGATGAATGCCAGACAACGGCGCTTGGTCGACTACTTCAACACGCTGCCCGATCCGGCGCCGCCGGCGGCGCCCGTCGGGGCGGAGCTCGGCCTGGCGGAGGCCGTGATCCCCGCGCCGGCCCTGCCAGCCTTTCCTACCCCCGCGAAGATGGCCACCAGCCTCATCGATCTCCAGGAACGGCAACGGACGCGGGAATCCCCGCGGGACTACGGACTGGAAGGCGTAGCCGGTCCGCCGGCTGAGTTGCGGCTTGGGCTCCCGCTCGAGCCACCGCTCACTGACCGCGCCATCACGGCGGCCGTGGAGGCGGTGGACCTGGCCCAGCACGACCAGCCGCTCACCCGAGAGCAAGAAGTCGGGCTCGAGAAGATCATCGACTACGTTCAGCGCCCGGTGCTGAACGTGGTCAACGGCGCGATGTCGACGCCGCCGCCCGAGTGGGCGTTCCTGAACGACTTTCGGCCACTGATCGAGGGGATGCTCCCCTCGATCGGGCGGATTGATGTGCCGGGCTTGACCGGCGTGGTCTACGCGGGGACCGGCTTCTTCGTAGGCGACGGACTCCTGCTCACCAACCGGCACGTCGCCGAGTTCTTCGTCGACGGCGTTGGTCAGGGGCCAGGGTTTCTCGCCTTCCGGGCGAACACCAAAGCGGTCTTCGATCCACAGTACGAAGTCGGCGATCCCGATCCGGGCACGGGCCCCGACCTCTACCGGGTCAGGGAGGCGATGCTCGTCCATCCCCACTGGGACGCGGCCCTCATCCGCGTCGAACCGGCCGGCAACGCCGCCCTGCCCGCCCCGCTGCCGCTGGCCAGCCAGGCGCCGCCCTTCTTCGGCAGCGGCGCCATCCTCAACGTCGTCGTCGTTGGCTATCCCTACATCGACGAGTTGAGCCCCGACGTGCCCGAGCAGATCCGCATCTACGGCAATATCTTCGGGCGGAAACGGATCGCGCCCGGCTATCTCCGCGCCAATGCCGCCATCACCACCCGGTATGGCAGGGTCACGGCTGTCACCCACGATGCCACGACACTCGGCGGCAACTCCGGGTCGGCGGTGATCGAGCTGACGACCGGCAAGGTGGTGGCGCTCCATTTTGGCGGCGTCTCCCGCAAGGCGAACTACGGCGTGCCGATGTGGGAGCTGGCGCGAGACGATCACGTGACAGGCGCCGGCCTGTCGTTCGACGCGAGCCCGAATGGCATGGGCGTCGCTTCCCGCGCTCCAAGCTGGCTCAAGAAATGGACCGATCTCGCCCCCTTGTCGGGGTGACCGATCGCGACTGCTTCATCGCATCACGATCGCTCGCCAACCGTCGGCTCGTCATCCTCCAGCACACCGTCCGTCATCAACGCGCGCCCGTCGAGCGTCACCGTCGGCTCGCGGAAGACGTAGTCGAAGTGAATTGGAGCCCAGTTCTGGCCCCCGACGAAGTTGGTGTTGTTGCCGAGGGCGATATGCGCCGTGCCGTAAACGCCTTCGTCCTCGATGATATGGCCCCGCACCAGCGCCGCCGGATTGAGCCCAATCCCCAGCTCGGCGATGACAAAGGCTCCTGCATGATTGGCCTCGCGCAGGCTCCGCTCCACCTCTCTCGCCTGGCTGCCGCCCTCAATGCGCGTGACGCGGCCGGCAGCAACCTCCATGCGGATCGGCTCGCGCGCCAGGCCGATGCCTGAGCCACTGGCGTCGATCACCACGATACCCTCGGCCGTCCCTTCAACCGGAGCACTATAGGCCTCGATATCGGGCCAGCCCGTCCGCACCCCCGGTTCGCGGGCCATCCCGGTCACCGCCATTCCTTCCCGCCCAGCCAGCGACAGGCGCAGGTCAGTCCCGCCGGGCGCAATGACATGGGCGGCATCCGCCGCGCTCAGGAGCTGCCGCACCCGCTCGGCGATAGGCGCGACGGCCGCGAAATCGGCCAGGCAAGCGCCGTCGATCAGCAGTTCGTCGGTCGCCTCGGTCACGGAGAGGAGGCGAGCGCCCCGCTCTGCCGCCATGCGCGCCGCCTCGGTATGAAAGAGGCTGCCAGAGACCGGGGCCAGGATCACATCGGCCGCCAACATCGCGCCCCGCACCGGATCAGGCGGCTCCTGCCCCGTCCGCCCCGCCGGCATGATCGTCGTCACAACCGTGGCGCCCGCGCGCTCGCCCGCGCGGGCAATCGCCTCGGCGACGGCGAATGGCCGCCCGGTGTCCGTGACGATCAGCAGCCGCTCCCCCGGCTGCACCCCGGCGCACGTTTCGACAAGGACCCTCGCGCCCCGCGCCAGTGCTTGCTGCCCCATCGCTCCGTCCCGCCTCCCACGCCCGAGGTCACGCTCGTTGCTCGCCATCCCGACCATATCCAGCTCGCCGGCCTGGCCGTTTCTCCCATGATCCCGAGTCTCGCATACCATTCAGTCGCGGCGCCCCTGTTGGGGCACGAAGCGCCGTGGTTCGTCCAGGCGCGGCGGCGCTCGAGGAACACTGAAAGGATTGGTCCATGTGTACGCGCGCCGTCTATGCCGGCGAAGACGCCCTCGTCATCACCGGCCGGACGATGGACTGGGGTGAGGACATGGACTCTAACGCCTGGGTCTTTCCTCGTGGCATGACACGCCACGGGGCCGCTGGCCCGGACAGCCCGACCTGGACCTCAGCCTACGGCAGCCTTATCGTCTCCTCCTACGAGGCCGGCGCCGCTGACGGCATGAATGAAGCCGGACTGGTCATGAACGGGCTCTACCTCTCCGAGTCCGACTATGGCCCGCCCGACGGTCGCCCGGCCATGTCGATCATGGTCTTTGGCCAGTATGTGCTCGACACCTTCGGCAGCGTGGCCGAAGCCGTCGCGGGGCTGCGTGGCGATGCCGTCCGGCTCGTCGCACCAGTGCTGCCAAATGGCAAAGGCGCGACCGTGCACATGTCCCTCTCCGATCCAGGCGGCGACTCGGCCATTTTCGAGTACCTCGACGGCACGCTGGTCATCCATCACGGCAGGGACTACACGGTGATGACCAACTCCCCAACCTACGATCAACAGCTCGCCATCACCGCGTACTGGCAGGGCATCGATCCCCTGACGTTCCTCCCCGGCTCCATCACCGCCGCCGACCGCTTTGCCCGCGTCTCGTTCTTCATCAACGCCATTCCGAAAACGCGCGATCCAAACACGATCACCGCCGTGCCAGGCGGCAGCTTTGAAAACCAGGCGGTTGCCAGCGTGATGAGCGTCATGCGATCCATCAGCGTCCCGCTCGGCATCACCGACCCAGGCAAGCCGAATCTCGCCTCCACGCTGTGGCGCACCGCCTGGAATCAGAAGAGCAGGGTCTTCTTTTTCGACTCGGCCACCAGCCCCAACACCTTCTGGATCCCGTTCGCCGATCTCGATTTCTCCGAGAGCGCGCCGGTCATGAAGCTGACCATCGCCGGCGGCAAGGTCTATGCCGGAAACGCCGCAAGCCAGTTCGCGCCGGCGGAGGCCTTCACATTCCTGTCTGCTGACCCCACATGAGGGCATTGAGGAAGACGCCGCGGCCTCGCACGGCGTATGAGGGTGTGGCCGCGCATCCCGCGGGGGTCAGGACCCAATGCCAGTGGGCAAACCTTCCGGCCGCTGATACCGTATGCCACGCCTGCTGAAGAAAGGCGCTCCGGCTGCGCATCGCGCGCCACGCCGGCACAGGAAGGATCTGTTGGATGGCTCGTGAGGCGGATACGCCGGCCCCTGCTAAAGATGCGTCCGGCCTCCCCGTTGAGGCGCAGGAGAAGGCGCTGCGGGAGAAAGTCCTGCAGGATCCCTCCGTGCGCGCCCTCGTCCTCTCCCGGTTCGCCACCGTGCTCGGGCTCTCCACCCTCTCCTACGGCGCGATGGTCTACCTGGCCACGATCGGCGCCCCACAGTTTACGATCTCGTTGATGGGGGCGACCCGCTATCTGGCCGCGCTCCTCTTCGGCATCGGTGGCGGAGCGCTGGCCGACGCTATGTCGAAGCGCACGGCGATGGTCACTGCCTACATCCTGCAAGCCGCGGCCTGCTTCCTGATTCCGACGGTCTGGGGCACCAGCGTGACGAGCCTCATCGTCCTCATCTTTCTGGTCGCCATGCTCAGCCAGATCGTTGTCCCCGCGGTCAAGGCGATGACCGCCCTCGTCACCACCACGGCCCAGGTTGCCGCCGTCGCGGCGGTAATCACCGTCGCCAGCGGGATCGGCTCGGCGATCGGCACCGGCTTCCTGGCCCCGATCCTCATCAACGTCACCTCGCTGCGGAATCTCATTTACGTCGCCGGCATCGTGCTCATCTTTGGCGCGGTGCGCACGCTCAAGTTGCCGAAAGAGGAGGACACGACCTCGCTGCCGGAGGCCGTGCGCGAGGTCGACTGGCGCGCGTCGGTGCCAACCCTGCGTCGTACCGCGGAATGGCTGAACGTCAACCGCAAGGTCGGATCGATGATCCTGGTCGGCTCGATGGTCTTCGCCCTCTTCGACGGGCTGAACACCCTCATCCCGGTCTACGTGCGAGATGTCCTGCACTCGAATCCGACGAACGCGGTCTACATTTTGGCCCCAGGCGGCATCGGTTTTCTGCTGGGGGCGGCGCTCGGACCCTGGCTGATGGACCGCAAGGGGGAGCGCGCCCTGGCAGTGATGGCCATCACCATCCTCAGCTTCGGCTTCATGCTCTTCGGCCTGATCGATCTCGTCGCGCCGGTGCTTGCCCCGTTTAGCCCACTGCGGCTTCTCAGCCTCTTCGGCATGGACCTGTCGCCACAAATTCAGGCGGTCGGGCTGATCTCGGTCCTCACCGCCCTTGGCTCGACCACCGCCGGCGCCGCCGTGCAAACCTACGTCAATCGCTACGTCATCCTCGCCCGACAGCCCGCGACCTTCGGCATGCAAGAGGTGCTCGACAGCGCCCTGACCCTCTTCGCGGTTCTGGCGCTCGGCGCGATCGCCACCCTGCTCGGCTCGCGGCTGGTCTTCATCATCGCCCCACCGCTCATCATCGTCATCGTCCTTTATCTGATCCGCGTTGCCTTCCGCATTACCGAGCAGGATCCGCCCGAGACCCGCGCCATCCTGCGCGCGCTCTTCAGCACCGAGCGGCCAACCGCGCCGTACGATCCCGGCCGGAACTGATCGGACATGCCGCGCTTGAGGCCACGATGATCGGCACGATCGGGGACACGCTCTGGATTGCGCTGGGCATCGCGCTCAACCCGATCGCCATCGTCCTCAGCATCCTGATCGCGAACCGAGCCGATCCCCGCCGCAACGGCATCGCCTACCTGCTGGGTTGGCTTTGCGGGTTGGCGCTCCTGGTCGCCCTCCCCGCCCTCCTTCTGCACGAACGGCTCGGCCTGCTCAATGGCGTAGTCCTGAAGGCGGATCTGCAAGGAAAGCTCTCCCTCTTCCGAGCCGGGCTGGGCATTGTCCTCCTGATCGCCGCCGCGGCGGCACTACTGAAAGGGCCCCTACCCGGCGATCGGGCCGCCGATCCCCGCTGGCTGCGTCTCATTGAAAACGGAGGAGTTGCCCGCGTCTTCGGCATGGGAGCCTTCGTCTCGACCGTCAACATCCGGAATCTGATCCTGCTCGCGGCGGCGGCCAGCATCATCGGCCAGGCAGATCTGGAGTATCTCCGCCTAGCCGTGGCGATCGCGATCTTCGTCACCGTCGCCACCCTCGGCGTCCTTCTGCCCCTGCTCCTCCATCTTGTCGCGGGAGACGCGAGCGAGGCCCGGCTCAAGGCCTGGGGCGACTGGCTCACCCGCAACATGGGGGTAATCACCGGCGTCATCATGGCCTTGTTTGGAGCGTTGCTGCTGACCTCGGGAGTTCGTGGGGCGTTGTGAATCCGCGCGATAGGTGAGCCGCGGGCAAGGGTCGCCACGGCGGACTGTCCTCAATTCGCCCCGGCAACATCCAGGATCGCTGCAATCTCGGCATAACCGCGCTGCCGCGCGTGCGCCAGCGGCGTCACGCCGCTGCCGTCGGCCAGATTGACGTCGGCGCCGGCCTCGACAAGGCGCCGCACAACCTCGGTGTGGCGCGGGCCGCCATCGCCGAACATGATCGCCTCCAGAAGGGCGGTCAGCCCAAGACGGTTGACGTGGTCGACGGCGATTTCCGTTTCCAGTAGCCGCTCCACCACCTCGACATGGCCGCGCTCGGCCGCCCGGATCAAGCCCGTTCCGCGGTAGCTGTCGAGCGAGCGGACATCGGCGCCCGCATCGAGCGTCATCTCGAGAAGCTCGAGGTAGCCCTCGGACGTAGCGATCAGGTATGCGCTCTGCTGGGTGTCGTCCTGCACGTTGACATCAGCGCCGGCCGCGATCAGGGCGCAGGCGACGGCCAGGTGATTCCCCCAGGCCGCGGCAATGAGCGCGGTCATGCCGCTGGCGTCAGTCGCGGTAACGCTCGCCTCTTCGGCCAGCAGCCGCTCCACCGACTCGGCGTCTCCCGCACGGGCCGCCTCGATCAGTTCCATGTCACGCTCCGTGGCCGGGCCGGGATGCTCCGGCGTCGCCATCGTCCGAGGCGTACAAGCCAGCTCGGGTGTCGCGGTCGCTGGGCCTTCCTGCACGAGCCATCTCCCGGCGAGCACGGCATGCCCGTCCGCGATGAGCATGCCGCACGCGACCAACACCAGAACGAGCCGCGCCCGACGCATCCGCGAGCCTTCCACTGGCCTAGCGAGGAGGATCGCACACCGCGGTCCTCCCGCATGCTGCACGGAAGCAGCATACCGCGCGTCACGCTCCGCGAGAGGCGCCAGGCAACGACAGGATCTCGAACACGGGCATGCATCGCGCGATTTCACGCGCCAACAGCGAGCGGTTCCGGGGGCGCAAGACCTCCAGCAGCCCCAGCCAGGGACACGGGATCGGCGAGGGACGCCGAGGCTGGCAGGCCCTTTCGTCCTGCCTATACTCCGTCCTGCCACGAGCTAATCAACTTTGCGAAACGGACTCGGCATCCACGACCGCACGGTGAGGGGGCGACATGGGATCGGTGATCGCCGAGGTGGCGCCGCTAGCGTTGGGCTTGGTGCTCGTCAACCCCCTGCCGGTGATGCTGATCATCCTGCTCCTCTTCTCGCCCGGAGCCAGGACAACGGCTCCAGCGTTTGTCGCTGGCTGGGGCATTGGCATGGCCGTCGTCATGGTGCTTCTCCTCTTCGTCATCGCTCCCGAGCATCTGGCCGGCACCGAGCGCAATCCGTCCCCGTTCGCGTCCATCGTGCGGCTTGTGCTGGGTCTCGTCCTGCTGGGGCTGGCCGTCCGTCGCTGGCGCGGACGGCCGGGTCCGGGAGAGGAGAAAGCGCTGCCTGCCTGGACAGCGAAGCTGGAGCAGGCCAATCCCCTGATGGCAATAGGGCTCGGCGCGCTCTTTTCCGGGCTCAATCCCAAGAACCTGGCCTTCACCCTGTCCGCGGTTGTGGCCATTGCCCAGGCCGAGTTGACCGCCAGCGGGGACCTGGCCGCCGTCATCATCTTCGTTTTGCTCGCCTCGGTCGGGGTTGCCGTGCCGGTGATCTGGTATGCCGTGGCTCCGGATCGGGCCGCCACGACCCTGGCGGAGTGGAGGCGCTGGCTTACCGCCAACTACGCGACGATGATGGCCGTCGTTTTCCTGGTGTTCGGGGTCATCCTCAGTGCGAAGGGCCTGGGAGGATTGCTCGGCTAGCGCAGCGCACGCCTGGCGTGTGCTCCCGACGTCCGCCTGTCTTCTCGACGAGGGCGGGATCTCGGTCACCCGCCGTCACCCAAATTCGTCAGCCCTTCCGAAGACGCGACACACACTGAATCCCGGCAACGATGCGGCAGTCATCTTGCTATAGTCCCATTGGCCTGGGCCGAGGAAACTGCTACGCCAACGTTACGCGCATCGAGAGAGTCCCACGGCCGCTCTTCGTTATAGCCGTCCAACGTCGTGCGAGGAGTGAACTAGTGACGTCGTCCAGTGACGCCGCGCGCGCCTATTCTG
Source organism: uncultured Sphaerobacteraceae bacterium (assembly GCA_964434995.1). Classification (GTDB taxonomy): domain Bacteria; phylum Chloroflexota; class Chloroflexia; order Thermomicrobiales; family UBA6265; genus JACCXM01. The sequence goes on from CAYSXO010000155.1 coordinate 10,166, forward strand.
GCGCCAACGGCGAGCGGTTTCTCCAGGAACTGGAAGACCTCCTGCGCATCCCGAGCATCAGCACCGACCCGGCCCACGCGCCGGACATCGCGCGCGCGGCCGAATGGCTGGCCGCAAGCCTGCGCGACATTGGAGCCCAGAACGTCGCCGTCATGCCGACCGCCGGCTACCCGGTCGTCTATGGCGA
>CAYSXO010000156.1:0-9207 GCA_964434995.1 uncultured Sphaerobacteraceae bacterium
GTCCACGTTCCGCACATCAGCGCAGGCTTCCCAGCACAATCACGTCGCAACGAGATTGGCGCCTCGCTACGGCACCCTGGCTGGTCGGCGTAGCGAGGCGTCTCCCCGCGAGAACGAGCCCGACGAGGAGGACAACGTCTGGTTACTCGCGACGGTGTTTCGAGAAGTGCATCTCGTCGTTCCCGTTCTCCCGGTCTAGCGACCGGACATCATCCGAGACGCCGCGGTGATGGCCGCCGCGGCTGGCCGGTTCACCCCGCTGGCGTGGCAGATGCGCCCGGCCGGAGCGCCCGCGCGGCAAGCTCGGCTTGCCGCCGGATGAGTTCGGCGACAATGGCTTTGTTGGCGTCCGTGCCCTCGAAGGCTTGCAGGGTGGCATTAACGATCAGGTCGCCGAAGAGCGCTCCACCACCGACATGCGTCTCATCGCCCTGGGATACGATCCCGATCAGCGCCGCTTCACCCAGATCGGAGACGGCCTCGGCCTCGACGCCCGGAACCTCCTGGCTCGCTCGAAAGGCGTCTTGAAATGCGGTCGAGGCGTCATCGGCACTTTCGTACCGGTCCACGGAGAGAACGACCCGATGTGCGCCGTCGGCAGTAGCAAAGGTCACCGCCCGGTTGGCGATCGGGTGGCCCACCGCGGTCGCGTTCTCGCCGGTGGCCGTCTCGCTGGCGATCTCGGACACGACCTCCTGAACCGCGGCGAGGGGAAGGATGATGTCACGCGGCAGCAATGCGGCTTCTTCCGGCATTTCCGATGCATCCCCAGCCGTTGGCGTGGAATCCTGGGCGCGGATGCGCTGTGTTCCAGCCGTGGCAAGTGCGGCCGTCGCCATCAGGCTCGCCAACATCGTTCGTCGTGGCATTCGTTGCATTGTGCTTCCTCCTCGCGACACGAGTGAATTCGGTTCCTGGCTCGATGTCTTCACGATCGCCCTCCTCCTGCCTGCTCTCCATGAATACCGAGCGTGATGTCCGCGGTGGAGCGACTGACGCTTGCGGATCACAGCTCCTGTCGATGATCGGCATGGCCCGGTTTGCGGATTGCCTGGTTCGGTCTCCAGGCGCCGTCCGGGGATGACGAGCCGGTGTTCATCGGCTCACGTGATCACTACCTTCAATCTCCCGCGGACGAGTGTCAGGCTGGACTGGTTCACTATCTGGAACACCACGCGGTCCGGCTCGTCCCCTGATCCCGACGCGTTGCCCGCGGCGTGTTTGTCCCACCGACGCTGGCGAGAGTGGCGCTGCTCGATCCAATGACCACGGCGTTGCCGCCGTTTGCCAGATCGCTGCTGGACGCGCGGTACCGAGTGTCCAGCTGGGGCGGCTCCTTCGACCAGCCGCACTGGCAGCAGGCCCATTGCGGCCAGAGCAAAGCTGCTGGCCGCAGCGCCCAGGATCACCCGCCGGCTGGCGCCGGGACGCGACCCGGCTTCGCTCTCGTCCAGGTCGGCCTGCTCGTCCTGCGCCTCGCGTCCCGCGATGGTCGTCCGCGATCCTCCGTTCTTGCTGCTCGGTCCCTACCGGTCGTCCCACGCGGTGCGCCCTCTACTCTGGGCCCGAGTGCGGGTCATGTCACCTCGGGAAACCACGTGATCGGGCAGTCCTGACTACGGGTCAGGAGTCCGAGCTGCTTTCGGCGGCCAGTGGCCGCCTTACCACAGGATGGTGCGAAACAACCTTGACCCTCGTTGACGCCGCGGAGTCTTGCAGTTGGCGACTTCACGGTGCGGCGGCGCGGCGGCGTGACGAACGGCGGACGCGGATGACGGCGGTGGCCTGGGAGGGACCCACTAGGAAATTCTGAACGTCACTTTCACTTCAGAACCGTCTACGACTCGACCGAGCCTGAATCCGCCGTGAGAGTAAGAAGAGTAGTCGTGCTCGATATTCACGCTTTCCCCCGGCGATTTGAGGCGCCTGGGCGCCATGAGCACCGTCCCTGGAACCCATTGTCCGTCATCTTGCCACCAACGGAGAAACTGACGGTGTCACCAGCCTCAATGAGCATCCAGTACTGCACCAGGATGGCCTTCTGGTCTTCAGTGATGTCGAGCGCGGTGACGAGAAGGCCAAGCCTACTGATGATCGGCCATGTAGCCCCGGCATTACCGTTGCGGTCGGTCCGCTTGATGGAGTACCACGTCCCGGTACTGTCCTGATAACCCCAAATCTCGCCGTCATCACCACGCTCGGAAATCAATAGAATCTTGAAGGCGTGAGGCGCGGCGACTCGCGACCTTCCCTGGGTTTCGTCCCGCCGGCGTTGCACCTCCCGGCGATGCTCGCGTTGGCGGCGGTGCATCTCGCGCTGTTGGCCATTACGACCCTGCACGCGCCGAAGCGGACGGTCGCCGGCCTCAGCCTCCTCGTCGAGCCAGTCCGGGCGCAGCAGCCCGCTCGCGGTCAGGGTCAGGCCGCCGGCCACCCCAGCAAGCAGCAATCGCCGGCTGCCTGCCGTCCACCGCTCGGTCGCGCTCCCGGCCAGGTCGTCCCGAATCTCCTCGTCACCATCGCGTCCCGAATCGCGTATCGTCCTCATCCTCATTCCTCCCGTGCGGCGATCCCGTGCGGGTGTGCCGGAAGCCTCTCCTGCGCCTGATCCTCCGGCGACGTCCTGCCCGTGTTCCCGGCATGCACCACCGGGTCTTCTCTCGAGTTCGCCCCATGAGCCGCCACGGGGCGGCGACAGTGAGCGTGGGGCAGCGTGGCGCCATGCCCAGCACGAACGGCTTTCTCGCCGCTGGACGCCGCGGTCGGCTGTTCGCGGTGCGTCGGTGCGTCCCACTCTAGGGATGTGGATGGTCCGCGTCACCTCGGGAAACCACGGGATCGATGGAAAAACGCTACGGGATGGGACGAGGGATCGCCTGCCTCGGGCGGCAATACGCGGAAGGCGGCGCGGGGGTGAGGCGCTCCCCACCCCCAAACCTGGGCTCCGGCCCTAGGGACAGGCCCCACAGAAGCCGCTTGCCGGCGTAAAGTTGACGCACTGGGGCGCGGAGTTGCCACAGACGAGGCTGCCCGCGGTGAGCGTCACCGCACCGTGCACCTGAGCGTCTTGGTGGTAGATGCCGCTCTCGCCGCCGGCAGTGTTCTGCGTCAGACTGGCGCCGCTGTTGAGAATCAATTTGCCGGGGCTTTCGTTGTAGACGCCGCCGATATTGTCTGCCCTGTTCCGTGCCACGCTAGCGCCGCTGTTGAGCGTCACCGTGCCCAGAACCGTTAGGATGCCGCCGCCGTAAAGCGCCGAGTTCCCGCTGTCGGTGCAATTGGTCAGCGTGGTATGGCCGCCGGTGGAGAGGCCGCCGCCTGTACCTCTAGTGTCGGCATGGTTGTAGAAATTGGTGCAGTCGGTCATCTCCAGTGTGGCAAGGTTTAGGATGCCGCCTCCCGCGGCGTCGAGCCAAGGGTAGAGTCGCCAGTCGCTCCAGTAGAGCGCGCCGGCTGCCGGCGGCGGTCAGTGCTCTGGTGAGAGAATCAAACTGTCGCGCGTCCGTGGATCCTCCGTTGGCCTGGATGCTGGTGAGCCATCCATCCTGGCTAGACCGCTGTGCGGATCGCCGACGTCAACCTCATGGTTCCTCCTGGAAGGAAAAAAGCCGGCGTTCACCTCCTCACGTGACAACCACTTGCCAGTGCTGGTTCTCTGGCCGAAAGAGCGAGTTCGTCGCTCTCTGATCCCGGTGCACCGGCTCCCGCCTCCTGGCGCCGGGTGGTTTCCATGCGACTCGTTCCGCTCGACTCGCTCTTCGTACGGCCGCGCTGCTCATGGCCTGCCCCTTTCTTGCTTCGTGCTGGCTCAGCTGACCACTCGACTCGCCGCGATGGCCGCGGCATCGTCCCCCGGAGGCAGCACCCACCTCGGCTCGAGGTCGGCGAGGCAGGAGGTGTCCGGCGCCGTGGCGGGGTCAGCAATGAAGGCTTGCGCCACTCGCTCGGCACACGTCGAGTAGGTGATCACGGCGTGCCCGGACATGGGTGCAAGGACGAAGACCCCGTTCGGCAGGGTTTCGAAGGCCGATTTGTTCCACGAAACCGGCGTCAGGTTGTCATAGGCGCCGGAGAGGATCAGGGTCGGCACGTCGCTCCGGACCGGTTGCGACTCGGTTGCAGGCGCCCGGCCCGACGGCCACTGCTCGCAAATGGCGAACACCTTGGCAAGCGACTCGGGCATCCCCAGGGCGAGGTCCGGGATCTCAAGCTGCCGCGCATTGCTGACCATTTTGGCAATGGACTGAAATGGCGCCCGTTCATTGCATTCGATCGAGTAGTACTGCGGCACCGTCTGCCCGGCGATCTGGAAGTCAGCCAGGGTGATTGTCTGCTCGATGACCGCATGGACCTCTTGCACTTCCGCATCGGTCATCGCGTCGATGGCGGCGAGCAAAGCGGTGGCGACCTCCGCGTGCTCCGGCTGTGCGAACGCGCCGTCGATGATCTCCCGCATGGTCTGACGGTCGTGCGCATTCGCGTCGAGATCGATCAGCAAGCTCGGCAGCCCGCCCGGCTCGTGCGCTGGCAACGCCTCCGCGCGTGCGTGCAGATCCAGGACGAAACGCTGGGCTGACGAGAGCTCGCTTGCTGCCGGCGCGGCCGGCGTCGCCCCCGGCAGCTCTCCTGCCGGCGCAATGAGCGATCCGCTGGCGATGCCGAGGTAGGTCTCAGCCTCTCCGCGCTCCAACTCGGCAATCAGCAATGGCACATAAGGGACGATCTCGACTCTGGAGGTGAGGCTTTGCATCACGCTGATTAGCTCTCGGTCGCTGATCGAGACACTATCGTCGGAGATGGCCGGTTCGGTGCGCAGCCGCGCCAGGAGCGCGATGAAGCGCGCCTTGAGGTCGGGATAGGCGGCGTTGCATGCCTCATCGCCCGCGCAATCGGCGAAGAGCCGGATGGCGACCTCGTGCGAGCTTGTCGCCAATTGCTCGTAGGTCTTGATCTCTGGAGGGTAGGTCGAATCGAGGACGACGCTGCGCAGACCGCTGTCGTCATGGTTGCGCATGACCTCCAGCGCCAGCCGGGTGCCATATGAGACGCCGTACAGGTTGTACTCGTCGTAGCCCAGGGATTTGACGAGCGCAACGACATCGTTGGCGCTGGCAATCGAGTTGTATTGGTTGAGATCGACGCCCGTCTCCGCGAGCTGCCGCAAGCAGGCATCGGCGCTCGGACCAAACCGCTCTCGAGCTTTCTGCATGAGCGCGTCGGAATCGCTCAGCTCGGCCGGATGGACCGCGAGCGCGGGAGTTCCCGCGCCATCGTCCACCTCCGGCGGTAGCGCCAACGCCATGATTTTGGTGAAGTCTTCGCAGCGGAGCGGCGAGGAGAGCCGGGTGCCGCGCTGGTCGAAGAAGACGATGTCCCGCTCCTGGCGCAGGCCGGCGAAGAATCTGGCCCAGATTTCTCCACTCGTCAACGGGCTGGAGCCCGGACCTCCCGCCAGAAAGACGACTGGGTCGGACATGGGCCGCTCGGCCGTGCTTTTGAGGACCAGGTAGCCGATCTGGAGACGGCGACCCTCGGGATGGTTCCAGTTCTCCGGCACGTCGAGCGTGCCGCAGGCGATGTCGCCGAGTCGCTCCCGGGGATCATCGCTGCCCTTGACAATGAATGCGCAGTCGTTTGGGCTGATCGCAACGGTCGATTGGTCCGGGGACGTGGAGAGATCTTGAGCCGCGACTCCTTGCCATAGCCACATTCTGCTCAAGACAAGGATGAGGCCGAGTAGGAACGTCCGACGCCGTGGCATTCTCGTGTCCTCCGTCAATGACCACTCACCGTAGGTTGACCAGACGCCTTGGCTCACCCTTCGCGTGAGTACAAGCGGCCACCGTAACTCAGCCAGGCCACGCGGCCATCAGCGGTGCGCACGAAATTCGCGCGGAAGCCGCGCGGTGGTGCGCCGCCACCTGTCTCCACGAGCACGTACTCGTCGCGATAGAACACCAACCTGATCTCGTCAATGGCGTCGCCAAGGTTCATGTCGCCACGCGGGGCCCCATCGTCCCCTTGCAGCGTGAGCACGGTCTCCTCCCAGTTCCCGCCTCGATCGGCGCCACGATTCAGATATGCCCCCGCGTACTCGGCCAAGCGTCCAGCGGGCAGGCGCACAGGCTCCGCGGGGGGATTGTGCAGCCCGACAAACCGTTGTAGCGCCCAGTCGTCATAGAACAGTTCTTGCCGCAAGTGCGCCCCGCCGTCGGAATTGGTGAGCATCGTCATGGCGAAGTCGCGCTCCGGCACGAAGAAGAACCCCGAGTATTGGCCCGGCCAGCTTCCACCGTGCATGACGACAACGACGCCTTCGGCGGTGCGGCGCAGCGCGAAGCTCACCCCGAAGCCATCGATTTCGGCCACCAGCGTGCCGCCGGTCCCGGATTCGAGCGCATCGCCTGAATCGAGGCCGGGGGCAGCAGTGGCTTCCCGTCAGCGGCTCGCCCATCAACCATATGGAACCGCGCGAAGCGCAACTGCTCGCGCACGCTGGAGATCAGTCCTCCGTCGGGATGGCCATTGCGGGGGAGATACCAGCGTTCAGGGGCAAGAACGGCGCGGCCGTTGACAACGCTGTGGCTGCCGGCAATCGGGTAGCCAGCCAGTTGATCGGTGAAGAAGCGCGTGCGGCTGAGCCCAAGTGGATCGAGCATCAGCGCTCGCGGCGCCTCTTCGTACGACTGACCGGTGACTACTTCGATGACGCGGCCGACGACGTCGAGCGCCGTGTTGTTGTAGGCGAACCGCGTGCCCGGAGGGGTCTGCTGTGGCAACTCGCGCATGCTGCTGATGTATTGGGCCAGGGCATCGTCGCCGCGACCGAAGTCCTGTTCGTCGTCTCCGACCCAGCCGGCGCTATGGTTGAGGCACTGGCGCAGCGTCACCCGCGCGGAAGCTTCCTCGTCCGCCACACGGAAATCGGGCGAGTAGCGGCGCACCGGGACATTCAGTTCGAGCTTGCCTTGCTCGACAAACCGCATGATAGTCGTGCCGGTAAACGTCTTGGTCGTCGAAGCGATGCGAACGGGGGTATCGCCGTCGACCAGTTCAGGATCGTCGACATTCGTGACGCCATAACCACGGATGTACTCTTCGCCCCGGAAGAGCACGCCGATGGCGACGCCAGGGATGTGATATTGGGCCATTCCGGCCTCGATTTTGGCGTCCAACTCGCGGAAAAGATCGTCCGTCGCCTGCACATCCGCGGATGGATTGAATCGGTCCATCGCCGTAGCTCGCGCCGCCATCTGCTCCCACCGAGCCGCAAGCCCGGCGCCGCCGCCGAGGGCCGCTCCCATCCCAGCTTGCAATGCCGCCCGCCGAGAGAGTCCTGAGCATCGCCGGGACCGCGTATTCATCTTCCACCTCTCCGTCTCCACGGAGGCCGCAACCGTCAGCGCGTTGTCGTCAGGCGTCCAAACGTCGCGCGTGCGACCACTCAGTTCGGACAGAACGTCGTCGTCGACAGGGACGACGGGTCGCTCAGGAACTGCACCTGTGCCTCGAACGCACAGCGCGAGAAGGGCAGGGCCTGGTGCCCGTCTGTGTCGGCGATGAGCAGGCGCGCTTGCGGGATCTGCGACCAGACCGCCACCGCGGCGACTAACGGTGTGGCCGGATCATGGGTCGGGTTGGCGACCAGCACATTTGGATGCGGCCCGACCTGCAGGCGGTGCGGCGGATTGGTGGCCGCGCGTGGCCAACCGGCGCACGAACCCGGCAGTTCGAGCGAGTACAACCAGGCAAAGTGCGGCGCTTGGCGAGCCAGCTCCTCGTTATCGGCGGCCAGCGCCGCGTAGTCGTCCTGGGGACCGTAGTCAGCACAGAGCACGCCCCGGAAGAGCCCCAACTCACCGCTTTCCAGCGCCGGGTCCGAGGGAACCGGCGAAGCTGCCGGCTCTGGAGAGGCAGCCGGTGACTCGCCTTGTGCCAACTCCGCCAGCGTGGCGGCAATGACCGCCCAGCCAAGCTCCGGGTTGCGCCCCGCCGAGAGGCGGGCGCGCACCAGTGCCCGCACGTCCGGGTGCTCGGCCGCGGCCGCGTGGAACGCCGCGGAGACGTCCTGGCCGTGCAGGGCGCAGGCTGGATCTTCGGCACACCATTGCCCGAAGCGGCTGAAGGCATCTTCCGTGGAGGAGACCCAGCGGACGCCATAGGGCGCCAGATCGAGGCTGTGGTCGACGACGCCGTCGATCACGAGGGCTTTCACATGGTCTCCGTACTGCTCGAGATAGGCGGTGGCGTAAAGCGTGCCGTAGGAGCCGGCGTAGGCGACCAACCCATCGGTCTGGCCCAGCGCCTGCCGGATCTGCTCGATGTCGGCGGCCGAATCTCTAGCTGACAAGTGCGCCATTAACTCACCGGTCGCGGCAAAGCAACTTTCCGCGAAGGCCGCGTTGGTGCGGGCGAGGGTCTCGAACTCGGCAGCAGACATGACGCCATTCAGGGCATCCGTGCTAACGGTGGGCAGCGGAACCGGCGCGCAGCGGATGGGGCTACTCTGCCCGATGCCGCGGGGATCGTACGTGACCACGTCAAAGGTCTCTCGTAGCTCATCGAGGTGGAATAGAGGACGCAGGATCCCGAACTGTCCGCCTGCGGCAGTGATGCCGACCCCTGGCCCGCCCGGGATGAGGAGCAGCGAGCCCTGGCCGCGGCTGGGGTCGAGGGCTGGCAGGCGCGCAAGGCGCAGGCTCAGTTGCGGGCCGTCCGGCTGTGCCGGATCGATCGGCACATCGAGCCGGGCGCACTGCGCATCCGGCACGTCGTCACAGGTTTCCCAATGCAGCTCGCCCACGGGGACAGCCGGCGTGGTGGCTTCCTCCGCCGCTGTTCGATGGAGCGGCAACAGTGCGCTGCCCCCGACCATCAAGAGCAGCACGATCATTGTCCTGAACATGATTCGTCCATCCTCGCGATGCCGCGTGACCAACAAGGCGTCGCCACGATGGAGCGCCTTCTCCCAGTTCCTACCGCCCGCCCTAGGCAAGCGCCGCGATAATAAAGACCTTGTGTTCATCGAAATCGGGCTGTCGCTCGATGACGAACCCTTCTTGCATCACCCGCTCGTTCACGAAAAACCCATATTTATCCAGGATTGTTCTCCGGCCACCCGGGGCGGTGGGGTCGCTTTTCGTGATCGTCATGCTGGGGTATCCCGCGCGAGGATTCTGCGCTTCGAAATGCAGGTATGGCGAAACC
>CAYSXO010000156.1:9217-10235 GCA_964434995.1 uncultured Sphaerobacteraceae bacterium
AGATCCAGGTGCAAATCCGGGTACCACCCGACAAAGTCAAAGTCCTTATCCCCAGGCACGACCTTGTCGATCCAGCGATACGTCATGTCGCCACGACAGTCGAGGTCACCTTCAGCAACGCTCATCAGGTGGTCGCGGGAGGAAGCGTTTCTGAATTTCAACGTCATGTCCAGCACCCTGAGACAGACTCCGCGCGGCTTGTCCTGGTCCTTATCGTTGCCCTTGTCTTTGCCCTTCCTGTCGCCATGGGTGCGGCGGTGATGGCCACGGTCACCGCGGCCGCGCCGGCCACCCCTGGCGCCATCGAGCGCGCCTTCCCGCGCCGCCGCCTCCTCGATCCAACCCGGCAGCAGCAGCCCGCTCGCCCCCATCACAAAGTTCCTCGCCGCACCGACGAGGCGCCTCCGGTTGAGGCCGTCGGTCGGATCACTATCGAGATCCTCGGCCATGGATGCGCACTCGTTCCGTTCGTCCTGCATCGCCTCGGCTCCTTCCTTGTCAATCATTCATTCGGATGCCGCGGAAAGGGGTTGGATGTAGACCTCGAACTCCAGATAATCGTGGCTGTCCGGGCGCCGCAGGAAATGCACGTACCGCAGGTCGTCATGGACAACGGGGCGTGCTCCCCGGATCGTGCGCGTTGTCTCACCAAAATCCGATCCCGTGTCCCACCACGTGCCAGGATTCCATTGGCCTAGCCGCGGATCGATGTTTCCCCAGAGCCCGACCCGTTCCAGCGTTCCGGTCGGGAGTTCGTTCTTGGCGGAAAGGAAGTAGCGGCCTTCGATCCAGAGGGCGCCGAACGCTTTGTCTGTCGCGAACGTGATCGGTTTGTCGGGCGCAACGGTCTTCGCCTCGGTGAGATTCCAACCGAAGTCGAAAATCCCATCAGCAGTGACGTAGAACTCAACGGGATACGAGCCAGTGTGAGAGCTCACCGTGAACCGGATCCCGCGAAACAACCCGCGCGGCTTGTCCTGGTCCTTATCGTTGCCCTTGTCTTTGCCCTTCCTGTCGC
>CAYSXO010000157.1:0-10220 GCA_964434995.1 uncultured Sphaerobacteraceae bacterium
TGAGCCAGAGTCCCTGGCTGGACAAACACGAGAGAGGCGGCGCCCATGCGCCGCCTCTCCCTTCTCGATCACCAAAATCTGGTTCTTCCGCCTCGGGTCTGACAAGATTCGTATGAGGGACGGCGACCGAACCGCTCAGCCGCCCGCGCTCCCCCCTGCACTCATCCCGGCCACTGTCTGCCGGCGCGGGTGCAATGCATCGTCCACCTGCTCGCGCGTCAACCCTGATTCTTCGTACGCCAACTCGCGGACTGTTTTCCCGGTGGCATGCGACTTCTTCGCTAATCTGGCCGCGTTCTCGTAGCCAATCAGTGGGTTGAGCGCGGTCGCCATGCTGATCGAGCCTTCGATGTACCCCTCGGCGCGCTCCCGGTTCGCTTCGACATCCGCGAGTGCCTTGTCGACGAAGACTCGCGAGGCATTGGCCAGGAGATCGATGCTCTCCAACATGTTTCTGGCCATCATCGGCAGCATCACGTTGAGATCGAGCTGCCCCCACTGCCCCCCTACCGTGATCGCGTGGCAGTTGCCGGTTACCTGCGCCCCGACCTGAATGACCGCCTCACTGATGACCGGGTTGACCTTGCCCGGCATGATCGAGCTGCCAGGCTGGATGGCTGGCAGGATCAGCTCTCCCAGCCCGGCCCGCGGTCCGGAGGCCAACAATCGGATATCGTTGGCGATCTTCATCAGCGCCGCCGCCAGCGCGTTCAGCGCGCCGGCCGTGAAGACATAGGCATCGCGCGAGCCCTGCGCCTCGAAATGATTCTCCGCCTCCCGGAACTCCGTGCCGGTGAGCCGGGCCAGCTCCGCCGCGCGCGCCAAACTCCTCGTGCGTGTTCAACCCGGTGCCGACCGCGGTGCCTCCGATGGCCAGCTCGCGCAGGCCGGGGAGGGTTGCCTCGATGCGCTCGATAGCCAGCTCGATTTGCCGGGCATAGCCGCCGAACTCCTGACCAAGGCGGATCGGCACCGCATCCATCAGGTGCGTGCGGCCGATCTTGACCACGTCGTCAAACTCGGCCGCCTTGGCCGACAACGTGTCATGCAGGTATCGCAGCGCGGGAAGGAGATCGCGCTCGATCCCCAGCACAGCAGCGACGTGCAACGTCGTCGGGATGACATCATTCGACGACTGGCCCAGGTTGACCTCGTCGTTCGGATGCACTCGCCGTCCCAGCTCGCGCGAGGCAACGGCCGCGATCACCTCGTTCGCGTTCATGTTCGACGAGGTGCCCGAGCCGGTCTGGAAGACATCGATCGGAAACTGGTCGTCCAGCTCACCTTCCGCGACCTCGCGCGCGCCCTGCTCGATCGCGGCCGCGATGTCCGGATCCAGAAGACCCAACTCGCGGTTGACACGCGCGGCGGCAAGCTTGACCAGGCCGAGCGCGTGGATCATCTCGGGCGGCAGCGGTTGCCCAGAGATCGGGAAGTTCTCAACCGCCCGCTGCGTCTGAGCGCCATAGAGCGCCCCGGCTGGCAGCCACACCTCGCCCATCGTGTCTCGCTCGATGCGAGTCTCGGTCATGGTCATTCTCCTCCTCGTCCCGGGTCTCATGGATGTTCTCGCCGCGCAAAGCCACCGCGCCAGCGTTGCGGCGATGAACGGACTTGTCCATGGCGATGTCGCCTCGGCTACGCCAGCGATCGTCAACCAGCCACGACCTGGGCCGCGGGTGGATCGCCGGTCAACTCGGCGAACAAGCTATCGAGGAGGCGGCGCACGGTGGGAACGACCTCGGCAATCGGCACGAAGAACGCCTCACTCGCGGAACGGAGCTTGATTTCTGCTTCTCCCCGTTCCAGCGTGCGCGGGCTAACCGACACTCGAATCGGGTTGCCGATCAGGTCGCTGTCGTTGAACTTGACGCCGGCTCGCTCGTTGCGGTCGTCGTATAACACCTCAACACCGGCAGCCTGCAGCGCCTGGTACAGGGAGTCGGCGGCCTCCTGTGGCGCAACATCGTCGGCGGACCCGATCCAGAGGAGCGACACCTCGTAAGGCGCGACCGTCGCTGGCCAGATGATGCCGCGTTCGTCATGATGCTGTTCGACGATTGTCGCGGTCACGCGGCCTGACCCAATGCCGTAGGAGCCCATCAGGATCGGATGACTCTGGCCCTCTTCATCGAGATACTCGGCGCCCAAAGCCTTCGAATAGCGCGTGCCCAACTTGAAGATGTTTCCGACTTCGATCGCGCGCTCGGCAGTCATCGGAGCGCCGCATTTCGGGCAGGGGAAGCCCGCTTCCGCCGCCGCGATATCGGCAATGACGTCCGGCTTGTAGTCCCTGCCTGGGTTCGTGTTGCGCGTGTGCCAGCCCACGCGGTTCGCCCCGGCCACCAGGTTCGGCGCATCGCGCACGCTCTCGTCGATGACTATGGTGGCATTCCGCACGCCAATCGGCGATCCATAGCCGGGCTCCGCGCCGATGGCTCGGATTTCCTCAACCGTCGCCGGCGTGAGCCCCCCTTCGCCGGTCGCCTTGCGCAATTTCGTCTCGTTGATCTCCAGGTCGCCTCGGATCACGGCGAAAATGAACCTGCCAGAATCGCCCGTGTAGAAGACCGCCTTGGCCGTGTGCGCGAGCGGAATTTCCAGAAACTCAGCCAGCGCCTGAATGGTGGTGGCGTCGGGCGTTTCCACGTCCTCGATCGGAAGTAGCGCTTCCCCGGCCGGCACATCGCGCTGGAAGATGGCCACCTCCCGATTGTCCGCGTATCCGCAGGCGTCGCACATCAGTACGATGTCCTCACCAAACGGTGAAAGCGCCATGAACTCGTGCGAAGCCGTGCCGCCCATCATCCCGGTATCGGCGCCGACGACGACGAAGTCAAGTCCCGCGCGGCGAAAGATCCGCTCATAGGCCCGCCAGTGATTGTGATACTGAACGTCGAGGCCTTCCTCGTCCCGGTCGAGCGAATACGAATCCTTCATCGTGAACTCGCGGACGCGGATCAATCCGCCCCGGGATCGCGGCTCGTCGCGCCATTTGGTCTGGATGTGATAGACGAGCATCGGCAACTGGCGATAGGAGTTGATCTCCTGCCGGGCGAGGTCGGTGACGACCTCCTCGTGGGTCATGGCCAGCACCATGTCGCGGTCGCCACGATCCTTGAAACGGGTCATTTCCGGCCCCACCGCCTCGAAGCGGCCTGACTCGCGCCAGATATCCGAGGGATGCACGACCGGCATCAGCAGCTCTTGCCCGCCGATGGCATCGATCTCCTCGCGGATGATCTGCTCGACCTTGCGCACGACTCGCCATCCGAGCGGCAGCAGGCTATAGATGCCTGCTCCCAGCGGCCGCATCATTGCGGCCCGCAGCATCAGGCGATGGCTGGGCAGCTCGACGTCGCCTGGCGCTTCGCGTAGCGTCCGGCCGAACAGGTGTGACATCCGCATCTGCTTGTAAACCTCTCCCTGGTCCGCGATCCTCGCGTGGTGACGCGCTGAGAATACCAGCCAGACACCGGGCAAGGATATGCCGAATTGCCGCGCGGTTCAGCCAGTTTTGGCGCTCGGCGCATCGCGTCCCGCGGCGTGGTCCTCGCATCTGGCGGCAATGAAGAGGAGCGACGAGAGGCGATTGAGATAACTGAGCACGGCATCGCTGACGCCCTGGCCGCTTCTCGCCAGCGCCACCACCGCGCGCTCGGCCCGGCGCGCTGTCGCACGGGCGACATCGAGGGCCGCTCCGGGCATGGTTTCCCCAGGCAGGATGAACTCGCGCGGCAACTCAACCTGTTCGGCCAGCGCGTCGGATGTCGCCTCCAGCCAGCTAACGCGTTCCTGAGCCAGGCCGAACGAAGCGGGCCGAAGCTCGTCGGTGAACGCCAGCTCCGCCATGATTCGATAAAGGTCGCGCTGGGCGGCGATCAGGCTCTCGATCACGGAATGATATGTCGCCATTGAGCGCGCCAGACCTATTGCTGATGACGTTTCATCCAGCGCCCCCAGGGCCTCGATCCGTGGATCGTCTTTCGTCACCCGGGCCCCGAGGAGATCGGTCGTTCCATCGTCGCCCAGACCTGTGTAGAAGCGGGTCACCTACAATCCTTTCGATTCTGAGGCATGGTACGCAACCCTGCACCGCTTCGCCCCGTCAAGCTCGTGCGCGCGGCGAAGCGTGGTAGCATCGCTAGCCCGGATCGCCTCATCGTGCACGTCGATACCTGATCACCGGCGAGACACGCCAGGAAGGACTCTTGAGCGTTCCAGAGTACGCGGCAACGTTTGGCGCGAGCGTCGAAGAACGGGAACCCATTCGCGTCGGGGTGATCGGAACGGGCTTTGGCGCATCGCTTCACCTCTCCGCGTTGCGGGAAAGCGCCGAGTTCGAAACCGTCGCAATCTGCTCCCGCCGGTCCGACCGCGCCCGCGCCGCGGCCATCGACCACGGCATTGCCGAGCACTATTCCGACTACCGGGAGTTGGCGCGCTCCCCTGGCATCGAGGCCGTCATCGTCGCCTCCCCGCCTCACCTGCACCATCCCATGGCCATCGCCGCGCTCGAACATGACAAGCACGTCCTTTGCGAAAAGCCCATGGCCCGCAACCTGGCCGAGGCGCGGGACATGCAGCGGATTGCCGACCGCGTTGGCACCGTCACCATGGTCAACTTGCAGATGCGGTTTCTCCCGGTTCGCATGCGCGTTGCCGAGCTGATCGCGGAGGGCTACCTTGGTGAGACGCACGCCGCCAGCGTCGTCGTCCACCGCTCGAGTCTCAATGATCCGCACGAACGGCCCTGGGGTTGGCTGATGGAACTGGAGAAAGCGGGCGGCATGCTTGGCGCCACCGGCTCCCACTATCTGGACATGCTCCGCTGGTGGTTCGGCGATGTCCGGGGAGTCACGGGCGCGGTTTCGACCATGGTCCGCCATCGCCGGCTCCCCGATTCGTCAGCTATGGCCAAGGTCGATGCGGATGACAATTTTGCCGTCATCCTCCGGTTTGCCAACGGGGCGCTTGGCACGATCCACGTCACGGCCACCTCGGGACACGAAGGGGATGAAGAGATCACGCTTTCGGGGTCGGACGGCACCTTGGCCATACGCAATGGCAGGCTCTTTGGCGCGCGGCTGGGCGACTTCAGCATGAATGAGCTGGCGGTCCCGGATCGCCTGCTCGGCGGGCTGGTTCCCGGAGGGCACTATCTGGTGCAGCCAACAACCTTGCTCCTGCGTGCCTGGGCACGCGCGATCCGCGATGGAATCCCGGCGTCCCCCTCATTTACCGACGGCGTGAAAACACAAGAGTTGATTGACGGCGCTCTGCGATCGAGCCAGCAGGGACGCTGGATCGATACCAGCGGCGCGCGCTGGCCCATGGCCGGGACAGCCTGATTGCGGCAGACGAGAAGAGGACGCACCGTGGCCACTGAGATCATGCAAGCCGGGACGCCCATTGTGGCGCATGACGTGAAGATCGACACGCCCGCGCTGGTCGTCGATCACGCGCTCCTGCAGCGCAACATCGTGGAGATGCAGGAGCTGGCGAGGAGCCATGGGGTCAATTTGCGCCCCCACGCGAAAACCCACAAGACGCCAATCATCGGGCGCATGCAGATCGAGGCCGGCGCGGTCGGGCTCTCATGCGCGAAGTTGGGCGAGGCAGAGGTCTTCGTCCAGGACGCGAATGTCAACGACATCCTGATCGCCTATCCCATCGTCGGCGAAGAGAAAGTTGCGCGGCTGCTGGCGCTCATGGAACGGGCGCGAATCACCGTGGTTGTCGATACCGTGTCCGGGGCCGAAGCACTTTCTCGCGCCGCGCTGCCACGCGGGGCGACGGTCAACGTCTATCTCGAGGTCAACACCGGGATGAACAGGGCGGGCGTGGCCGCCGGCGCGGACGCGCTGCAACTCGCGCTCGCGATCAGCGCCCTGCCCGGGCTGAAGCTGACCGGCGTGATGACCTTCGAGGGGCACGCCGGCGTCAGCCCGCCTGAAACCATCGCGCGCGTCTCGGCCGAGGCCGGGCGAGCGCTGGTCGACACCGCCGAGTTGATCCGCGCCGCGGGGGCGCCCATCGCGCATGTCAGCGTCGGCTCAACGCCGGCAGCCTATTTCACCCCGGCCGTGCCGGGCGTCACCGAAATGCGGCCGGGGACGTATGTGTTTCACGACAACAACGCATTCCAGCATGGCCGGGTTGGGCCGGAGCGCTGTGCCGCCCGCGTGCTCGCCACGGTCGTCAGCCGCCCGGCGCGAGGCCGCGCCGTCGTCGATGCCGGGTCGAAGGCGCTAGCCCTCGACCCTAGCCTGAGCCACCGCGGATTTGGCTACATCGTGGGGCATCCTGATGCCACGCTCGACCGTCTGAGCGAGGAGCATGGCGTCGTGCTCCTGGCGCCAGATGAACCAGGCTTCGAGGTTGGCGACCGGGTTGAGATCATACCGAACCACATATGTCCCGCGGTGAACCTGATGGACGAGCTCGTCATCATCCGCGATGGCCGCGTCAGCGACCGCTGGCCGGTTTCCGCCCGGGGCAAGGTCCGTTAGAGCAATTGCGAATGCGCGGTCATTCCGAGCGCGCGAGGAATCTCGATGTTGCCGCGTACGTACGCGATCGGCGACCGAGATGCTTCGCTGCGCTCAAATTGACACGGCGCCTGCTCGGCAAGACCGCGATGCCGCACTGCATCGCAGATGATGAACGCTCCCGCGAATCGCTCTAGTACCGCGCTACACGGGACTCGCTCGGAGATATCAGGTTCCCCCGGTTGTCCTCATCGTCGTAATCATCGGCCCCATCGTAGGCGTTGTATCCGTCGTCGCGGAAGCCCTCCTCCGGAGCCTCGAAGTCGAAGCTATGGCCGGTGAATCCGGGCAACGCCTCCTGCACGAGCGGGTGGACCGGATTCAACTCGGTCATCACCAATTCCTGACCCTGTCCATTGATTGTCTGCCGCTTGGTGAGAACGCCCTTGCGCAGGAATTCCATCACCTTGGCCTCGATATGCTCCGACGGCAGCACCGACCGATCGACGAAGCGCCAGAGCGTTCGGCTCATGTGACTTTGGGTTGGCACAAATCCGTCGTGAAGCTGGCGGACATACGCATCGATCGCCTGGATGAACTGGCGGTCGATATCTGCCGACTGCGGGAATGTCAGGGTGTCTTCCGCGCCGGCTGCCACCACCAGATCGGGACTGATTGAACCCGGCACACCGCAGATGACGACCTTCTTGCCCAGCCGGTTTCGCAGTGTGGTCACCAGCCGGATGAAGTCCTTATCCCCGGTAAAGAGCAGAAACGTCTCGATGTCTGGCCGCGTCAACGCTGTATTGATGACATCGATCACAAAATTGAGGTCGGCGCGGGATTGAATCTTTTCGCGTCCGGATCCATCCGACGTGCGTTTGGCGGGATAATGCTGGGCCTCGAACCCTGCCACGTCGAGCCGCATGCGCACCGGCGCGGGGTGCTGATCGAAATCCGCGTAGGCCCTGGCCACGGCCATCAGGCCGTACTTCAGGGCCTTGTCTCGCCATGCCAGAGGATCGGGCTCCCGCCCGAAGGAATTGATGCTCGAATAGCGAATATTCTCGAAGTCCACAAACGCGGCCACTTCGCCCCGGCCGGAAGGCTGCTGCCCATTCCCAGTATCTACGCCCGTCAGGTTCGCTGCCCCTGACGCGCTGATATCCCCTTGCAACATGGAACCCCCTGAACCTACTTCCGGGATCTCTTCGCGGTGTTTGCATGACGAAAACCAGGTGCGCAATTTCGTCGTTTCATTTTCGCCATGCGATCCTGCGGCGCAGAGTCCTCTTAGTCCCGAACCATTACCGCCAATTACCGGGCTCCATCGCCCGAAACGGTGCGCCAGTCCGCCAACCACCATGCCGATCTGGCACTGCTCAGTCTATCACGGCACGGTGAGCCGCCCATCACGCCTGAGCGCCGACAAGCGCCGCCCCGATCACGCCGGCGTGGTCGCCCAATTCAGCGCGTGTGAAGGTCACCGCCCGCTCGGGCGCCGCCAGCGCCTCGCGGCCGGCGTACTCGACAGCGACGTCGTACAGCAGGTCGACCGATTCGATCACGCCGCCGCCGAGAACAATGCGGCCAGGGTTGAGCAGGTTGATGACCGAGGCCAGACCGATGCCAAGATAGCGGCCGGCCTCGGTTACTGTTTCAGTGACCAGCGCGTCTCCCCGCGCGATCGCGGCCTTCAGCGCCCCTGAGCGCACCGCGCCGCTCTCCGGCCACATGGCAGCCGTTGCCAGGTCGGGCGCAAGCTCTCGCAGCACGGATTGCCGCCCTCGCTTCAAGTCGCCCATCAGGCTGGCGGTGATCGCCGTCCGCGAGGCGTACGCCTCGAGATGGCCACGGCCGCCGCAGCCACAGAGCCGCCCACCTGTGTCGACTACGATGTGGCCGATCTCGCCCGCGCTGCCGCTGGCGCCGACAACCAGCTTCCCGTCGATCACGACCGCCCCGCCGACTCCCGTACCAATGAAGCAGCAGAGGAAATCGGAGACGCCCTTGCCCGCGCCAAAGGCCAACTCTCCCGTCGCCGCCACCTGGACGTCGTTTCGCAGGGCAGCGGGCACGCCATAGCGCGTGCGTAGCGATTCGGCAATCGGCAGGTCGATCACCGCCTGGCTGAGATTGGGTGTCCCGAGAAGCACCCCCCGTTCGGCATCGACCTGTCCGGCCGCGCCCACGCCAATCCCAACAAGCTGCGCCGGCTTCAGCTTGGCCGTCTGCATTGCGGCATCGGCGACCGCATGGAGTCGCTCAAGCACCTTTTCGGGACTGTCGGCCGCCGATGACCGCTTCTTTGCGGTGGCTACCACGTCGCCCGTGTCGAGATCGACGATGGCCGCCAGTATCTTGGTGCCCCCAAAGTCAATCCCCAGGGCGTGCTTACTCGCCATCGGCTCAACTCTCCTGAACGAGCGCTCGGCACGGACACGGCTGCTTCCCTGCCATCATCAGGACCGCCGCGGCATTCGCGTCATGGCAGACGTGTCGTTCTGACCGCGGGGAAGGACCTCGGCTCCATGGCGCAGCCGTGCGTGACGCGCGCGAGACTCCTCGCCAGCCTGGCACGAAAGCTACTCCGCAAGGCGCCTAGCCACGGTCGAGCATCCCCAGCACCGGAGCGAACTCTTCGATCGATTCGGTGGTAATCGGGTCCATCACGAGCTGAACATGGTTGATGCCGAGATCGGCATACTGCCTCAAGACCTCCGCCATCGACTCTGGCGTGCCGGTAAGCGGCCGGACGACATCGTCCTCCGCGTTCATGACGTTTCTGCCCGCGCCTCCGGAAAGACCAACCAGAACCGCGCACGTCCTTTCGATTTCGGCCGGGTCGCGGTTCGCCCGTTCGCACGCCGCATCGAGCTTCTGCAGCCACGGGGTCAGTTGGTCCGGCCGGTTGTTGAACCAGGCATACCAGGCGTTCCAGCTCTGGATGTACGGCGCCGTGATGTCGAGCATGCGCGGGCTCCCCGAGCCCACCATGAGCGGCAGCCCTTTCGGCCGGGGTCCGGACGGGACGATCAGGCTCTCCCTGAGTTGGTAGTACTCGCCGGAGAAGTCGATCTCTTCCCCCTGCAACAGGCGGCGAATGATGGTAAACGCTTCTGCGAAGCGAGACACGCGATGGTCGTAGGGATACCCAAAGGCGGTGTAATCCGGCTCGTTCCAGCCCGCACCCAGACCGAGAATAAGGCGCCCGCCAGAGACTTCGTCCAGCGTGGCCGCTTTCTTGGCGATCATCGCCGGGTTGTGAAACGACGTGCAGGCAACCAGCGGCCCGATTTCCACGCGGTCTGTTACCGCCGCCAGCGCGGACATGATGGTCCACGCCTCCCACGGACCTGCGGGAGGCTCGCCGGGCCGGCGATAGAGGAGATGATCTCCAACCCAGAGCGAGTCGTACCCAAGCGCCTCCGCCGTCGTCGCCATCCGCTTGAGGTCACTCCAGGGAGCGACTCGCTCGATCTCCGGCAACTGCACGCCGACTTTCAGAGGGCGCTTTCGCGGTTTGTCCGCTGCCATTCGCTGGTCTCCCCGGTCGCTTCCGATCCGACCCATGCCATATCCCAAGGCGGATCGCGATCATACCGCAGGATGGCCCGCGTTTTGTTCCCTCAGTCAAGCTGCATTTGGCGCAGCCTGAGGGCAGCGAGCGCCAGGCAGACGGCCGCGACTGCCACCATGGCCAGAGAGGGGTCGCGCGCGGCGGTGATG
>CAYSXO010000158.1:0-10198 GCA_964434995.1 uncultured Sphaerobacteraceae bacterium
GCTGCCGTTGAACTCGTAGACCATGCGGCCATACATGCCGGCGATGCCGGAGCGGTCATCGGCAATGCCGTAACCGTAGGCCCGGCCATCGTCCCCAAGGGTCACGCGGTAGGGATCAACGCTCCACTGACTGGGATCAAGTGGATAGCTGTCGACGTGGGCAAAGATAAAGAGGGAACGCGCATCTCCATTCCTGGCGCCGAGCATGCGGGCAACGACGTTGGGCCGGCCGACAGAGCCCAGCTCGGCTAGCTCCGGGAGTAGGGAGAACTCAGGGTGGCGTGACAATTCCGCGAGATCGGCTTCGAAAGAATCGGTGGCAAGACCGACGGCGAGAAACTCGCGTTCGACAATCGCCTGCATCGCGGCCTCACCCGCACGGGAGGCCTGCAAGAGAGAATCGAGCAGATCGAGCGACTCCGCGCGCTTCTGTTCGACGATATGCAGGACATGCTGCTCGAGATCGCTAGGGATTTCATCCATATGATGGCGCTACTCCGGGCGTTGGCCCACTGGAGCGCCGCTTGGCGCTCCAGAGAAAATTAGGCCTGCCTCTGATGTATCTCCGCGGATCGGCTACATCTTCTCGAAGCCGAGCTCTGGATTGAGCTTGTTTCCTTCGCAAAGAATGACGCCATCGAGCTCGACCTTCGGCGAGGCCATCATGATGTCCTGGTGGAAGGGGCTGGTGCTGCCGACCGTGCCGCCGAACTTCGGGTCCTGATAGCCGAAGCCGATATCGAGCGAGCCGAGCATTCGCTCGTCCTCAATGAGATTGCCGGAGATGCCCGCCTGGGGATTGAGGCCAATGGAGTAGTGGCAAACCTTGTAGATATCCGGGTCATTGCGCGTCTCCAGCCAGACGCGCATGGCGTTCGCTTCCTTGCCGCCCTCGAGCCGCGTCACGATCCCGTTCTCGACGATCATCGCGTATGGCTGGTTGACGACGCCCTGCACGCCGTCGCTGGCATCGACGACGATGGCGCCGTTGATCGTCTCCTCGACAGGAGCAATCGAGACCTGAGCGCCGGGGTAGAAATCGACCTCGCCATCCTCCGTCAGCGCGCCATCGCCGACCAGAGCGCGGCGCGGGGCGAACTCACAGGTGAAGTCGGTTCCCTGCGGGCTGGTTGTGCGGCAGACCTTCGTCTTCTCGAAGAGCCCGGCCATCAGCTCCGCGTTGCGGATCATTGCGTCGTAGTCGACGTCGAGCAGCGCGCGTACGACATAGTCCTCGATTCCCTTGACGACCGTGTTGAGGACGCGCGTCCCATTGGCGCGGGCCTGCAGCGTGGCCGGGGTGCGAATGGTCCCCTGACAGAGGCTGAGAATCAGCCGCGAATTGAGGATCGCGTTCGACATGATCGGCCCGGGGGTGCTAGGCGCTCCCGCGGCGACCCGCTTGAAGAACATGAGCTGGGTGTCGGCGCCGGAGCGGATCCCTGCCGCGAAGCACGCCTCTGCCAGGGCAACATCCGTACTGTCGTCCGCCAGGATCAACAGGGGATCGCCGGGCTCTGGCCGAACCAACTTCTGGATCGTCGCCTCGGCGAACTGCTCCCAGTAGAGATGACTCATCCTGTTTCCTCCCCCATTCGGGATACGTACCGCCGCTAGCGGGCGCTAACGGTTGACCAAACTCGGGTCCAGGGACTCGCGCACGACATCGCCGGTGAGATTCGAACCGACGACGAGGAGAAAGAGGGCCAAGCCAGGGAAGGTGGTCCACCACCATTGATCGAGGAGATAGGCCCGGCCGTCCGCCACCATACGCCCCCATTCCGGCGTCGGCGGCTCAACGCCAAGACCGAGGAAGCTGAGGCCAGCGGTGGTCAGCGCGATGAACCCGATATCCAGGGTCATCCTGACCAGGATGGGCGGGAAGCTGTTGAGAAGAATGTGCTTGCCGACGATGGAGAAGGTCGGCGAGCCCATCACCCGGGCGGCGGTGACATATTCTGCCTGCTTGGTGGCAAGAACCTGTCCCCGAACCAGCCGCGCATAGGACGGCCACCACGAGATCGCCACCGCCAGCATGGCCTGGGTCAGCCCCCGGCCGAGGGCAGCGTTGATGGCCAGGGCCAGGATCAGGGCAGGGAAGGCGAGGAACATGTCCGTGACGCGCATGACAACGGTATCGACCCAGCCGCCGTAATAGCCAGCCATGGCGCCGACGACCGTGCCGATGCCAGCGGCGAGCACGAGGACCATAAGTGTCGAGAGGAGGGTCACGCGCGCGCCGTAGACTACTCGCGTGTAGATATCGCGCCCGACGTCGTCCGTGCCAAACCAGTGTGTTGCCGAGGGCGGCAGGAACTTGTCTGAAAGCTGAAGCTTCACCGGATCGTAGTGTGTGAGCAGGCCGGGAACGAGCGCGGCAAGGAAGACGATCGCGAGCATGGCCAGCCCGAGAATCCCGAAGGGGTTGGCACGCAGCGACCGGTAGAAGCGGCTCCGGCGCAAATTCTCCAACGGCGACCGAGGAGACGTGATCGTGACTTGCTGCACTGTCGTTGCTGCCAACACGCTCTGTTCCACCGGCCCTTCTCTAACCGTGCCGGATGCGCGGATCGACCACCGTGTAAAGCACGTCGATCACCAGATTCGAAATGACGAAGACCACGGCGGTGACCAGAGCGACCGCCATGATTACCGGAATGTCGAGCCGGAAGATTCCGGACCAGGCGTACGTGCCAATCCCGCCCCAACTGAAGATGTTTTCGACCAGCACCGAGCCGGCGAGGAGAAAGCCGACCTGCAGCCCGAGCGTCGTCAGCACCGGAACGAAGGCATTGCGTAGCGAATGGCGGTAGAGGACGACGCGTTCGGTAAGTCCTTTGGCCCTTGCGGTGCGAATGTAATCCTGCCGCATGACCTCGAGCATGCTGCTGTGCGTGATGCGCGCGACTGAGGCGACGAGTCCAAAGGACAGCGTCAGGGCCGGCAGCACGAGGTGCTTCAGGGCATCGCCGAGCGTTGTCCACTGCCCGGCCATTAGCGCGTCGAAGGTGTAGATCCCGGTCAGCCGAGGCGGCGGCGCCAGCCCCGCGCTGAGCCGGCCATCGAGCGGCAGCCAGCCAAGCTTGCCGAAGAAAATCAGTTGCAGGAGCAAGCCGCTCCAGAAGACGGGCATGCCAACGCCGATCACGGAGAGGAATCGCACGAAGGAGTTGGCCCAGCTCCGGCGTCCGGAACCCGTGATCACCCCCAGGGGAATGCCGACCAGCACCGTGATGGTCATCGCCACCAGCATCAGCTCGAAGGTCGCCGGGAGGAACTTGCCAACGTCTTCGATTACCGGCCGGCGAGACTCGATCGAGGTTCCCAAATCGAGCCTCGCCAGCCGGCCGAGGTAGGAGAGGTACTGCTCGTGGAATGGCCGGTCAAGACCGAGCCGGATGCGCACTGCCTCTACTTGCTCCGGGGTGGCGTAGCGATCCGCGGCGCTCCGGGCTGGATCGCCGGGGAGGATATAGGTCAGGGTGAAGATGATGAAAGTGACGCCAAGCAACACCGGGATCGCGAGCAGGAGCCGTTGAATGATGAACCTAAGCATGCTGCAAGCCGATCACGTGGTCCACCGCGTTGATTTCGGGGCGCCCACCAAGTGGTGGGCGCCTGCCTGCCGTCTGAATTCCGACTCGGCCGGAAGGGGGCCGACGATGCGCGCGAGCAGCCTACGCGCCCTTGCCGTCCAACGACATAAGATAGATGTTCTGGGTCAGGGCGTGCGTCGGTGACCAGACGTAGCCTTGCAGCCAGGTGCGGGCCGCCGCGAGCGCGTTGCCGACCACGATATCCATGTAGGGCTTGTTCGCCACCCACCATTCCTGGAGTTCCTTGTAAAGCTCGGCGCGAACGGCTTCGTCGAGCTCGGAGGCGGCGCGCTGGATCAGGTCGTCCGTTTCCGGGGTGCTGAAGTGCGAGAAGTTCACCCCGCCATTGCCGATATTGGCGGAATCGAGCAGCGGATAGAAGTACTGCTCTGGGTCAGGGTATCCAGGGAAGATCCAGATTGTCGCCATCGGAACAGCCGTATCCGGAGAAGAGAAGGTATCGACTTTCGCTGGCCACTCCATGGCCACCGGCACGATCTGGATGTTCAACTCTGCCGCTCCAGCCTGCATGATCTGGACCGCGACAGTCTCTTCGGGCGACGTGCCCTGGTAGATCATCTCAAGGCTGAAGCCGCCTTCTGGCCAGGCAGACTCGGCGAGCGCGGCCCGCGCCGCCTCGATGTCCATGCTTGAGGGCTGCATCGCCTCGTCGAAAAACGGAATCGCGGGCGGAAAAGGACCGCGCGCCACTTGCGCCTGCCCGCCTCGC
Source organism: uncultured Sphaerobacteraceae bacterium (assembly GCA_964434995.1). Lineage (GTDB taxonomy): Bacteria > Chloroflexota > Chloroflexia > Thermomicrobiales > UBA6265 > JACCXM01. The sequence continues at coordinate 4,327 of CAYSXO010000158.1, forward strand.
GCCTGCTCGACGTGCCCGTTGTAGTCGTAGACCAGGCTCAGCGCCTCCCGCACCTTCAGGTCGCGCATGTACTCGCTGCCCTGATTGAAGGCGAAGTAGAGCTGATTCAGGGTCGCGTCGCTGAAGGTCTGCAGATCGGCGCTCGCCGCGAGCGCGTTGAAGGTTTCGACCGAGCCGATCGAGATGAAGTCGACCTCACCGCTTTCCAGCGCCAGGCGGCGCGCCGACTCTTCCTTGATGACCCGGAAGATGGCCCCATCAACGTGCGCGCCATCCCAACCCTTGAAGTAGTCGGGAAAGGCCTGGATCGTGAACTGCTGCTCCGGCTCGAAGGAGGTCAGGATATACGGGCCGCTGCCAGCGTCATTGTCGTTGAGCCAGGTTTCCCCAAAGTCGCCGTTCTGCTCATTGGCTTTCACAAGCGCCGAGTTGACGACATAAACGCGGGTCAGCGCTTGCACCAGGGCTGGAAACGGCGCGTCGAGCGTCAGCACGACGGTCTGTTCGTCGGGCGCCTCGACGCCGGTTACGGCGGCAATGTTCCGGTACGAGCCACGCTTGAGCGCCATTAGGCGCTCAAAGGAATAGGCGACGTCGGCCGAGGTGAGCGGCGTCCCGTCATGAAAGAGGACATCGTCGCGCAGGGTGAAGGTGTAGGCCAGCCCGTCCTCGCTGACGTCCCACGAGGTCGCCAGCTCCGGCTCGATCTCCGCGGTGCCAGGTTTGTGCTGAACGAGGGCGTTGTAGAGGTTGAGCGACGGCGTATCGACGCGGCTGTCGGTCCCCGCGCCGGCGGGATCGAACGTGGGCGGAGAGCCCTCGACCGCAAGCACGACGGTATTTGCCAGATCCTGAGCGGCCGCGCGCTCCGCGACGCTGAAGACCGCCGCGCCGCCGAGCATCGGGGCCGTGGCGCCGAGGGTGGCGCGGATCAGCACCGAACGCCGGTTGAGCCGCGCGCCCATCGTCCGCGCGAGCAGGTCATGTGACGATGCGCTTGATCGGTGAGCTGCCATCAGTTTCTCCTCACGCGGGACCTCGCCAGGCCGGGAGCGCGCTCCACCCGGCTCGCCAGACGACATACGGACAATCTCGCAACTGCGCTTTCAGATATATCACAGACTGAAAATATGGTACGTCGCAATGCGCGGCGTGTCAAGAAGCCCTGATTGACGCACGGTACAACGCGCTGGCCACGGGCCCTGGGCAAGGCGCTACCAAGCCAGAATGCGGCGCGGATTCACGATCGTCATCAGGTCCAGCTCATCATCGGAGACGCCGAGCTGGCGCAGCCGGTCGAAAAAGGTGGTGAAGACATGGGAGTACCCGACGCCGCCAAAGGCTCGCAGATCGGAACGATGACACCGGTCGCTTGAAAGCACCAGGCGCTCGCCCCATCCCTCTCGCAGGAGGCTCACGATTGCCTCAGCCCGGCGGGCGTCAGGGTTCATGTGCTCCCGGCCGATGGTGTCGAACGCGAGCGAAGCGCCGGTTGCGAGGATCTCGCGGTGATACTCGGCATCAAGAAACGTATCGCCGTGCCCGATGATGACGCGGGCCGGATCGACCCCTTCCTCCATCAGGATGGCGAGTTGGATCAGACCGACGGGGTACATTGAGGCGTGCGTTGAAATCGGCGCCCCGGTGCTGCGCTGTGCCCGCGCGGCGGCGCGCAGCACGCGCTCCTCCTGGGCCGTCGCGTAGTCGAGATTGACGCCGATCTCGCCGATGAATCCAGCGCGGATGCCGCTCTCCCCAATCCCCTCGGTCAGCTCGCTGACCATCCGCCGCGCCAGAGTCTCGGTAGAGAGGAGGTCGATCTCCGGTGGATAGAAGAGCTCGCGGTACCATCCGGTGCCGACAATGATGTGGACACCGCTCTGGTCCGAGATGCGGCGCAGCGCTTCGGCATCGCGCCCGAGGTCGATGGTTGTGCATTCGACCAGCGCCGAGCCTTCGGCCTTGGCGAGCAGCCGCAGCTCCTCGACCGCCAGTGCTTCGTCGTTGAGAAGTTGGTTGAGGAGTCCGGTCACCCGGTAGAAGTCGACGAGGACATGCTCGTGCATCAGGGTGCGCCCAAGCGCCGCGGGCGCGACAGGTCCACGCACGGTCCAGATCGCGGGCATGACCGGTGTCTCCTCAACCGCGCGCATCACGTCAGGCCTGCGCGCCCTCCATCCGGAAGACGACTTTGCAGGCGGAGCCTGACGCCGCCTCGGTAAAGGCTGCCTCGGCTTGATCGAGGGTGAACTCGTGAGTCACGAACGGCCGCGCCCGGAGTGCACCCTTCGCAATCAGCCGGAGTGCCCGGTTACGGTCGTCCGGCAGGTTGCCTTCGACCCCGCGGATGGTGATTTCGTCTCGCGTCACCCGGATCGCCTCGATGGGGACAATCTTCTGCGGCGGCAGGCCCGCGAAGACTGTTGTCCCACCGACGCGCACGACGTCGACCGCCAGCTTCATTCCCTCAGGTGTGCCTGCCGCCTCCAGGACGACCTCCGCGCCCAAGCCATCGGTCGCATCCCGCACCGCGGCAACCGTGTCAGCGCCCGTGGTGAAGACGGCGTCCGCGCCCAGCGCGCGCGCAATCTCCAGTCGGCCCGCATCAGATGGTAGTCCGACGACGCCGATCCAGGTTGCACCGTTTGCTCGGGCCGCTTGCAGCATCAGCAAGCCGACCGGGCCGGGACCGACGACGACGACACGATCGCCCGGGACCAGCCCGCCGCGATCGACCGAGCGGACGGCGAGCGCGGCGCTGTTCAGAAAGGCAACGTCGAGCGGATCGACTCCGTCCTCGACGAGCTGGAGGACACCCTTCGGGAGCACCGCGTAGTCAGCATTGGTGCCATCGGCCGTGATGCCAACATGACCCCAGTTGCGGCAACGGTTGATCATTCCCATGGCGCAGGGTTGGCATTGACCGCAGCCGGTGAAGGGGCTCCCAAGAGCGACGCGGCGGCCGGCCGCGAAGCCGGCGGCTTTCGCGGCGGAGCCGGCATCAACGACCGTGCCGGCATGCTCGTAGCCAAGGATGCGGCCGGGCTCGACGGGATTGCCGTTCGGACGGCGGTAGGCGCCGCGCCAGATGTTCAACTCGGAACCGGAAATGCTGCTGACCGAAACGCGCACCAGCACGTCGTCGGCGCCCCGAACCACTGGCTCGGCAACGTCAACAATGTCGATTCCAGGTTCGGTTGGAAACTGCTTGGCAATAGCCTTCATGGGGCGGTTTTGTCCTCCTGAATGGGCAACGACACGATTTCATTCCGCACGCTCGATCGGTAGAGCGCACGCATCACCTCAAGCGTGCGCCGTCCCTCGAGACCGTCGATGACTGGCGGGCGACCCTCGTGCACCGCCGCGACAAACTCTTCGATCTGACGCCGGTGCAACTCCGAGTCGGCGTATCCGGCCTTTGCCGCGGTGTCTCCGCGGTCTGGCGCTGACTCGCGCAGCATCGCCAGCGACTCCGCATCCGGCTCGCCAACGACGTCCCATTGGGAAAGCTGGTCGCCGGTCAGACGGATCGTGCCGCGCTCACCATGGATAGTGAGGGAGCGAGGGACAGGCGGGACAATGGCGCTGGAGCTCATGACGCTGCCGAGCGCGCCAGAGGCGAAGCGGAGCGTGCCGACGACCAGGTCCTCGGTTTCGATGGTGTGCGAGGGGGTGACGGTGAAAAATCCAGCAGCCTGCGTCACTGGTCCGAGCATCCAGAGCATGAGATCGAGCGTGTGGCTGGTCTGGGTCATGAGTGAGCCGCCGCCCTCGGCGCCCCAGGTGCCGCGCCAGTCAGCCGAGTCGTAATAGGGCTGATCGCGCCAGAACTTGCCAACGCACTCGCCAAACACTGGCCGGCCGATCAACCCCGCGTCGATCGCGTCTTTCATCTTCCGGGCGGTATCCATGAATCGATACATGAAGATGACGCCGAGTTGGACCTTGGCTGCGGCGCAGGCCGAAATCATGGCGTCGGCATCGGCGAGCGTGGTGGCGATCGGCTTCTCGGTCAGGACGTGCTTGCCCGCGGCGGCCGCGGCGATGGCGATCTCGCGGTGGGTCCCGGTTGGCGTTGCGATGCAGACGACGTCTATCTCGGGATCCGTGACCAAGTCTTCCCAGCGCATGTGAACGCGCGCGATGCCATGCCGCTTGGCAAAGGCGCGAGCAGAATTCTCGCGCCGGCTGGAGACCGCGGCCAACTCCGCGTTGCCAGGGCGCGCGGCGAGCGCGCCAGAAAAGAGAGGCCCAGCCAGCCCCGTGCCTACGAGCCCAAACCGAAGACTCATGCCGACCCCCTCAGGCGGAAGTGATGAGATACATCAGGTAGTATTCTACTTGATGAATCTCTGGTAGACGCAAGCGGTTCGTTCAATGGAGCACATTCCGTTCAAAGCCCGGCACGATGTTTCACAACAAGCGCACCGAGCAGGACAGTTCTGAATTCAGGAGAGGAACGCGGATTTGAGCATTGCCATCGAACGGGCGCTGGCAGCGGCTCGCGGTTTGAGGAGGCTCAACCTCGATTTGCTGGCCTACGTGCCATCGAACACGATTGCCCCGATCATCAACACCTTTCGCGGGCCGGATGCCCCGTCAGGGCCCAGGGCCTTCCCGGTCTCCCGTGAGGAGGAGGCAATCGGGGTGATCGGCGCGGCCAGCCTGGCCGGGCGGCGCGGCGCCATTCTGATGCAGGACAACGGCTTCGGGAATTCGCTGACCGCGCTGGGCACCTTTGCGGTTGCCTATCATCGGCCGCTGCTGATCGTGGCGAATACGCGAGGCGGCCTCGGTGAGTACAACTCGATGATCCACACCATCAGCCAGCCGGCGCCAACGCTGCTCGATGCGATCGGCATTCCCGTCTTCGGGCTCGACCGGCGAAACGGGGTCGACGATTGGGAGGCGACAATCTTCGAGGCGGGCCGTCACTCGGAAATGACCCATCGCCCGGTCGTGGTCCTGATGGAATTCTGGGATGGCGCCCGGGGAGGTGAGCGAGCGTGAAGCGGATCGAGGCTCTGCGCCTGATGGTCGAGCAATCGGCCAATCTCCCGGTCGTCGCCACCTGCGCCGCAACCAGCCGCGAGCTGGCGCACATCGCCGATACCCCGAACCATCTCTATCTGCTCGATTCGATGGGGCTGACCGTCTCCGTGGCAACCGGGCTGGCGCTGGCGCTGGACGGTGAGCTGCCCGTGTTGGCGCTCGACGGCGACGGATCGCTCCTGATGAACCTGGGCGCGCTGGCGACAGTCGGCTTTCTGAGGCCGAGACGGCTGGTGACCCTGATTCTGGACAACGCCAGCTACGCCTCAACGGCGGGCATCCCGACCTACGCGGAACGGCTCGACCTGGGTGAGATTGCCGCTGCCTGCGGCCTGACCGTGCGACGGGCCGATTCACCGGAGCCCCTGACCGCAATGCTGGCGGAGGCGCTGGCGGACGAGGAGCCGAACGTGGTGCACGTTCGCATCGAGCCGGGCAATACGCCGAACGTGCCGCTGCTGTTGACGGATCCCGCGATTCTGGCGGATCGGTTTCAAACGTGGCTGAAAGCTGCCAGGGAGGGCTGAGTGATAGCTAACGCTATCGATTGGGATGCCGTGCGAGATGAGGTGGTGCGCCATCTGCAGGCGCTGATCCGGCTCGATACGACCAATCCACCGGGCAATGAAACGATCGCCGCCGAATACCTCGCGGGAGTGTTGCGAGAGGCGGGGATCGACGTGGAGATCGTCGAGGCGGCGCCGGGGCGCGGCACCATGGTCGCGCGCCTGCGTGCCGAGCGGCCGGCGAAGCCAGCCTTCATGATGATGGGCCACACCGACGTGGTCGGGGTCGAGCGCGCCGGCTGGATCCAGGACCC
>CAYSXO010000159.1:0-10186 GCA_964434995.1 uncultured Sphaerobacteraceae bacterium
TCGTCACGCCATAGAGGGTAACCGGGGCGAGCGGAGCGTCGTCGGCAAGAGGCCCGGGGGGATAGTCGCTGGCGGACCCGTATACGGCAATTGAGGAAGCGTAGACAAGACCCGCGATCTGGTCAGAGAGCTTGCGCACGGTCTCGAGCACGATGGCGCTGCCAACGACGTTCACTCTCGCGCCAAGGACCGGGTTTGCCCGCACAAACGGTACTTGCAGGGCAGCAAGGTGAACGATGTGGGTGATGCCGTTGTCGCGAACCACCTGCTCGAACCGGGCGTCATCGGTGATGTCACCATCCTGGAAGTTCACCCGGCCAATTGCCCCGTCATCCATGATGAGCCGCATGCGATATGGATCGCCTGGCAGGTCATAGGTCGTGACTGGGATGCCCTCGTCGACAAGCCGCTTCACGGCCCATGAACCAATGCACCCCAGCGCTCCCGTTACCAGGAAACGCTCCGAGCTCATACCCATGCTTCCCTTCACAGCCGGCCGACAAAAAGCCGGAATATCAGCGACTCGAACTGCCAGCCCAGGGCTGGCGCACGCCCCGGAGGATACCCGAGAGCGACGGATGGCGGAAGGAGCGCCGCGGCCGCGATTTGAGGAAGTGCCAATCAGGCCTGCGCGGGGGTGTAATAGTTCGCGTAGCGCCAGATCCCGGCTTGAGTGAGCTCGTCATCATTGAACGGGCCTTCACCAAATCGGCCAGGATCCAGGGGCGACAGGTCGAAGGGTGGTGACCCGCCCACGATCCATTCGGCCAGGGCGCGCCCGATTCCGGCAGAGATGGAGAATCCGCTGCCATTGCAGCCGGTTGCCGTCCAGAAGCCTCGAACGTTCGGGACCGGCCCGGCCAGAAAACGGCCGTCGGGAGTCATGGTAAAGAGCCCGCCGCGATGCTCCGCCACGGGCATGTCGCCAAGCGCGGGCGTCAGCGCGCCAAGTTCAGTGGTGAATCGGTCGAGGACGCGCATATCGAGAGGGGTGTCAGAGATCCGAAACTCCGGATTGGCGCGGGGGTCGATAGCCATTGGGCTCGCTTCCATGCCGCCCATCATGAGACCGCCACGCGCTGGCCGGAGATACGCGGAGGCATCGACGATGCGCGCGATCGGCTCATTCGGAGCCATTCCGGCGATAGGTCGGGTGATCAGCAACTGATGCCGCACGGGAACAAGCGGCACATCGACGCCGGAAAGTGCTGCCACGCCGCGCGCCCAGGCGCCCGCGGCGTCGATGACGACAGGGGCGGCAATGCTGCCTCGCGGCGTCGAGACTGACGTGATTTCGCTATTGTCGACCGAGATGCCGGTCACAGGCGTATTGCCGATGACGTGACTCCCGAGGTGGCCCAGCGCGGTCATATATGCCTGGAGAAGGGAGCTCGGTTCCTCGATATAGATGTCGTCCGGGCAGTAATACGCGGTGCGGATCCCTTGGCCACTGAGGTACGGCGCGAGGCGTCGGACGCCCGCTCCATCGAGTTTCTCGAGCGCAATGCCCCAATCCAGCGACGCGGCGGCCTCGTCGTCGACCAGATTGGCGTGTGCCGCCGTCCGCGCGGCGAGAATGCTGCCGGATTTGACGAAAGAGAGCGGCACGCCAGTCTCTGCCGCAAAACGCTCGATGATGTCTATGCTGAGCCGCGCCAGCCGCGTAGAGGTTTCGTCCGCCTGGATCAGCTTGTAGAGTCCGGCCGCGCGAGGGGATGTTTGTGTCGCCGGTTCGAATTGATCGAGGACAACGACGGTTCCGGCGCCCAGTGACGCGAGCTGAAAGGCGACACTGAGACCGAATGCGCCCGCCCCGATGACGACTACATCCGCCTGATTGACCTGAAGGGGCTGATTCACGAACTGGACCTCCTCGTTGACGTGCCATTTCGCTCAGGACCATGTCAGGCGGTGGCGGTGGCGCCCTCCAGCCTCGCCGGGCGCTGACCGGCATTATCGCGGCAGCAATTCATAGGGCAGATGTCATGACTGGGACCAAGTGAGCCAAGCGCCAGACGAATCGGATTCTCCATGATGCGTTCCTCGATCAACGCTCGAATCATGGAGATGAATTGGGGGTCGACGCCGACAGACGGCACACGAATCATGGCCATGCCGTGGTCGAGCGCACGCGCATTCGCTTCGACATCGAGGTCGAACAGCACTTCGAGATGATCGGAGATGAAGCCGATGGGAACGACAACGATATCGCTAACGCCATCGGCATGGAGTTCGTCGATGACGTCGAGAATATCTGGCTCAAGCCAGGGAACCTGGGGGGGGCCGCTCCGGCTCTGCCACGCCAGCCGATGGCGCTCGGCGCCGCTCAGCTCGGCGACCAGACGGCTGGCCTCGTGAAGCTGGCGCTCGTAAGCGCTGCACCGCGCCATTGACAGCGGAACGCTGTGCGCGGTGAATAGGACCTCAGCGCGGCCCCGACGATCTTCGGGAAGCGTGGCGAGCGCCTCCCTGACACGCGCGGCCATTGGTTCAACAAATCCAGGATGGTTGAAAAAAACGCGGATCTTGTCGAACCGCATGTCGTCGATCCCGAGCCGATCGATGGCGCGCATGACGTCTTCGCGATACTGGCGGCAGCCGGAGTAGGAGCTGTAGGCGGACGTTACGAATACGAGCACGTTCCGTACGCCATCTGCCCGCATTTCCTCGATCGTATCTGGAAGAAGTGGCGCCCAGTTGCGATTGCCAAAGTAGATGGGCAGCGTGATCCCGTGCTCCCGGAGCTCGCACTCGAGGGCGGCAATCAAGGCGCGGTTCTGAGCGTTGATGGGGCTGATGCCGCCGAAGTGGTAGTAGTGCTCGGCGACCTCGTCGAGCCGTTCGCGGGGGATGTTCCTCCCGCGCGTGACATTCTCCAGAAATGGCAGGACATCATCCATGCCTTCGGGACCGCCAAAGGAGAGAACGAGCAAGGCGTCGTAATGGTGGGGTTCGTTGGCAAAAAGGGGTGCGCCCGGCGCCTGGGCGCCCTGGATGGTCATCGAGTACTCCGGACCGATAGGGCGCTCCGGAACTTCGCAGGGTATGGTAGGCCGGGGGCGCCGCGAGCTCATGTTGTGCTGAGTCTGCCACGGATGGCGAGTGCCGCGCTGGCAGCGTTCCCACGCCGTCTCAAGAACTCGCGGCAAGCACCTAACTTGCTTCACCCACGCTGAAATGCGCCAACTCCTCATAGACAGTGATGAGAGCGCTATGGTCCAGGTCGCCACGGTCGGCAGCAGAAAGCGCCTCGAAGAGCTGCGTGACGACGGACGAAACGGGGATCGGTACGGACCCGTCGCGCGCGGCGGCCATGGCAATTGCGAGATCCTTGCGGTGCAGATCGGTGCGGAAGCCAGGCGCGAAATTGTGCGCGACCATCGACGCGCCCTTCAGCTCTAACACGCGGCTCGCGGCGAGACCGCCAGAGAGAACCTGGACGATCCTATTGGGATCAACGCCAGACTTTGCTCCCAGCACGAGTGCCTCGCTGACCGCGGCGTAGTTGATGGCGACCACGATCTGGTTGCATGCCTTGACGATCTGGCCCGCTCCCGCATCGCCCACGTGAACGATGGTCTTGCCCATCGCCTCGAAAAGCGGCATGGCGCGCTGAAAGTCCGCGGCCTCTCCGCCCACCATGATGCTCAGCGTGCCGGCGATTGCGCCCTTGTCGCCGCCGCTCACCGGCGCGTCGAGCGCCCGCCCGCCACGCACGCGAATGGCCGCGTCGACATCGGTGGAGGTGGTGGGCGCGATCGTGCTCATATCGATGAGCAAATGCCCGCTCCCGATCGCCTGCAGAAGGCCAGCTTCGCCAAAGACGACATCACGAACGTCGCCCGAATCGGGCAGCATGGTAATGACGGCCTTCGTACGTTCCGCTACCTCGCGCGGGCTGCCGGCCGCCTGGAACTGGGCCCCCTCCGCCAGCAGCGCGTCGATGTCATCCTGGCTGCGGTTGTAAATGACGAGATCAAACCCAGCTTTGGCCAGATTGCGGGCCATCGGCTTGCCCATGATGCCCAGACCGATGAACCCAACGGGCGCTCCCTCGAAGTGCGTCATTCCCTGCCCCTTCAGGCCGTACGCGCCGGCCAGTATCCCATTTCTCTCAACCAGTTGAGCGACGACCCAGTGTCCGCGAGTGGGCGGTATTCCAGGCTGACCCAATCGGTGTAACCCGCGTCATCGAGTGCTTGAAAGACGTAGCGATAGTTGATTTCCCCGGTCCCTGGTTCATGCCGGGCCGGGCTGTCCGCGATCTGCACGTGGCCGATCTGGTCGATGTGCGCGGCGATGGTAGCGGAGATATTGCCCACCATGCGCTGGGCGTGGTAGACGTCGTACTGGAGGGTAAGGTTCGGGTGCGCGGCCTCCTCGATGAGCGCGAAGCCTGCATCGGGGGTCGTCAGATAGTACCCGGGCGCGTCGAACCTGTTGAGCGGCTCGACAACTTGCCGAACACCGGCTTCTGCAGCGGCATCGGCCGCGAACCGGAGATTGGCGATCAGCGTCTCCTTCTGGACGTCTTCAGAGATGTCGTCAAGGTGCCGCCCGACGAGGCAGTTCAGCTTCTTTGCTGACAGCTCGGCCGCAATCTGGATGGCGTCGTGAACGCCGCCCCGGAACTCTCCGATTCTGCGTGGATCATTCGCCATGCCACGATCGCCGGCAGCGAAGTCGCCGGCAGGGAGGTTGAAGAGCACCTGCTCAAGGCCGTTGGAGCGAAGCTCGCGGGCGATGGCCTCGACATCATACTCATACGGAAACAGAAACTCGACTGCCGCGAACCCGGCCTCTTTGGCGCGAGAAAAGCGTTCAAGAAACGAGTGCTCGGTGAAGAGCATCGAGATGTTGGCCGCGAACTTCGGCATTGTTCCTCCCGGCGCAATCGTTCACTACTGGCGCATGCTATGACCTTGCGGCGGCCCCGGTCAATGTGGCAGCGCAGACCCCCAGACAGAGGAGCGGGCAGATTGGGCAGCATAAAAGCGCATTGCACCAGAAAACCCGAATAATACAATATATCAGATGTGCGGACTTTTCGGTGTGGTCAATAAACTCCCACTCGTGTATGCGTGCATTGCTAAAGCCAAAGGTCTTCAACTCGAAATTGTGCAAGAATGGCGATCAGGTGTACCATTGGTTTGCGCCATATGCGCTCTGCTGCACCCTCCGGCGCTTCTCAAGCGTTTTAGTAGAACGGCGCGCGGCGCCGGATTGCAAGGCAAAAGGAGTCACAGGTGAACGAGGTTACCGGCAGCGGCGACGTTTACACGATGGCCGAAGCTGCACGGCTCAAGGGAGTCTCCTACCACACGGTTTCGCGTGCGGTCCGGCGCGGCAAGCTGCCAGCGACACGACTCGGCCGCATGGCACTCATCACGTCTGAGGATTTGCGCGAGTGGCGGCCTATGCGCGAGCGCGCGCCACGCAAGTACCGGCGTCGCGAGCCAAATCCAGAGGCAACGCCAGCGCTCCTCGACCTGGCGTCAGCGGAGCGAGTCGAACTGGCAAGTCGATTGTCCGCGCTGTATGAAGCGCTGTACGCCGCGACCGGCGGCGTGCGCAAGGAAGAGTTCTTCGGCCTCGTTGCCGAGCGGCTGGCGGGCGCCCTTGGCTTGCGCCGGGTCGCCATCCGCATCATTCACGAGCCAACCGGGAAGAGTGTTCGCGTGGCGTCGTATGGCGCGCCGCTGACCTCGCTGCCTGACGAGACCGGCCCAAGTGAATCGCCTTTTCATCTCGAAAGCTCGGGGCCCACACGCGCCGCGGTCGTCGAGGTCCCAGACCGAGACGCGCGCGACGGTTCGGCACTGGGCGTGACGTCACTCCTGGTTGCCCCAATTCGCGTGGACGACCGGGTGGCCGGACTCATAGTTGGCGACCGGAATGGCGATCGGTTTGATCTCAATCAGGGCGAGCTCGATCTGGCTCAGGCGATGGCAAATCTGGTGGGGCTAACGCTGGATCGGCAGCGTGTCCTTGAGGCTGCCGCGGTCTGAGGCCGCGGAACCTTCGGGGTTTGCCCGAGCCTGCCTTCACGGCCCGTGTCAGGAAGGCGCCTGACACGGGCCGTTGCGAGTTCCTCAGGCGGTTCCTCGCCTGGCGAGCGGGGACGCCTCAGGCACAGAAAGGCGCTGGTTCCCCTTGCCGATCCCCTCGTAGCGAAGGTTTGCCGTTTCGACGCGAGTGGGGTCAAGCATGTTCCTGCCGTCGAGGACGAGGTCGCCTGTCATGACTTCGGCGACGCGCGCAAAGTCGACATTCGCGTATTCGGGCCAGGGCGTACAGACGAGGACCGCGCTGGCGCCACGCGCGGCAGCATAGGGATCACGAGCGAGCGCTACTTGCGGCAGCCGCATGGCCGCGTTTTCTAATGCGGCGGGGTCGTGCGCGCGGACGGCGGCGCCGCGTTCGACAAGCATTTCGACAACCGCGACAGCCGGCGACTCCCGCAAGTCGTCCGTATCCTCCTTGAAAGATAAACCCCAGACGCAGATGGACCGTCCATCGAGGCCGCCCAACAACTCTTCAGCCCTGGCCACAAACCGACGCTGCGATTCCCGATTGATATCGAGGACCGCCTTTAGCAGGCCGGGATGGAGGCCTGCGCCTTCTGCCATTCGCGTTAACGCCCCGACGTCCTTCGGGAAGCAGGAGCCGCCAAAGCCGATTCCAGCCTGCAGGAATCTGGGGCCAATCCGATCGTCGGCCCCAATCCCCTGGGCGACGACCGAGACATCGGCGCCCAGGCGCTCGCAGAGGCGAGCGATGTCGTTGATGAAGGAGATCTTGGTGGCGAGAAAGGCATTCGCCGCGTACTTGATGAGCTCCGCGGACCGGTGATCCGTCTTCAGGACTGGCGCGCCGAACGGCTCATAGAGCTCTGCGACTCGCGCGACGGCATGTAGGTTATCACCGCCAAGGACAATTCGGTCGGGATGGAGGATGTCCTGCAGCACGCGTCCCTCGCGCAGGAACTCCGGGTTGCTGATTACCGTGAAAGCTGCGCCTGCCGGCGCATACTCCGCGATGATGCCGCCCACCATTTCCGCCGCGCCGACCGGCATGGTGCTCTTGTTGACGATGATGGTTGCCGTGCCCGGCCTCAAGTGCGCGCCAATGGACATGGCCGCGGATCGCACTTGCCGCAGATCGGCCTCGCCATCGGAGAGCGACGGAGTCCCTGTGCAGAGGAAGACGATTTCAGACCCGGGCACCGCCCGATCGTAGTCTGTTGTGAAGACGAGCCGGCCGGCCTCGAGGTTACGGGCAAGCATGTCAGGAAGCCCGGTCTCGAAAATGGTGCTCTTTCCGGCATTCAGCCGTTCGACCCGCTCCACATCGATATCCAACCCAACGACGTCGTGACCGATTTCGGCCAGCGCAACGGCGTATCCGAGGCCGACATATCCGCCACCGCCGACGACGCAAATGCGGGTCATTCCCAAAGATCCTCCTCCTGGTCGTCCGCAGCCGGCGAGTCTGGAGAGCTGATCTCTGCAGGGTCGTGCGCGGCGGCGAGGAGCGCGGTGACCATCTCTTTGCGCCGAAAGAACTGCCGGATCTCCTGCCAGAGGTCGGGCTCCGAGCGCCCCAGTTCGAGGAGACGGTCGGAGAAGACAATGTCGCCTCTGGCTCGCTGTTCGGTCATGAACTCCGTTGAGAGGAGCTCGGCGAGGTAGAGCGCGCCGATGTCACTCCACTTTTCACGGTAGTAGTGGCGGAGACCGTGGAGATCCTCCGCCTGCAGCCGCGTGCCGCTGTCTGACCCAAAGCTCGTCCAGTCGATCGCGTCGAGCAGGCCCTCAAGGAGGTTGACACGATCGCCAGATCGGACCCGATCGACGAGCTCATCCACCCTTCCACGATCGAAGGGAAGCTCGTGCGGAGTCTCCGGGAGTGTGGGTTCGCCAGGATAGCCGTTGCTGTCGACGATCATTGTTCCTCGTTCACCAATGAGTAGAACCGGTAGAGTATATGCCCCGAGCTTCGCGCGAATTGTTACTGAGCGGGCTTTGTCAGGACCAGTACGATCCAGTCTTCGCGGGTCTCCCGGCGCTTCAGGGTCATCCCAAGAGCCTCGAAGGCATCACGAACGGGTTGCTCTTTCACGTCGATGATGCCGCCCAGGATCAGCGTGCCCCCCGGTCGAACAGCGCGAACGAGCGCATTAGAAAGCTCGATCAGAACTCGCGCAATGATGTTGGCAACGACCAGATCGTATTCACCCTGGAACGGCTCGCCCTCGCCGACGCTGCCCAGTGCGACGGTCACGATGTCCGCGACGCCGTTGCGCTCCGCATTCTCGCGCGCGGAGCGGACGGCAACCGGCTCGATATCAACGCCGTCGACGGCACTCGCGCCCAGAAGTGCCGCCGCGGTTGCCAGGACTCCGGAGCCAATCCCGACGTCGAGGACGCGCTCCCCTCCGCGCAGTTCGTCCTCGATGCCGATCATGGAGAGCTGCGTCGATGGGTGTAGGCCGGTACCAAACGCCATGCCCGGATCCATCTCGATGATGACGTTTTCCTCGCCCGAATCGGCCTCGTGCCAGGGGGCGCGAACAAAGACACGCCGTCCAACCTGATGAATGCTGTAATGGGCCTTCCAGGCGTTCGCCCAGTCTTCTTCGGCGCGCTCGGTGACCTCCAGATCGCCGACAGTCCGCAGACGGCCTAGATGCCAAAGGGCCTCGCGAATGGCCGGAATCGTCGCCGGTTGCATGTCTTGGGCATGGAGAAACGTGCGGACGCGAACCGGGCCCGCTGGATCGACGGCAAAATTGTCCCCGTCTGGATCCTGGGTGAACGACTCCTCGATGGCTACGCCCTGATTGAAGCCATGTGCGGCGAAGAGCTCGGAAATCGGTTCGACCGCTTCCGCGTCGCAGACGACCGACAGCTCCAGCCATGGCAATTGGTTCTGTGGAGCGCTCATGTTCCCACCTGCGCATCGTCACCGATGTTGAGTCGGCGAGCGAAGCCGCTCACTCGCGCACGCCGCCCGACGATCGAGCCATCGAGGAGTGCATCGGCGATTACCGCGTGCGACTCGACGATGCTGTCTCGAACCAGGCTGTCACGGATTGTTGCCCCGGGGCCGATGCTCGCGTATGGGCCGATGATGGAGTTCTCAATGATCGCATCGCTCGCGATGTATGACGGCTCCTTGACAATGCGGATGTTCTCCGAATCCGCACCCGACCGCGCTTCAGACTCGAGCAGAAACCGATTCGTCGAGAGGAGATTTTCGAAGCTGCCGCAGTCCTCCCAGGCGGTGACGGGCATCGAAACGACCTTGGCTCCGTGATCGATCATGATCTGGATGGCGTCGGCGATGAAGTATTCATTCTTCAGTGAAATTCCACGCTCCATCTGCTCTTCGATCGCGGCGTAGAGCGCGGGCATGCTTCTCACGTAGTAGATGCCGATTACGGCGAGCCTGGAAATTGGCTCCCTCGGTTTCTCCACCAATTTCACGATGCGGCCGTTTTCGACAACGGCAATGCCGAGCGCCGAAGGATCGTCGACCTCCTTGGTAAACATGACGACGTCGGCGTCAGTTTCGGCCAGCGCCGAGAAATCCGCCTCAAAGAGCATGTCCGGGAAGAGAATCAAAGCATCGTCTCGGGCAATGTCCCGGGCGCGGATTATCGCGTCGGTCTGCCCGCGCATTACTTCCTGTTCGACGAAAACGACGGGGACCTTGATGCGCTCTCTGGCCCAATCTTCGATCTGGTCACCAAGGAAACCGGTGATGAAGATGACCTTCTCGGGGTTCAGTGGAAGGACGCGGTCGAGCACATGTTCCAGCATGGGCTTGCCGGCGACGCTGACGAGCGGTTTGGGCTTGGTCCAGGTTTGCGGTCTCAGCCGGGTGCCGAGCCCGGCAACGGGCAAGATGATATCCACGCTCTCCTCCGGGAGATCAGGATGGTGGCCGTGCCAGCCAGCCCAACGGCTCGAAACGGTGCCACTGTAGCAAAGCGCGCGCCCTCCCGGCCTGTGTCGTCACCCGAACGAGCCATTCGCTGGTCCACTCCAATCGGCCTGGCAACTCAATCAGGAACGACCCGGACCTCTGGAATCCGGGTATCACTCGGCCAGCGAGAAGCGACCGCGTGCTTGAGCATTGCCGCGAGGTCCGGAGCGCACGAACGCGCCACTCGGGGCACGAG
>CAYSXO010000160.1:0-10181 GCA_964434995.1 uncultured Sphaerobacteraceae bacterium
CCTGGAGATCATCGACGCCGATGTAAATCGTTACGCGCTTCCCGCCGCCCATGTCATCACCGATGCCGCCCCCGATGCCGGCGTCGCTGGCATCGAAGATGCCATAGTTGAACGGATTGTCGGCGTTGACCTTCCAGGCGAACAAATCGGCGTAGAACTTTTGCAGCCGTGGCGCATCGGTTCCAATGATTTCGACATGCGAAATGTGATTCGGCACGAGAACTCCTCCTCGATGGCGCGGGCGGCTGTATGCATGCAATTGCGAGGCGAACATCTGTTCTTTTCGCTAGAGTACCACGCCCTGCCTTGAAGTCAATCGCTCTGAGAGGTTGCCAAGGTGCTGTGGACCCGACTCGCATCGGGCAGGGGCGTAGGGCGCGCCTGCCACGCGGAGACCTGGCCCCTCTTGCCATCTGGCAGACGCAAACAGCGTGCTTCTAACGGGCATGTGAAGCACGCCGTATTAGGCCGGAGCCTCTCTGGCAACTCAGCCGCCCATCGCCGCGATGATGGCGTCGGTCATTTGCGTCGTGGTTGCCGCCTTGCTTGGGTCGCGGTCAGGGCGCAGGTCGTAGGTGACGTCTTTGCCCTCGGCGATTACCGTGGCCACGGCGCTTTCCACCTTCTCGGCCGCTGCCCGCTCGCCCATGTGGCGAAGCATCAGCGCGCCAGAGAGGATCATCGCCGTCGGGTCTGCCTCGTTCTTGCCAGCGTGGCTCGGCGCGCTGCCGTGGATCGCCTCGAAGACCGCGCCGCGCGGGCCAATGTTGCCGCTCGGCGCAACGCCCAGCCCGCCGATCATCCCGGCCACCAGGTCGCTGACGATGTCGCCGTAGAGGTTTGGCATCACCAGCACGTCGTAGTCCCACGGCTTCTGCATCAGCTGCATGCACATGTTGTCGACAATGCGGTCGTTGAAGGCGATGTCTGGATAGCGCTCGGCGACGGCCTGCGCCTCGCGCAGGAAGAGGCCGTCGGTGAACTTCATGATGTTCGCCTTGTGCACCGCGGTTACCAGCTTGCGGCCGTTGGCACGGGCATACTCGAAGGCATACTCGACGATTCGACGCGACTCGGCGGGGGTGATCAGCTTGATCGAGATCGCCGCGCTGCCGTCGATCTGCTTTTTCGAGCGCTCGTTGATGGCGTCGATCACCTCGGCCGCCTCGGTGGTCCCGGCGTCGAACTCGATGCCGGAGTACATCCCCTCCAGGTTTTCGCGGATGACCACCAGATCGATGTCCTGAAAGGCGCTTTGCACGCCTTTCAGCGACTTGCCGGGGCGAAGGTTGGCGTAAAGGCCCAGCTCTTGCCGCAGTCCGACATTGACGCTGCGAAATCCACTGCCAATCGGGGTGGTCATTGGCCCCTTGAGGCCCAACCCGTTGCGCTTCAGCGATTCAAGGGTCGCCTCTGGCAGAAGTTCGCCCTGGCTCTCCAGGGCGGTCACGCCGGCCTCGCGCACTTCCCATTCGATCGGCACACCGGATGCGTCGATGACGCGCTGTGCTGCACCCGAGACTTCCGGACCAATGCCGTCGCCCGGAATCAACGTCACGCGATACGCCATGCTGAGAACTCTCCCCTCAATTGAACGAACGACGTTTTCTGTAACTACCTGTTGAACAGGTCTTCCAGTTCGATGGAAACACCGGGCAGAGCCGCGGGACGCGCCTCGCCCTCACGGAAGGTCGTTTCTTCATACTCCCCGTTCGCCAGACGCCGCCATGACGTCAGCGTCCGCTCGTAGGGATGGACGAGCCAGAGTTCGAGGTCGCCGCGGCGCTGATACTCGGGAACCTTTGACGCGAGGCCGTAGGACCCAGTTGAAAGCGACCAAACCTCGATGACAAGCGGAAGCGGCTCAGAAAGAATGGCGAGCTTCCCGGGCTGCCCCTGAAATTCTCGGCCAACAGCCACTTGCGCGACGACAATGCCCGGGATGAGTATCGCTCCGGTTGAACATCGGACTCGGGGTTCTGAAAGGACCTGGAATTTGCTCCGGTCGACCTGAAAAACGAGGTGGGCGCAAAGGATCGGCGCAATGGCGCTATGCTCCCACGTCATCCCTGGCTTCTCGAGGAGAATGCCATCGCGCAGCTCCCACCTCCGGTCGGGCTCTGCCAGTGCCAACCGCTCGTACGCTTCATTGCTGATGTGCGATTCGACAACCATTGCCATCTCCTGGCAGCAGTGCAAGCTACGTCGCCGATAGTGTACGCCGACGTCCAGAACCGCTTGTGCTTGCTCGTGGACAAAGCGGCCTGCACAATCTGGGCTGGCCGCCGCTCGGGTGCGGTCGAACCATCGCGAGGGATGCATGTCTGCCAACTCCCCGAAGAACCGGAACGCTCCAGGGCCCGTCGTGCTGATCATCCTCGATGGCTGGGGCATCGGCCGCGACGAGCCAGGAAACGCCATTCTGGCGGCCAGGACGCCCGCGATGGATCATCTCCTGGCGTCATACCCGCATGCGTCGCTGCTGACGTCCGGTGAGGATGTCGGCCTGCCGGCTGGGCAGATGGGAAACTCCGAGGTCGGTCACACCAACATCGGCGCTGGCTTCGTGGTTTACCAGTGGCTGACCCGAATCGACCGAGCCATTGCCAGCGGCGAGTTTGCCGCCAATCCGGCATTCAACCAGGCGATCGACGGCGTTCAGGCATCAGGCGGCAGGCTGCACCTGTTGGGGCTGGTGAGCGACGGCGGCGTCCACGCTCATACCCGCCATCTCGAGGCGCTTCTGCGGCTGGCGAAAGCGCGCGGTCTGCCGGCTGACCGGGTGGTCGTCCATGCGTTTACCGATGGCCGCGACACGTCGCCACATGGCGGCATCGACTATCTGCGCGGTCTCGAGCAGGCAATGGCCGAAATCGGCGTCGGGCGCATCGGGACCGTTAGCGGCAGGTACTACGCCATGGATCGTGACCGGCGCTGGGAGCGCACGCGCGCCGCGTACGACGCCATCGTGCACGGCATTGGCGAGCGGGCCGCGACCGCCGAAGAAGCGATCTCCCGGGCCTATGCTGCCGGCGTCACGGACGAGTTCATCCCGCCGACGGTTATCGATGCGGATGGTCCGAGCGTGATTCGTCCTGGCGACAGCGCCATCTTCTTCAACTTCCGTGCCGACCGCGGCCGGCAACTGTCGGAGGCTCTCACGCGCCCGGACTTCGCGGGCTGGGAGCGCGGCCCAGTGATGCCCGATCTTCACCTGGTGACGATGTCCCGCTACGAAGAGGGCCTGCCCGTGGCAATCGCCTATCCTCCAATGGACGTCGTCAATCCGCTCGCGCGTGTCGTCAGCGACGCGGGCAGGCGGCAACTTCATGCGGCGGAGACCGAAAAGTATCCCCACGTCACGTACTTTCTCAATGGCGGGCGCGAGGAGCCGTTCCCCGGCGAAGAGCGAATGCTGGTTGCGTCGCCGAAGGTGGCAACCTACGATCTGCAGCCCGAGATGAGCGCGCCGGAAGTGGCGGAGGGGGTTGTCGCCGCGATCGAAAGCGGCCGGTTTGACTTGATCGTCGTCAACTTCGCCAATGGCGACATGGTCGGGCACACGGGGGTGTTCGCCGCGACGGTGAGCGCGATTGAAACCGTCGATGCCTGCCTGGCCCGGTTGATCGCCGCGACGCTCGCGGCCGGTGGCGTTGCGCTCGTCACCGCGGATCATGGCAATGCCGAAGAGATGATCGATCCCGCAAGTGGCGCGCTGATGACGGCTCACACGACCAACCCTGTTCCGGTCATTCTCGTCTCACCAGAGAGCAGCCCTCTACGCCAGGCACCCCTGAGGGCGGATGGCCGCCTGGCGGCTATCGCGCCGACACTGCTTGAATTGCTCGACATCTCCATCCCGGCCGAGATGACGGAAGCGTCGTTAGTCGATCCCTGATCCTTGCAGGAGGCTCCCCAATTGACGGTCCAGGAATGCTCGGCCTCCAGGCGGGCGCGGCGTTCCCGGGTGACCGTTTCGTGCGCCAGCCGCGTTGGGACGGGCATGAACCTGCCATTGCGGCAGCATGAGCGCGTGAGGGCGACGGCTGATTCGACGCTCACCAGACGGCCGGACGTTACGAAGAGCGGCTTGTGGTGGGGCCGGGATCTCACCGCCGCGCCGATGACTTCGTCGTGGTCGATGAAGGGAGCGGCGGCGCCGAACTCCTGTCCTGGCTCGTCGTACTCGCCGGAAAGACGGCTCCTGGCGCAGCCAATCGTTGGCTGGCCGAGATTGACGCCCGGATGCGATGCCAGCCCGAAGCGTCGTGGGCGCGGATAGGCATTGTCCGCGCCGGCGACAGTTCTGATTGCATCCAGACTGACCGCGTGGCGCAACGCACCCTTGCCGGCCAACTCCGCTTGAATTGCCCTCGCCCCGGCCGGGTTCACGTCCCAGCGGTGGCGCTCGACGATGTCCACTCCGCGGTCGCCCACGATCGTGCGTCCAGATTTTTGCTCTGCTGCAGACGTCCAGGCGGTTGGTGTGCGAAGATGGCCTGCCCACATGAATCGCGCATGGCGAGAGAATCCAGCGCCGACAGACTCGGGAGCGAGCCGATGGAGAAAACCAGCATGAACCGAAAGCATGCCGTTATTGGCGCCCTCGTCCTGGGGATGGCGGTCACTGCCCTCCCTGCCCTGACGCTGGCGCAGGATGCAACACCCGTCGGATCACCAGAAAGCGGCGCGCCGATGGCAGCGCCACCCCTCCCGGACTACGCCGAGGTCGTGGCCACGGGCCTGGCCAATCCTCGGGGAATGGACTTTGGGGACGACGGCGCCCTCTATGTTGCGGAAGCGGGCGTCGGTGGCGACGGACCCTGCGCGATGGGCCCGGAAGGGAACGAGGAGTGCTTTGGCCACTCCGGTGGGGTCACGCGGATCGCTGGAGGCGTCGCTGAGCGCGTGATCGACGGCCTGGCCTCGCGCGCGGCCGAAGGCGGCATGAGCGCCACGGGGCCGAATGATGTCTCGGTCGTGGGCGATGCGGTCTATGTGCTCATCGGGCTGGGTGGGGATCCCGCAAGCCGTGTCGACCTCGACGCGGGCGCGGAGGAACTTGGACACCTTTTCGTCTCCGACACGGATGGGCTTCGGCTGGTCGTCGATGTCGCCGCATACGAGACCGACAACAACCCGGACGCCATGGCGTTCGATGCCAATCCGTTCGCCATCGACGTCCATGACGATGGCACGGCGTATATCGTTGATGCCGGCATGAACGCGCTCTTGCAGATGGACGCGGAAGGAACGCTCTCGACCCTGGCCGTCTTCCCGAACAGGATGGCGGAGGCGCCGGATGGCGCGGAGATTCCGATGAATTCGGTCCCGACGGGGTTGGCGACCGCGCTCGACAACGCGGCCCTGGTTGGCGAGTTGACTGGGTTTCCCTTTCCCCCCGGAGGGGCGAGCCTGACCATGGTGCCCTCGGGCGGCGGGGATCCGGTCGTTATTCAAGAAGGGTTCACGAACATCATCGACGTGGCGCTCGGCCCTGATGGCAGTCTCTACGTGCTGGAGATGCTCAAGGGCGGGATGCTTGCCATCGATCCGGCGACGCCGGCCTCGATGGAAGGGCAACTCACCCGGATCGCGCCGGATGGCACGCGATCGGTCCTTGCCAGCGAGGGGCTGGTCTGGCCGACTGGCCTGGCGGTTGACGATCGAGGCGTGCCGTTTGTCGCTGTGTTCGGCGTCATGAGTAACTCGGGGCAGGTCTGGAAGATCACGCCACCCGCATAGAGCGTCGCGGAGCAGCCGAGGGAAGTAGCGGCCTGGGGCCCCGCCTCGGGGCCGCTGCCTTCGGTCCCGTCGCGCACGATGGATTGCCCGACCTGCCGGAGCGAAGCCGCTTTCGAGCTTCCGCCATGAGCCCATCCCGTTCTTGCGGTTCTCCGGTACGATTCCGCGCATGGTGATTAAGACTGAACCGACCAGGACCGGACATAAGGCCCAGGTGCGCGCCGAGCGCGCGGCCGAGATCGAGGCCCAGCATGCGGCCGCTGCCGCAAAGCAGGCCAAACGTGGCAAGCGCGGCGCCCGCGAGCGCGTGCTAGCGCTCCTCGACGACGGCTCCTTTCAGGAGATAGCACCCTATGTGCAGGGGCGGGCGACCCGTTTCGGCATGGAGAAGTCGCGCCCATATGGAGACGGGGTCGTAACGGGCTTTGGCACGATTGACGGGCGGAAGGTCGCCATCTTTTCGCAGGATTTCACGGTCTACGGCGGCTCATTGGGCGAGGCATTCGCGGAAAAGATGGTCGCCCTGATGGATCTGGCCGCGAAGTATGGCGTGCCGGTCATCGGCATCAATGACTCGGCTGGCGCACGAATTCAAGAAGGGGTCGAAGGCCTGGCCGGGTATGGCGAGGTCTTCTATCGCAACGTCAGGCTCTCTGGTGTGGTGCCGCAGATCAGCATGATTGTCGGGCCCTGCGCTGGCGGCGCGGTCTATTCCCCTGCCATGACCGACGTCGTTGCGATGGTTGAAGGTATTGGCCAGATGTTCATTACTGGGCCGGACGTCATTCGTACCGTCACCGGCGAGGAGGTGACGCACGAGGAGTTGGGCGGGGCCAATGCGCATATGACTCGCAGCGGCGTGGCGCACCTGGTCGCCGGCGATGAGGACGAGCTCAATGCGCAGGTTCGCTATCTCTTGTCGTTCCTGCCGGCGAACAATCTGGAGGACCCACCCTGGTTCGCCCCGGACGACGACCCGGCGCGAGAATCGCCAGCGTTGGATACCCTGGTCCCGGAAGAGAGCGCCAAGCCGTATGACATGCATGATGTTCTGGTGGAGGTTCTCGACAACGGCGACTTTCTCGAAATCCAGGCGGGATACGCGCCGAACATCCTCTGCGGCTTTGGCCGGCTCGATGGCCATGCGGTTGGCGTGGTCGCCAACCAGCCACGCCACCTGGCGGGCACGATCGACATTGACGCCAGCGAAAAGGCGGCTCGCTTCGTGCGGACCTGCGATGCCTTCAATGTGCCGCTGATCGTCTTCGAAGACGTTCCAGGGTTTCTGCCCGGCATTGCCCAGGAGCACGAGGGGATCATCCGCCGCGGCTCCAAGCTGCTCTATGCCTTCGCCGAGGCGACCGTCCCGCGCATCACGGTCATCACGCGCAAAGCCTATGGCGGCGCGTACGTGGTCATGAACTCGAAGCACATTGGCGCCGATTTCGCCATTGCCTGGCCGACGGCCGAGATTGCGGTGATGGGGCCGGAGGCCGCGGTGGGGTTAGTCTTCCGGCGCGAGTTGGCCGAATCAGCGGATCCAGGGACACGACGCGCGGAGCTGGTCGCCGAATATGAGGACCAATTCGCCAGTCCCTGGCAGGCCGCCGGACGTGGCTACATCGACGACGTCATCGCTCCGCGCCAGACGCGCCCATGGCTGATTCGCACATTGGATCTGGCACGCGCCAAGCGCGCGGACTCGCCCGCCCGCAAACATGGAAATATCCCGCTGTGATGGCGGAAGACCTTCATCGCGTTCCGTCCCCCGCGCAACGGCCCCGACCGACCAGGT
The DNA here is from genome assembly GCA_964434995.1 of uncultured Sphaerobacteraceae bacterium. Classification (GTDB taxonomy): domain Bacteria; phylum Chloroflexota; class Chloroflexia; order Thermomicrobiales; family UBA6265; genus JACCXM01. The sequence continues at coordinate 7,541 of CAYSXO010000160.1, forward strand.
TGGGCCAAACGGGGAACGCGAGACGAGGAACCGACGCGGCGTGGACCCCGTTCGATGTCATGATCACGCCGGAGCCGTTGCCCACTGAGCGCGCGGCCATTCTCCTGGCGCTCGAATGGCTTCTTGAGGCCGATACGGACAACCGTCATCCAGCCCGGTCCTCGTGGGCGTCCGCTGGCCGCCGTGAATCGCTGCGAGGCATCGGCGGTGGAGCGCGTTCCGGGTGGGGCCGAGGCCTGGATCGGGCGCGGCGTTGAGGGGACCCGGGCCAGTTGTCGTTTTGCTCCTTTCGTGGTTGGTCGCGTTCAGCCTGCGCAGTGGATTCGTCGGGCTTGGTCCAGCGCTCCCCATACTCACGGCAGATCTGGAATTGACCTTTGCCCAGGCCAGCATTCTCGTCTCCGCGCCTACGCTCCTGATGGGCCTGACCTCGGTTCCGGCCGGCGGCATGGTCGATCGGTGGGGTCCGTCGTGGGTTATCGCGCTGGGGGTGGCGTTGGTGGCCGTTGGAGGCGGCCTGCGCGCTGCCGCTCCGACATACGCGACGATTCTGGCGATCACCATCGTTTTCGGCGCGGGCATCGGCATCGCCCAGCCTCCGTTGCCGCGCCTGATGCGCGCCTGGTTCCCGCGCAAAGTCGGCGTGACGACCGGGGTCTATGCCTCTGGTCTCGTCACGGGCTCGATTGTTGGGGCCGCGCTCTCGACCCCGTTGATGGCCAGAGCCGGCGGTGGGGAGAGCGCCTGGCGGCTGCCGCTCGGCATCTGGGGCGTCCTGGCCGCGGTGACGCTTGTTGTCTGGTTGGTCGGGATGCGGCCCTGGCGCGCGCCTGGCCCACCGGCACAATTGACGCGGTTGACCCAGCAGGCAATCGAGTCTGCCGCGCGCTGGTCGCCCTGGCGCGATCCACGGGCCTGGATCGCCGCGGCGATCTTCGCCTTGCAGGGGCTCGTCTACTATTTGCTTGTCGCCTGGCTGCCCGCCATCTACTCCGAGGCCGGCGCCGACGCGACCGCCACGGCAGCGCTCTTCGCCGTCTTCAATGCGTCAACCCTGCCGGGTATTCTGCTCTTCCCGATCTGGTCTGACCGCATTGGCCGGCGCCGGCCGCCGACCGCGGTAGCGGCGTTGTTTTTCACCGTTGGCGTCTTCGGCCTTTTGCTCGTACCGTTTGCGGACCCTTGGCGATGGGTCTGGCCGGCCCTGGCTGGTTCTGGCGTCGCGGCGCTCTTTGGCATGTCGCTGGTCTTCCCAGCCGATATCGCGCCGCGCGGCCGAACCGGGGCGGCGGCGGGCATGGTGCTCGGAGTTGGGTACGCTGGCTCGGCCATCGGCCCGTTTGTGGCTGGGCTCGTGCGCGATCTCACGGGCTCGTTCGAGGCGACGTTGATTCTGCTGCCAGTTGTCGGCCTGGCAATGGTCGTGGCCGCGGCGTTTGCCCCGGAGCCTTCTTCGTCAAGCGAGAGTACGTAGCTGGAGGGTGCGATGGCGAGAAAGATCGATGGCGAGGAGCGACGGCGGCGGGTCAGGGATCTCGGCGTCACCATCGGGCGCATCCCGCCGGGGCGACATAACGCGATCACGGATGTTGCGGGGATCCGTGTCGGCCACTCAACCATCATTCGTGGGAAAGGCCCGCTGAAGGTTGGCGAGGGGCCTGTCCGCACCGGGGTGACCGTTATCTTGCCGCACGAGGGGGACATCGGCATCGAGCCGCTCTTCGCCGGGAGCCATGTCCTGAACGGCAATGGCGAGATGACCGGCCTCCTCTGGGTCAAGGAATCGGGCATGCTGACATCGCCGATCGCGATCACCAACACCCACAGCGTGGGAGTGGTGCGCGATGCGCTGATTGCCTACGAAGCTCGCTCGACCAATCGCCCCAATCTCTTCTGGAGCCTGCCAGTCGTGGCGGAAACCTACGATGGTTGGCTGAACGACATCAACGGCATGCATGTCAAGCCGGAGCATGTCTGGGAGGCGATCGAAACCGCGTCGGGCGGACCGGTCGCCGAGGGATGTGTTGGTGGCGGAACCGGGATGATCTGCCACGAGTTCAAGGGCGGCATTGGTTCGGCATCGCGGATGCTCCCACAAGAGCAAGGCGGATGGACGGTTGGCGTACTGGTGCAAGCCAACTATGGCTCGCGCCATCTGCTGCGTATCGACGGCATGCCGATCGGGGACCTGATTCCCTGCTCCGAGGTGCCAGGGTTCCGCGAGCAGCGCGCGGCCGTGAACGGGGGCCAGGATGGCGACGGATCGATCATTATCATCGTCGCCACCGATGCCCCACTACTGCCGCATCAATGCGAGCGTTTGGCTCAGCGCGCCACGATCGGTCTGGGCCGCGTCGGCGGCATCGGCGCCAACTCATCCGGCGACATCTTCCTGGCATTCGCGACTGGCAATCGCGGTTTACCCGGCGCTGAGGAGAGCACGGTCCAGATCTCCAGTTGCCGGATGGTCGCCAACGATGCGATGACGCCCCTATTCGAGGCCTGTGTCGAGGCCACCGAAGAAGCCATTCTCAATGCTATGTGCATGGCCACGACCATGGTCGGCATCAACGACCGCACGATTTGCGCCCTGCCCCTCGAACGCGTCCGGCAGGTGGTGTGTACGTAGGGTGTCGGGGTG
>CAYSXO010000161.1:0-878 GCA_964434995.1 uncultured Sphaerobacteraceae bacterium
CGAGCGCGATGGCGCCTCGGCAGATCATGGGGCGGCTACTCCTTTACCCGGGCACACCACTGTCCAGCCGGGATCTTCAGCGCCCTCGGCCAGATGTCACGCCTCACCGTACCTCACGCCGTGGCGCGGATTGGAGCGCCCGGCAACAGATCCTCCCTCGGGACCATGAGCCGTGCTCCCGATTCGGTCGTTGCCACCTCGAGCAGAACCGGAAGCGAAGATGAAGCAGACAATGACGGCAACGACATCACGCGAGGTCTGGCTCTCACGCATGATCTTGGCCGCGGCCGCCGCGCCGGTGCTGGGGGAGCCGCTCAGAGGCCCTGTCCTGGCCGCGAAGAAGGGCAAGAACACCATCGCCAGCGTCGACAAGCGACTCGAGAACGCGAAGGATACGTCCGAGACCATTGGCAACGGCACGTTGGATACCGTTCCCTTGCCCTCCAGCGCCAAAATCACGTACCGCGAGGGCGGCACGCACGACGGCACGCGCTGCAAGCACACGTCGCGGGAACCCTCGTGCAGGTGCAGCCATACCGGCCAACCGGGGGACTGCACCCAGGCGTTGACATGTGGCAAGGAACCTGCCGATGGCAGCATCTCCTGACTCGCGGGGAGCGCCAGCGCGGGCGTTGATGGCGCTCCCCGCGGGCGAAAGCGTCGGCGCAACTGACCAATCAGGCGTCCGACCGCCACGACCGAGAGGAAAAGCTGACCCGCACAATCCCTGGCCCGCGCCTTTGCCGCCAGCCGTCTGTCCGGCCGCACCACATGCGACCGTTGGTGAGATGCATCGCGCATCCCAGTTGCCTGCAATGGGGGTAATGGTGGATGCTACCGTGACACACCATCTGACGACTCATGCTGATGGGTCTCGT
>CAYSXO010000161.1:899-4463 GCA_964434995.1 uncultured Sphaerobacteraceae bacterium
GCGCACGATCCGTCGCGCCATCGCGCGTGGAGAGCTGGCGGCCACCAAGCGCGCGGGCGTTTTCCGCATCACCCTGGAAGCCCTGACCGCCTACGGCTATCAGCGCCGGCATTCCTCACCGCCGCGCAAGCCCGGCAGGGGACGCCAACCAGAGCGCTTCCCTGAGCCGAGCGCGGTCCCGCCCCTGCTCCACTTCGTCAAGAGGGCCGATAGTCCCGCGTTCGATGTGCCACGACCCCTCACCCCATTCCTCGGCCGGGATCGAGAAATTGCCACGGTCGTCGCCACGCTGGGCCAGCCCGAGATCCGCCTGCTCAGCCGAGCCTCACCGTCGGCGTCGGAGCGCAAATCACCCCCGGTCCACGATCCAGGCACTGGCTTGCTGCCCAATCATCTCCTCTCAGCCGCGTCACGTTCGGCGCTGGCCGTGGAACCACCATGCGTTTTCTGAAGGTGTCAGGGCGCCAGGGAGAACGAAACTCCAAGCCCCTGACACTCCAACACCCCGGAAGGGCGGCGGAGCGCCGTCCAACGCGAGTCAGGAGGAACGGCAATGGCAGGAATAATGACCCGGCGCGCTATGCTGAAAGGGGTGGCCGGGGCAGGGACCGCGGCGGCGCTGGGTACGGCCAGCAAGCGAAGCACGGCGTTTGCCGCGCCGGCCGTCATTCAGGATGCCGGATCGAAGGTGAAGGTCCTCTATTGGCTCCTATGCTGATGAACTGGGCAAGGCCGAACAGGCCATCGTGTAGACGTTCAACGAGTCGCAAGACGACGTCGAGCTTGAGTACCAGGTCCAGGGGACGTACAAAGAGACGGCGCAGAAGCTGACCGCGGCGCTGCAGGCCCGGCAGGCGCCGGATGTCTCGCTCCTTTCCGACGTTTGGTGGTTCAAGTTCTACCTGGCGAACATGCTAGCGCCGCTGAACGATCTCATCGCCGCCAACGGCGTTGATACCTCTGACTACGTCGATTCGCTTTACAATGAGGGCGTGCGCGACGGCGTCTCCTACTGGCTGCCGATGGCTCGCTCGACGCCACTCTTCTATTACAACAAGGAGGCCTTCTCCGAGGTCGGGCTCGATACCGCGCCGGAGAACTTGGCCGATCTGTTGGCCGTGGCTGGCGAGGTGGTGCAGAAAGACGGCGATTCCGTCACGCGCTCGGCCTTCGCGCACCCCAATAGCGCCTCGTACATCGCCTGGCTCTTCCAGGACGTCATCTGGCGGTACAAGGGGTCGTATTCCGATCCCGACTTCACCATCCGCATCAACGAGCCGAACGGGGTCGAGGCGGGTGAGTTCTATCATTCTTCCGTCGTCGATGGCTGGGCCACGACGCCGGCCGACCCCGTAACCGACTTTGCCAACAGCCTGACTGCCTCGATCATGGCTTCCACCGGCAGCCTGCGCGGCCTCACCGAGACCATTGGCGACAAATTCCCCTTCGGCACGGCGTTCCTTCCCGAGGCCAGGACATTCGGCTGCTGCACGGGCGGCGCGGGCCTGGCCGTTCTGACTGGCTCCCCGCCGGAGAAGCAGGAAGCTGCCTTCACGTTCATCGAGTTCACCACCTCAACCGAGGCAACAACCTTCTGGTCGCAGAACACGGGTTACATGCCGGTCCGCAAGTCAGCGGCAACCAGCCCGGAGATGCAGGCCTTCTTCGAGGAAAACCCGAATTTCAAGACGGCCGTCGATCAACTGAAGCTGACGCGGCCGCGGGATTCGGCTCGCGTCTTCATCCCGAACGGTGATCAGATCATCGGCAAGGGGCTGGAGCGGATTACGGTCAACCGCGAGGAGGCCCAGCCTGTCTTCGACGAAGTCGCCGCCACCCTGACAGAAGAGGCGAAACCGGTGCTGGAAGCCCTCGCCGCGCTCGGTGGGTGAGAAGTACTGGGTGATGGGAAGCCTGGGTCATCGCGGCCCCGGCTCTCTTTTCTCCTGTCGGCCGCGGGGCGATCACGCCATCTCCAGAACGCGCGGTTCGAGATCACTCATCGAACGAGTAATGGGTAATCAACTGTGCGGTATCCTGCCGAGGTGCCCCGTTCGCGGACCAAGGAAAGGAACACCGTGAGATCTGGATCATTGCTGGCAGCCATCGTGGCGGTATCGTTTGGCCTGTCCGGTGTGCTGCTGGCCTCGCCAGTAGAGGCCAGACCAGCAGTTGAACGGTGGAGTTGGCTGGCCGGCACGTACTGGATCGTTCCCAGCCCCAATCTTCCGGCTGTCCTCTTCAATCCGTCCACACAACGGCTCGCGCCCGTCTCGGACCAGACCGTTTATCACATTACCGGCTACCGAGAAGGGTATTTCTGGGGGAAGAATGTCACCCAACTGGGCGACAACGCCGTCTCATGCTCATCCCTGATCGGCTCGGTGACCCCGGAGGGCCAGGTTCTCCTCCTCTTCACTATCGACAACAACGACGGCACGGTCACGCTCCAGCAGGGGGTCGGCACTATGGTCCAGAAAGGGAAGAAGAAACGTAAGGAGTGGACCATGCTGAACCAGACTGGCACAGCGAGCTTCGCGCATTGGGCGTACATGATCCAATCGAAGCCAGGCGACGAAAGCTGGGACTCGCTCCCCGGTGTCGGCATTTCGGTCGAATCGTTCTTGAACCAATGCCCGGGCGATGGTCCGCGGCCGGTGCACGCATGAGGCGGCCGGCCGCGGCGTGCTCTTTCCGATCCGCGATGTCATCCCAGGCGCTGGAGAATCACGCGCCAGGCGAAAGACCTCGGCATCCGAACATGAGCGTGTACGCGGGTAGCGAGAACCTTCACGTCGTTCAGGATGTCATGGCCGATGGCCGCCGGGCTATGCGGCAGATCCGGTGGGTTGAGCATCAGGAGATGACAACGTTACGGCGCCTGCCGCACAGCCGCCAATGACCCGTCACCCGCGCCTGTCCGCACCCGTCGCCGCGCGCACCATGGCCCGGAACTTGGCGGCCTGGCCAGCGGATCGAATGATCGGCTTGACCGCTTCTTCCGTCACGAACTCGGTCGTGCCGCGCAGGCGCTTCGCCGTCTCGGTGAACTCCGCCAGCAGCGGAATGAGCTGATCCTTCAGGACCAGCAGCAGGTAGAGGAGCCCGGCGGCAATGCCGCCCAGGATGATGGTGACCAGCAGGAGCTGGAAGACGAGAAAGATGATGACGATATCACGCAATCGCTCGAGGGCCGATTCGTCCGGGCCGCCAAGCTGATAGAGTCCGTAGCCGATGCCGACGACGATCAGCGCGAAAACCAGAATGGCGAGCGCCGCCCACCACTTCCATCTGCCGGTATCGGCCCCGTTCGGTTCCATGCCGCCATGCATCTCCTGGAAGCGCGGTCATCCAACTCACTGCTGAGGATCGTAGCACGGTCGGCGCCCGAAGATGGGGGGCGGGCAACAGCATGCCAGTCGGGCGCCAGGCCATGACAGTCGTCAATGGAATCTGTGAACAGGCATGCCGGGAGCTGGCACGAACGGACGAAGGCCGCGTCCGTGTCTCGGAGCGCAACGACGTCATCCCCGACGTGGCCGGCGTTCCAGCCGCTTTCACGGC
>CAYSXO010000161.1:4473-10162 GCA_964434995.1 uncultured Sphaerobacteraceae bacterium
GATGCAGAGTCGCTCCTCACGCGCGTTCGCTCGCTTGTGGAACGGCTGGTGAAGCAGGCGAAGGAAACAGAAGCCGTCCAAACGCTGCTGACCGAAGCGAACTTCGCCCGCTACGCCGATTTTTTCACCACCGCGAGATCGATGGAGCGCCGGCTCGAGCTCATCGTCGGACCGACGAACAGCGGAAAGACGTATCAGGCGCTCAACGCCCTTGCGGAGCCGCTGTCACTGGTGGTCGACGGCTGGCCTCGCACACCTGCGCGCTTTGCCAACGCGGTCGAGCCGCAAACCTATCGTGAGCGGGGAGATGAAGAAATCTGGTCCATCCACCCCTACGAGCGGACACTGACGGCCTGGCGCCGTCAGCCGGAGGGCCGCTCCCGCGGGGGCGGCCGTTGACGGCCGCTAGCCGCAGGCCTCCGCCCGTCCGAGCAAGAACGCTTTCTCGCGCTCGTTGCGGCTGAGATCGGCGGCTTCCTCGAACTGGTCTCTGGCCTCGGCGAGCCGGCCCGCGCGGAACAGGAAATCGCCCCGGGCAGCCGGCAGCGGAGCGTAATTGCGCAGGGCAGCCACCCGCGCGATCTCATCGACCAGCTTCAAGCCTGCCTCCGGGCCGAAGGCCATGCTGTACGCAATGGCCCGGTTCAATTCGACCACCGGCGACGGCATGACCTCACGCAGCGTGTCGTACAGCCCCGCGATCTGCTCCCAGTCCGTCTCCTCCGCTTTGCGCGCCCGCGCATGGCAGGCAGCCAGCGCGGCCTGGAGGACGTAGGGCCCATTCGCGCCGCCCAGCGCCTCAGCGCGCGCGAGGGCGGCAAGGCCCCGGCGGATCAGCAGCTGATCCCATCGAGCGCGGTTCTGTTCGGTAATCGGCACTGGCGAGCCATCCAGCGCCGTGCGCGCGGCCAGCCGCGACGCCTGAATCTCCATCAGGGCCAGCAGGCCGAACACCTCTGGTTCGCCAGGCGCCAGGCCCGCGAGGATGCGTCCCAGGCGCTGGGCCTCGGCGCACATGGACGGGCGGATCAGGTCCTCGCCGGCAGTGGCCGAATACCCCTCATTGAAGATCAGGTAGACGACCTCCAGCACCGAGGCGAGCCGCTCGTCCCGCTCCTTGCCGCGAGGAACCTCGAAGGTCAGGCCAGCATTGCCGAGCGTCCGCTTGGCGCGGACGATGCGCTGGGCGATCGTCGTCTCGCTGGCGAGGAAGGCACGGGCGATCTCATCGGTGGTCAGCCCGCCGATCAAGCGCAGCGTCAGTGCCGCGCGCGCCTCCTTGGACAACACCGGGTGGCAGGCGGTGAAGATCAGGCCCAGCAACTCGTCGCCGACGTCGCCATCCATAGCCGATTCAACGTCTTCAAATCCCGCTTCGTGCCCATGTTCCTGCTCATACTCCAGAGCCCGGCCGATCTCCTCTTGCTTCCGCGCAAGGGTAGAATTCCGGCGAAACCCGTCGATTGCGCGACGCTTGGCCACGGCCATCAGCCAGGCGCCGGGGGTGTTTGGCACGCCGGTCTTCGGCCACTCTGACAGCGCGGTCACGGCGGCATCCTGCGCCAGCTCCTCGGCCAGATCCACGTTCCGCACGATCCGGACGAGGCCGCCGATGAGCCTGGCGCGTTCGATTCGGAAGACTGCCTCGATGGCCTGATGGGTTTCAGCCGCCGCCCGTTCCGCGGGAGGTTCGGGGGGTTTGGTCGCTGCCATGCCCCCCACTCTAGGGAAAAGAGGGTGGCATGGCAAGTCGCTGAGGCCACCAGGGCGACCTCAGCCAGCGACTACTGGCTCTCGAGTTTGTCCCGAACCCGATCGTGAATCTCGGCGGCCTCCGGCGTCATGATCTCGGCGAAGTCGGCCAATTCGACGACAGGCCGGATTTCAATCTCGCTTGGGCCAAACATCGGGTTCGGACAGCGCTTGACCCACTCAACGGCTTCGGCCATGTCCTTAACTTCCCAGAGCCAATAGCCTGCCACCAGCTCGCGCGTCTCGGCGAAGGGGCCGTCGATAACCGTCCGCTTTGGACCGTCGAAGGCCACCCGCTTGCCCTGGGAAGACGGCCTGAGGCCATCGCCGCCCAGCATGACGCCGGCATTGACCAGCTCTTCGTTATACCTGCCCATCGCCTCGAGCAGCTCGGTCGAGGGCATGATGCCCGCTTCACTGTCTTCCGTTGCCTTGACGAATACCACCACGCGCATGGTCTTCCTCCAATACGTCGAACCAGCGAGGCCATTGAGCCTCGCTGACAAGACGACGAACGAGTCGCCGCCAATTCGACATCTCGCCGAAACCATTCCAATGCCGCGGGTCGAGCGACATGCGGGCTACCACGCGGGGCCACTGCAGCGCCGGTCAATCGAGGATGGTGAGGTGTTCCGGGTTTACGGCATCGCTGCCGGCCATGTCGGCCGCTTCGCGGTTCACGACATCCCTGATGGTGCCGCCCCCCAGCACTTCATCACCGCGATAGAGCACCAGCGCCTGCCCCGGTGAGGCAATCGGACCATCACCGTCGAAACGGACATGCGCGGCGCCACTCCCGGCTGGGCCGAGGGTGACGTTTGCCGGCGCCAGCGCGCCGCGATAGCGGACCATCGCCTCGGCGGCAAACGGTTCTTCCGGCCAGAGACCGCTGACGAGGCTGACCGCGTCCGCCGTCAGCTCGCGCGCGGCGGCCTCCGCGCGGGGCCCGACGACGAGGCGGTTACTGACGGGCTCCAGACGGATGACGTAGAGCGGCTCTCTCGTAGCAATGCCAAGCCCGCGCCGCTGGCCTACGGTGTGATGGACCAGCCCGCGATGCTCGCCAATCGTCTTCCCACCGGAGTCGACGACCTCGCCGGGGATGGTCACGTCCGGGCGGCGTTCGGCCACGAAATCGGCGTAGGAGCGGTTGCCGACGAAGCAGATCTCCTGGCTCTCCGCCTTCTCCGCCACCGGCAGTTCGAAGGCGCGGGCCAGCGCCCGGGTCTCCGTCTTGTGCAGGCCACCGAGGGGAAAGTCGATGAAGCCGAGCTGCTCCTGCGTCAGGGTGTAGAGCACGTAGCTCTGATCCTTGCGCGGGTCGACCGCGCGCAGCAGCCGATGCGGCTCGCCAGCGTCAGCATCGCCACGCACGACACGCGCGTAATGCCCGGTGGCCAGGCAGTCGGCGCCGATCATCCTGGCCCGCTCCACCAGATGGCGGAACTTGACGTGCCGGTTGCATTCCAGGCAGGGATTCGGCGTGCGACCCGCCGCGTACTCGTCGACAAAGCGCTGCACCACCGCCTCGCGAAACTCCCCTTCCATATTGATGGCGTAAAAGGGAATGCCGATGCGGGCGCACGTCATCCGCGCGTCATCCATCGCCGGGATGCCGCAGCAGGGGTTGACCCGGTGATCGGGATCGCCCGGCGAAAAGAGGCGCAGGTTGATGCCGATGACCCGGTACCCGCGCTCGCGCATCACCAGGGCGGTGACGGCGCTATCGACGCCGCCGCTCATGGCGACGACGCAGGTCTTGCCCTTTCCGTCGCGCGGGCCAATGCGCGCCGGTGACAGCAGCGCGGCGATATCTGGCTGCTCGATTGCTGGCAATGCGCGTGTGGTCACGATGATGCTGCTCCCATATCGGTCAAATGATAGCGGCTGACAAAGCATCGCCGGCACGTCCATTGGGCGTGCCGGCGCGTCTACTCCTGTCGGTTCACGGGCGAGTTAGATCAGATTGGCGCGGAGCACCCAACGCTGTAGATACTCCCCGGTCTCGTAGTTGAAGTCGCCGCCACAGGTGATGAGGGTCAAGCTTTCCTGTCCGGTGTTGCCGACGATGTCGTTCTGAATCACATCCGGGGTGAGCTGGGTAGCGACATCGAAGAGCTGGGTCCACTCGATCGCGTAGTTGTACGTTTCGCCATTCTCACCGATAAGGCTGATGACGTCACCCGGCTGCAGGGATGGAACGCTCCAGAAGATCGCCGGTCCAGTATCCCAATAGTCGACATGGCCGGCCATCACCACATTGTCGCCCTGGCCAACTTTGCCCAATTGCGAGTACCAGGTGACGACCCACGGCCCACTCGGATCGAGCATCACGCCATCGGCAATGGTGCCAGTCTCGATCGGGGCGTCCAGCCCGATGCTGTCGACAACCATTTGCACCGGCGCGACGCCCGGGGGCGGTCCCGGCGCTCGGATCTTCGAGCTATTGAGGATGACCGGCCCCGGACGCCGCGCGCCCGTGGTTGGCACCTCGGAAAGCACCTCGACGGTCTCCCCCTGCGACGTGGCTTCCTGCGCGCCAACTCCTGCCAATGGCAGCAGCAATCCGAGTAGTAGCGCCAGCGTTACCAGGAGGCCGATGATCCGGGCCGTCCCGGCCAGCCGCGTTCCCTGCTTCATAGTGCGATATCGACCTCCGGTACGTAGTCGGAACTGCCCGCGACAAAATCGGCAAAACACGGGCGTCCCAGTCTGGGGCGAGCCCGCCTATGATACAACGCGGGTATGCGTCGTCAGGTGTCAGAGCAAGGGTGATAGGGTGTTGGGGTATTAGGGTGTTGGGGGGGCGCCAGGTCGATGCGGCCTGCCTTCCTCCCACCCTACCACCCCATGACCCTAGCACCCCAACACCCTCGTCCGGAGGACAAACATGGATCGCGAGCGGCTGGTCGGAACCCGGATGCAGGAGCGGGAGGCGCAGCTCCCCTCGACCAAATCGAAGGAAGCCATCCAGATCCAGTTGGAGCATGGGCTCCCCTCGGCCGCCAGCATCCAGGACCGCACCATTCCCCTCTTCAACCGCACCGGAATGCGCTTCTTTCACGGCGGCGCCTTCGCTGGCCGCCCCTTTCTGGAGGACATGCGCGAGTTGGGCGGGCAGGACGTGGCCATCGTCGGCGCGCCGTTCGATGGCGGAACCACCTATCGCTCCGGCACGCGCTTCGGCCCCTCGGCCATGCGCTCAATCTCCGGACTCAACAGCGGCTACAACTTCGAAATGGGCATCGATCTCTGGGAATCGCTCGACATCGTCGATGTTGGCGACATTACGGTCATTCCGGCCAACATCGAAAAGACCTTCGACCAGATCGACAAGGCGATTGGCTACATCCACGAGCGTGCCGTTTTCCCAGTGGTCCTGGGCGGCGACCACTCGATCGGCTACCCGGATATCAGGGGCATTGCGCCGCAGATCGACGGCAACGTCGGCATCATTCACTTCGACCGCCACTCCGACCTCTCCGAGTACAACTTCGACGAGCGAATGCACGGCACTCCTTTCTTCCACGCCACGAACATCCCGAACGCGCCCGCCACGAACCTGGTGCAGATTGGCATCGGCGGCTGGACCGGCAACCGCCAGGGCGTGGCGGTTTCGCGGGAGCGCCGCGCCACCGTCATCACCATGACCGACGTCGACCGCTGGGGAATCGAGCGGGTCTGCGAGATGGCGCTGGAGATCGCCTGGAAGAACGCCAAGGCGGTCTTCCTCTCCTTCGATATCGACTGCGTCGACCCGGGGTTCGCACCCGGCACCGGCACCCCGGAATCGGGCGGCTTCACCCCGCGCGAAGTCTTCCGCATGCTCGACATCGTCACGCGCGAGGGCCTGGTCGGGATGGAATTGGTGGAAGTCGCTCCGCCCTATGACGTAGGCGACGTGACCTCGCTCCTCGGCGTGCGCGTGATCAACAAC